>JAISNR010000179.1 GCA_031276135.1 Eubacteriales Family XIII. Incertae Sedis bacterium | reverse complement strand
TGTAAATACACGAAGAGCCGTTGACATTTTTCACAATTTGCATGTATAATACAGGGGTATGCCTTTTACGAGAAAATGCGGGCCGGCGCGACGCCGGGCCGTGTTTCCGGGCATGCGGTGAGAGCCGTCCGCGTTGAAATTAAGACGGGGACGCAAAATCGGCGCAACAGAGCGGATTGTTGAGAAAAAGGAGGCGCGGGCCGATCATGAAGATGACGTATCAGCCAAAGGTCAGACAGAGAAAGAAGGAGCACGGTTTCAGAAAGAGGATGCGCACGAAGAACGGCAGGAATGTTTTGAAGAGGAGGCGGGCGAGGGGAAGAAAGAAACTCACGGCGTAGCTCGTGTTGCGGTCTGTGGGCAAAAGAGCATGCTGAAACCGGATGTATTGCGCAACAAGAAGGATTTTTCCGCCCTGTACGGCAAAGGGAAATCCGCGGGCGGACGATATGTGGTCCTGTTTTTCAAGAAGAACGGCCTTGGCTATAGCAGAAAAGCCTTCCTCGCCAGCAAAAAGGTCGGCAACAGCGTGCGGCGCAACAGGGCACGGCGTCTGATGAAGGAGAGTTACCGCCGGCTGGCGGAGCGTCTGCCCGTCGGATACGATCTCCTGTTTATCGCGCGAAAATCGGCTGCGGACAGCGGCGTGAAATGCGGGGATGTCGGTGATTCGATGCGGGCCCTGCTGCGAAAGAACGGGCTTTTGAAATGAAAACGGTCTTGATTTTTCTCATTCGCTTATATCGAAGCTTCGTTTCACCCTTGTTTCCGCCCGTCTGCCGCTTTTATCCCACCTGCTCCGCGTATTTCATGCAGGCACTGGAAAAATACGGGTTTTTCAAGGGCAGCTTTCTCGGCATCAAGCGATTGTTGAAATGTCATCCCTTTCATCCGGGCGGCTACGATCCCCTGCGCTGATCTCTGCGGGATGCGCACATTCGCCGCGCGGGACCTGCGACGAAGAAACGATAAAGGTCCAATCAAAACGATTTGTTTTGAAACAGTAAGCGATCAAAGAAAGGATAATTTCATTGAAATACATCGCCGTACCTCTTGGCATGCTGTTGAGCGTGATCTACGACCTTCTGGGGCACTACGGCTACACCATCATCGTGTTCACGCTGATCGTCCGGATCGTGCTCTTTCCGCTGTACGCGAATCAGATCAAGCACAGCGCCAAGATGGCGGAGGTGCAGCCGAAGATGCAGGCCCTGCAAAAGCAATACGCGAACGACAAGGAAACCCTGAACCTGAAGATGCAGGAGCTTTACAGGGACGAGAAGTTCAACCCCCTGATGGGTTGCCTTCCGATGCTCGTGCAGTTGCCCATCATATGGGGGCTTTTTTCCCTGCTCAGAAATCCCACGGCCTATCTGCCGGATACGGAGATGTGGATCGCGTCGCACGAGGCGTTTTTTTGGGTGCCGGACCTGAGCCAGCCCGACCAATGGATATTGCCGATTTTGGCCGGGATATCCACTTTTTTTTCCTTCATGATGACGCAACAGCAGCAAGCCGGCGGAAGCGAGATGAGCAACCAGATGGCGCCGATGATGAAGATGATGAAATACTTCTTCCCGGTCATGATCGTCCTGATGGGCCGATCCTTTCCGGCCGGACTCACGGTTTACTGGTTCGTCGGAACCGTCGTGCAGATCGGACAGACGCATTTTTTGAATATCTGGAAGAAGCGCCTGGTTGCGAAAAACAAAGCGAGCAAGAAATAATGAGGGGACTCCCCGGGCGCAGTGCGCGCAACGGCGGCGAACGTGAACGCCGCGCAAAGGAAACAGAGGAACGAAATGAAGAAGAACAGCAGAAGGCATGTGCCGCAACCGCGGCGAGTAGAATTGGACTATTCGGAAAAATGGGGAAAGGATGTCGAAGAGGCGACGCGGCTCGCCCTTGCGGATCTTAAAATTTCGGAGGACGAAGCGATCGTGACGGTGCTGGAACAGCCGACGAAGGGCTTTTTGGGCATCGGCGCGAAACTTGCCAAGGTACGGATCGAGAAGAGGGAACAATCGGAACAGGCGGCGCAAACGGATACGAGGCCGGCGGAGGCATCCGCACCGGCCGAAGCGCCCGCGCCGGCCGAGGACTCCGAGGCGCCCGCGCCGGCTGCGGAAAACAAGGATGCGGCCGAAGGGGAAAAGCTCAGCATAGGCAAGGTGCGCGACCTGCGAAAGAAGAAGGGCGAAGGCGTGCCCGCTTCCGCTTCCGCAGGATCGGGGCGCGCGGGCGGCAGGTCCGACAGGCCGCGCCGTTCCGAACGCGGCTCCGGGCCGGAGCGCGGCGGCAGACCCGAACGCGGCGGACGAAGGGAGCGGGAACGCGGGCGCGACGGGGAGAGAAGCGATCGCCGCGAGGTTCGCGAGCCCCGCGAGCCTCGCGAAACTCGCGAAGAGGACAAAGAAAACAGGGGCGAAAGCCGGTCCTATTGGCTGTCCTCCGCCCGCTCGGACAGGCCGCGGGGCGCCGCGCGGGTGAAAATTCCGTTCGGCGAATTCGAAAAGCGGAACGCCGCGGAGAAGAAGCCGCCTGTTGCTGCTACTGCGGACGGAGAAAATTTTTCCTTCAATGAAAGGCCCGAAAATCTCAGGCCGGCGGACGGCAACAACGCGGCGGCGAGCTTTTTCAGGAATGTCGTGGACAAAATGGGCCTCGATGTGAACGTTCGGGCCCTCGAGAACGACGAATGCGTCTACCTCGAGGTGGAGGGGAAGGATTCGCGGACGGTCATAGGCAAGCGCGGGCAGACGCTGGACGCCATACAATACCTGACGAATTTGGTCATGAACAAGACGCAGGACACGTACATTCGCGTCATCGTGGATGTGGAGGGCTATCGCTCGCGCAGGGAAAAGACGCTCGAAACCCTCGCCGTCAAGCTCGCGCGGAAGGTCGAACGGACGGGCCGGAACGTGCGGCTCGAACCGATGAACCCCTACGAGCGGAAGGTCATCCACGCGACTTTGCAATCGAACGGGAACATTTCCACGAGGAGCGAAGGCGAGGAACCCTATCGGCGCGTGATCATCGAACGAAAATGAACGATACCGTTGCCGCGATTTCGACGCCTCCCGGCGAGGGCGGCATCGGCGTGATCCGCATCAGCGGCGCGGAAAGCCGCAGTGTGCTGGCGCGGATCTTTCGGCCCGGGAAGGGCGGCGCGGCGCTTTGCGCGGGCGAGGACGGTTTCGGCGGACGGCGCATGCGCTACGGCCGCATCGTCGATCCGAAGAGCGGAAGCGCGCTCGACGAGGTCTTGGCCGTGTTCATGAAAGGGCCGCGCACCTATACGGGCGAGGATACGGCGGAGATACATTGCCACGGAAGCGCCGCGGCCCTGCGGAGGGTGCTCGCCCTTGTGCTCCGTGAGGGCGCGCGGCTCGCGGAGGCGGGCGAATTCACGAAGCGGGCCTTTCTGAACGGACGCCTCGATCTGGCACAGGCCGAGGCGGTCATAGACCTGATCCGGGCAAAGGCGGATACGACATTTGACGCGGCCATCCAACAGTTGGATGGCTCGCTTTCTCGCGCGGTGAAAAATCTGCGCGACCGCATGACGGAACTGCTCGCATCGGTGGCGGCGAACCTCGATTATCCGGAGGAGGACATCGAAACGCTCTCGCCGCACGATTTGGCGGAAGCATTATCGTCGATAAACGATGAGATTGAGAAATTGAACGCAACGGCCCACACAGGGCGCATCGTGCGCGAGGGCTTGCGCGTGATCATCGCGGGAAAGCCCAACGTCGGCAAGTCCTCCCTGCTGAACGCCCTGCTGCGCGAATCGCGGGCGATCGTGACGGATGTGCCGGGCACGACGCGGGACTTGATCGAGGAGGACGTGAGCCTGCGCGGGATTCCCGTCCGCTTCGTCGATACGGCCGGCATCCGCGAAACCGAGGATCCCGTGGAATTGCTCGGCGTTGCGGGGAGCCGCGACGCCATCGCGCGGAGCGATCTCGTCCTGTTCGTTTTGGACGCCGGAGCGCCGCTCGACAGGGCGGATTTGCAAGTTTTACAGCATATCGCAGATAGACGATTTATTGCGGTGCTGAACAAGGACGACCTTCCCTTGCGCGTACATGCGGAGACATTTTCGGCTTGGCTCGCGTCGTTCGGCGCCGGAAGCGCCGGCTTGCGCGACCTCGGCGCGCGCGGCGTTGCGGAAGGCCCGATTGCGGTCGTCCGCACTTCCATGAAGGAGGGCAGAGGCCTCTCCGAGTTGGAGGATGCGCTTGCGGCATTTGTTTTTCAAGGCGGCGGGGTCCCGGTCGGCGGGGGCGCGCTCGTCACGAATGTCCGCCACGCGGATTTGCTGGAAAAATCCCTATCGGAGATAGGCGATGGGCTCGTCGCCGCAAGGCGCGGGGAGGCGATAGACCTCGTGGAGATCAGCCTTAGGCGCGCGTGGGAGCTGCTCGGGGAGATCACGGGCGAAACGGCCGGCGCCGATATCGTGGAAGAGGTGTTCGCGCGCTTCTGCCTCGGCAAGTGACGGCCGGCCTGCGGTGCGGCGGCCGACATTCTCATTGTTGGTGACAAGTATGCGGCAATACGAAATGGGCGAATACGATGTGATCGTGGTGGGCGCCGGACACGCGGGCTGCGAGGCCGGGCTTGCGGCCGCCCGCATGGGCGCGAAAACGCTGGTGCTCTCCATACAGCTCGACGCGGTGGCGCTGATGGCCTGCAATCCCGCCATAGGGGGAACGGGCAAGGGCCAGTTGGTGAAGGAGATCGACGCGCTGGGCGGGGAGATGGGGCTCGTCATAGACAAGACCTTCATCCAGAGCCGCATGCTGAACAGGACGAAGGGGCCGGCCGTGCATTCGCCGCGCGCGCAGGCCGACAAGCGCAGATATCACGAGGAGATGAAGGCCGCCTTGGAACGGCAGGAAAATCTGGATTTGAAGCAGGGCGAGGTCGTGGATCTGATCGTCGAGGACGCCTGCGCGCGCGGGGTGCTGCTCAGGACGGGCGCCGTCCATCGCGCGCGCGCGGTCGTTTTGGCCACGGGAACCTTTCTCGGCGGCCGCGTGTTCATGGGGGAAAGCACATACGAGAGCGGGCCCTGCGGCTTCGCGCCCGCGACGGCTCTCGCGGCCTCCCTGCGCGGCCTCGGTCTGGCGCTGCGCCGCTTCAAGACGGGAACGCCCGCGCGGGCGCTGGCGCGGAGTCTGCATCCCGAGCGCATGGAGGAGCAGAAAGGCGACGAGGAAATCATTCCCTTTTCGTTTCTGAACGCCTCGGTGGGCGGGAACAAGGTGAGCTGCCGTCTGACGTGGACGAACGAGCGGACGCACGCGATCATACGCGAGAATCTGGAACGATCCTCGCTGTACGGCGGCCTGATCAAGGGCGTGGGCCCGCGCTACTGCCCCTCGATCGAGGACAAGGTGAACCGTTTCCCGGACAGGGAGCGGCACCAACTGTTCATCGAACCGGAAGGGCTTTCGACCGATGAGGTCTACATACAGGGCATGTCCACGAGCATGCCGGAGGACGTGCAGGAGGCCTTCTACCGCTCGATCCCGGGCCTTGAGGACGCGCTGTTCACGCGCGCCGGCTATTCTATAGAGTACGATTGCATCGACCCGCTTTCCCTGTACCCCAATCTGGAACACAAGGAGCTCGCGGGCCTGTTTTGCGCGGGCCAGTTCAACGGAACCTCGGGCTACGAAGAGGCGGCGGCGCAGGGCCTGATGGCGGGCATCAACGCCGCATTGCGCGTGCGCGGCAAGCCGCCCTTCGTCCTCGACCGTTCGGAAGCCTACATCGGCGTATTGATAGACGATCTCGTGACAAAGGGCGTGGAGGAGCCGTATCGCATGATGACCGCGCGCGCCGAGTACCGCCTGATCCTGCGGCAGGACAACGCGGATCTGCGCCTCACGGAGAAGGGCCATGCGATCGGGCTCGCGAGCCGTGAACGCTACGAGGCTTATCTGCGCGCGAAGAAGGAAACGGAGGACGAGGTCGAGCGTCTGCGCGCGACGATGCTGCGGCCTGCGGAGGCGGCGGCATTTTTGGAGGCATCGGGCCTCGCGCCGCCCGCGGCGGGCATCAGCTTGGCGGAGCTTTTGAAGCGGCCCGAGCTCAGCTACGCCGCGCTGTCGGCCGTCGATCCGAACAGGCCGAGCCTTTCCGCGCGCACGCGCGCGCGCGTCGAAACGCAGATCAAATACGAGGGTTACATCAAGAAGCAGCTCCTGCAGATCGAACGATTCAAGGGCCTGGAGGACAGGCGCTTGCCGGAGGATTTCGACTACCTTGCGCTCGAAGGGATACGCCCGGAGGCCAAACAGCGGCTGAGCAAGATACGGCCGCGCTCGGTCGGGCAGGCCGCGCGCGTTTCGGGCGTCAGCCCCGCCGACATCAATGTGCTTCTGATACACCTGAAGCGGGTCGGGCGCCGATGAGGGCCTTGCGGGAGGCCCTTGCCGCGCGCGGCATCGACTGCCCGGAGGCCGCGATCGAAACCTTTCGCGCGTACAGGGAGCTCGTCCTGCTGCGAAACGAGCGGGTGAACCTCACGGCGATCACGGACGGGGAGGAATTCGTCGCAAAGCATTTCGCGGATTCCGTCCTCTGCGCCGATTGGCCCGAAACGCGCGCGGCGCGCCGGATCATCGACGTCGGGACGGGCGCGGGCTTTCCGGGCATTCCGCTTGCGATCCTCCTGCCGGAGCAACAATTCACGCTCATCGATTCGCTCGGGAAGCGCGTGCGCGTTCTCGAGGAGATCGTGTCGCGGCTCGGCCTGCAAAACGTGCGCCCGATCTGCGGCCGGGCGGAGGATTTGGCGCGCGACGCGTCGCTTCGGGGCGCTTTCGACCTCTGCGTGTCGCGGGCGGTGGCCCGCCTGCCCGTCCTCGCGGAATACTGCCTGCCTTTCCTGCGCGTCGGCGGCTTTCTGTTCGCCTACAAGGGCGAGGATGTCGCGGACGAGCTCGCCTCGGCCCGGGTTGCGTTTTCCGTGCTGGGCGGCCGGCCGCGCGACGTGCGCGACGCCTCGCTCGAAGCCTGCGGTCTGCGCCATAAGATTGCGGTTGTGGAAAAAATCGCGGAAACGCCGCCAAAATACCCGCGGCGCGCCGGTGCGCCGGCGCGCAGACCGCTGTGAGATTGCGCATGAAGCAGACGGCTGCGCCGAAGAATTTCATAAAACGGGAGGAAAGATTCTCATGTCGGAGTTCAAACGGCCGGCGCGCGGATGTATCGGAAGCAGTGTGTATGGGGCGGTGACATTGTTTCTGATGCTCTCGTCGCTCGCAAGCGGTAACTATGTCGGCTTTCTGATTTCGATTATCGCCGGTTTGATCGCGGTCTGCATCAGAGGCCTTATGGAATTGCTTCGCGTTCTGAAAAAGCCGGATTTTACGAAAATCATGACCGAACGCATAAACGAAATGAATCGGGAACTGCCACTCGTGTACGACGACGGTTTTAGCGCTGATGCAATAAAACTCCTACCCAAAAAAAAGGTGGCCTTCCATTTTACGCTTTCCGATCTCATCGCGCCCCGGTTCTGCGGCGGAGAGAATGAAGAGGGCGCTGACACGATGGATGTCTTGAAACAGATGTTCAGGGCACTTCTGAAGGATTTAGATTATTATGACGTGATGATGGAGCATAAGGCGGTTCTTTTGCTTGTATTTCGGGACAGGAGCGGGAGGATGTTGCTTGAGAAGGAATTTTCCCATAAAGATCTGTCGGAAGCCGGCAAATAAACCGTTATTTGCATTTGACCGCGCTCCCTGCAATCCGCGTCGCATGGGGCCTTCCGGCCGTTTGCAAGGAACGCAAACGGGGATGCCCCTTCGCCCTGCTCCGGGCACACGCAGGCCCGCAAGCGACCCGACCGGAGAGTTGCACCGGTTCTCGGCCGGCGATTATGCTTTAACTGAACAGTCCTCTTCGGAAAAGACGGAAGATCGATTCCCCAAGCATTTTCATCGAGACATACAAAAAGACAAGCCCTTTTACAAGAGTTGTCTTAATGTGTAAATTGGCGGAGAAGATGGGATTCGAACCCATGCACCGGTAACCCGATCTAACGGTTTAGCAAACCGTCCTCTTCAACCTGCTTGAGTACTTCTCCTTCTGGAGCGGGCAATTGAAAGCAGTATCAAGCCTCACGGGTTATTGTACCATATTTTCGCCGGCTGTCAAGGCATTCGCCGAAATTCGCCGAATTCGCCGAAATTCGATCCTGCCAAAATGATCCTGATTCGTCCGTCGCCGACCGCCCGGCGCTCATTTTCCGCGCAGCAGTTCCATGGCCTTCGCGAGCTGCGGATCCTCCGAGGCATCGCCGCCTGCCGCGTACTTGGCGCAGGTCTCGTCCAGACGCGCCATCGTGCCGTAGTCCAGAACGCCGTAAGGATGGAGCCCGGCGGTGCGCTGGAAGCTCTTTACGGCCTCCTCGGTGTCCACGTCCATCGTGCCGGTGACGGTCACGGCATAGCCGAGAAGCGCCAGCCTTTGCTGTGCGCCGAACACGTTCAGTCCCGTGTCCCCGGGGCCCGGCTTTCTCTTCTCGCTCATGGGCGCGAACGACGCGTACTGCTTCAAGAACTCGGCGGACGCTTCCGCGGGCAGCGGCATGGGAACGTAATAATCGGGGCTGATGCCCACTGTGTCCACGGGATGTTTGTTCGGCGTTTCGAAGTAGAAGGTGGACAGCTTGACGATGCCGCCCTCGGGAACATTGAGCAGGGTCTGCCCGACGCCCTTGCCGTAGGTGTTCGTACCGACCAGCGTCGCCGTTCCGCTGTCCTGCAAGGCACCCGCGAGGATCTCCGACGCGCTGGCCGAGCCGCCGTTGATCAAGAGCACGATGGGCATTTTCACATAATTCTTGCCGGAAACCTTTTGGACGGAGATCAGATTGCCCTTGCGCCTGAAATACGTGACCGGACCCCCCGGCATGATCTGCTCCGCCACGTTCACGACCGTTTCGACCAAACCGCCGGGATTGTTGCGCACGTCGAGAATCAGCGAGGTCGCACCCGCCGCGATCAGCTCTTCCTTTATCCTGCGGAACTCCGCGTCGGAATCGTCGTCGAAGCTGAGGATCCGGATATAGCCCATGCCGCCGTCGAGCAATTCGCCGTCCACCGACGACAGGTGTATCTGTTCGCGGACGAGGGTGACGGGCAGCTCACGCCCCGCGCGCTCGAAAACGATGCTGACGCGCGTACCCGTTTCGCCGCGGATCAGCGGGATCACCTCGGACATGGGTTTTCCCCGCACCGAAACGCCGTCCACGCTTTTGATGATGTCGCCGGTCATGATGCCGGCCCTGCCGGCCGGGGTTTCGGGGATCGCCGCCACGACGCGGATGCCGCCGTCGTACTCCTCGAGGCTCAGCCCGACGCCGGAGAAGGTCCCCAGCGCGTCCGAGGCAAAATCCTCGCCGTCGTCCCGGCTGGCGTAATAGACGCTGTAGGGATCGCCCAGGACGTCAACCACGCCCGCATACGCGCCGTCGAGCAGGGTTTCGTAATCCACGACATCCTTGTATTCCTTCTTCACGGTTTGGATATACAGCTTCAATATTTCGAGCCGTTCGTCGAGATCGACTTCGTCCGCAGCGTCCGGCGACGCGCCGTAGCTCCAATACATCGACCCCAGAAAGGTCACCGATGTGATCACCATCGCGGCAATCGTGACGATCGCGATGATCCGCGCGATCAGCTTTGTCCTTCGTGGATTCATATTTGCCTCCAACTCATAAATACTCCGAGATGATTTCGATCTTCAGGCGGCTGCGGCTCTCCGCAAGCCCCTTCAGGCAGACGTTGTAGTCTATGTCCAGATAACCGGACGCGTTTTCGCGCTCGATGTTGTTCACGACAAAATTCGTCAGCACCTCCATCTCGATCGAGCCGAAGGGCGTGTCGTAATAGCCCTTGAACCTGCGCCCCTGTTCGAACTCGATCGCGGTGTCCACGCCGATGAGCCTGCCGTAACGCTCCATCTTGATCTTGTCGCCCGTGATGCGAAGGCTCGTCGTGCAACCGTCCATGCCGGAGAGCTCGCTCTCGTTGTACGAGAGCAGCACGGAATCCTCCTCCTCGGCGTACTTCCCCTCGGTGATGAACTCCACGCGCTCATCGCCGTCGTTGCGCGTTATCTGACTCCCGATTATTTTTAGCATAATATCTTTCATATCCCAGCCCGATAATCCTTTCGATCAAAACATCATAAGCCACGCCCGCCTCGCGCCACAGCGACGGAAACATGCTGTAAGCGGTAAAGCCGGGTATCGTATTGATTTCGTTCAGCAAGACCGCTCCGCTCCGCCGATCCAAGAAAAAATCGATGCGCGCGAAACCTTCCGCGTTCAGCGCGGCATAAGCCCTTCGCGCGAGCGCCGCGATCCTCGCGGCCGTTTCGGGGGAGATGTCCGCCGGGATGAAGAGCTTCGTGGCGCCGCCGCGATATTTGGAATCGTAGTCGTAGAACTCCGCCTCCGGAACGATTTCACCGACGGCGGACACGGCGGGCTCTTCGTTTCCGAGAACGCCGATCTCCAGCTCCCTGCAATCCACGCATTCCTCGAGGATCAGCCTGTCGTCGTACAGAAAGGCCCGTTCGATCGCGGCCTCCAGCGCGTCCGCGCTGCGGGCCTTGCCGATTCCGACGCTGGAGCCCAGATTGGCGGGCTTCACGAAGATCGGGAAGCCGAGCGCGCGTTCCGCGCGGGCGCGTTCGCCCGCGGGATCCGCCGCGTAGCCGCGCCTCCGCAGCGTCGTATGCCGGCACACGGGCAGACCGGCGCGCAACCACAGCTCCCGCGTGAAGATCTTGTCCATGGCGACGGCCGACGCGGCGACGCCGCAGCCGCCGTAGGGCAGATCCAGCATCTCAAAGAGGCCCTGTATCCTGCCGTCCTCCCCGTAGGGACCGTGCAGGACGGGAAACGCGAAGTCCAGCGGCGCAAGCAAACTCCCGGGATCGAAGGCCCGCCGCGAATCGCCGCTTCCGCGCGGAATCAGCGTCCTGACGCGGGGATCGTCCAGCGTTTCGATGCCCTCCATGCTTTCCTCGATCGGGAACCAGCGGCCTTCCCGGTTGATGCCGATCGGCACGGGTTCGTATTTCGTCCCGGCGACCGCTTTGACGATCGAAGCCGCCGACAGGACGGATACCTCGTGTTCTTCCGATCTGCCGCCGAATATGATGCCCAGCTTGCTCATCCAAAACCCCTATGCAATGCCGTTGACCAGCGCGGAAATCTCATCGCGAAGCGTCCGCGCGGCCGCGGCCGCAGCCTCCCGCGTCGCGCCGGAAACGGCCGGATAGATCTTCAGCTTGGGCTCCGTGCCGGAGGGGCGCGCGATGACGCTGCTCCCGTCCCGAAAGACGAATTCGAGCACGTCCGCCTTCGGCAGGTCTATGCCGCTCTCGCGTCCGTCCGCCGTGAGCCTGCGCGAGCTGAGATAGTCCAGCGTTTCCGCGACGGGCGCGCGAAAGAGCTCCCGGGGCGGTCTTTCCCGAAGCGCGCGCATGATGCGCGCGATGCGGTGCATGCCGCTCTCTCCGTCCGCGGCGAATTCGAGCAGGGAATTTTCGCAGAAGCCGTATTCGCGGTAGATCGCCTCCAGGCGATCCACGATCGTGCGGCCCTCCTCCTTGCACGCGGCCGCCAATTCCGCGATCAGCACACAGGCGTTGACGGCGTCCTTGTCGCGCACGTGCGCGCCCGACATGTAGCCGCAGCTCTCTTCAAATCCGAATATGTAGCGCCCTGCCTCGCCCTTTTCCTCGAGCCGCGTGATCTGCTCTCCGATGAATTTGAAGCCCGTCAGGACGTTGATCATCTCCACGCCGTGCTTCCGCGCGATGGCCGTTGCCAAGGGACTCGACACGATGGTCTTGACGGCGACGGGGTCTTTCGGCATCGTGCCGGCCGCCTCCCGCGATCTGCATATGAAGTCCAGAAGGAGCACGCCGATCTCGTTGCCTGTCAGGATCCTGTACGCGCCGGCGTGCAGCGCGGCGACGCCCACCCGGTCGCAGTCCGGGTCGGTGGCCATCAGGATGTCCGGCGGGCATCCCTCCGCGCGCAGGCGTTCGCAGAGCGCGAGCCCGAGCGCGAGGGCCTCCTTCTTCTCGGGATTCGGATAGGGGCAGGTCGGGAACGCGCCGTCCGGGGCCTCCTGCTCCCGCACGATGTGCAGATCCGTCAGGCCGATCGCGGCGAGCGCGCGCCGGACGGGGATGTTCCCCGTTCCGTTCAACGGCGTATAGACGGCGGAAAAGCCCGAGAAGTTCCGCTTTCCCATCGAGAGCGCCAGCACGGCGTCCAGAAAATCGTCCGTGACGCTTTCGGGAAGGATCGCGAGGCGCGCGTCGCCGGCGTCCGAAAACCGCGCGGCCGCAGCCGTGAGCTTCTCCGCGAACGAATCCGCAAAGCCGTGCGCGACGGTCTTGACGTCGCCGAAGAGGTCCAGTTTCTCGATGCGGGCCGCGATCGCGTCCGCTTCGTCCGGCAAGCTCTGCTCCCCGGCCGCATCGTATACCTTATACCCATTGTATTCTTTCGTGTTGTGGCTCGCCGTGATCATCACGCCCGCGTCGCAGCCGCAGTGCCGCACGGCGAAGGAGAGCGCGGGCGTCGGCGCCAGCGTGGGATAGATGTGCACGTCGATCCCGTTCGCGAGCAACACGCAGGCCGTTTCAAAAGCGAATTCGTCCGACTTGATGCGGTTGTCGTAACCGATCGCGACCGCCGGCCTTTTCGCGCCCGCACCGCGCTTCCGCTCGTTGATGTAATGCGCAAGGCCCTGCGTGATGCGCCGCACCGTGTACACGTTCATGCGGTTGCTGCCCGCGCCGAGCAGACCGCGCATGCCGGCCGTTCCGAATTCGAGGTCCCGGTAAAATCTGTCGTTCAATTCGGCCGCGGCCGCGCCGTTCGCATCGCCCTCCGCGGCCCGCTTGAGAGAAACGAGCTCCGCGCGGAGATCCTCCGCGAGATCCGGCTGCCCAAGCCAGAGCTCGAGTTTTTTCGTAATTTCGGCTTTCATCGTATCAAACCTGCCTTTCCTCGGCGAAAATCGCCGCGGGCGCACCCGTTCTGCGGTCTATGCAGTAATTGCTGCCCGGCATGCGCTTCAGTTTCTTTTTCAACTCGGTCGCTATATCGCTGATGACGGGGTAGCTGTCCAAAACGCGGTGTTGATTCGTCGCCACCGCGATCGAAATGCTCATGAGCGGAAACACCTCCACATCGCCCTTGCGGTTTACGGTCTTGACGCAGAGCGCTTGTCGGTCTTGCTCATTGTAAAATTCCCGTATCCTCTCATCGAAAACCGCTATGACATCCTCGCAGATCTTTGCGATCTTGTCCGGGGTCGAAACGAATATGAAATCATCGCCGCCGATGTGCCCGATGAAATCGTCCGCGTTTCCCCGGAGGCGCACCTGGTCGCGCAGGATGTCGGCCGTCAACACGATGACCGTATCCCCCCGCGAAAAGCTGTACGCGTCGTTGTAGGCTTTGAAATTGTCCAAATCCACATAAGCCACCGCAAACCTGTCGCCCCTGCTGATGCGGCTCACGATTTCCCGCTGTATCTCCACGTTTCCCGGGAGCCCCGTCAGCGGATTGGCGTTTCGGTTCCTGTCTATCCGGCGCAACAGATTCTTGATGCGGCTGAGCAGTTCCCGATTGTCGAACGGCTTCTTTATGTAATCGTCCGCGCCGAGTTCGAGGCCGAGCAAGATATCCTCCTGCCTGTCGGAGGAGGTGATCATGACGATGGGCATCAGATTGTTGCTCTCCTGCTCCCGCAGCACACGGCAGACCTCGAAGCCGCTCATGCCCCGCAAAACGCCGTCGAGAAGGACGAGGTCCGGCTTTTCCCGCCTGACCAGTTCGATCCCCTCTTCGCCGTCGTCCGCCTCCGCCACAGCGTATTCGGGGGACAGAACGGCGCGCAATCGCCCTCTGAAGAAGGAGCTGTCGTCTATTACCAGAATCTTTTTCACCGATAGGCCATCCCGGTTTGGTCGATGCATCGAGCGATGACATCCCACTTGTGCCGCTTACAGCAGCTTTGCCATAAAGACATCGTTTTCCCCGCGTCGCAGGGTTTTGAACGCGGCCTCGCAGGCGGTGCGGTCCCTGTACCAGGCGAACACCGACGAACCGCTGCCGCTCATGAGCGCGCACTCCGCATTGCCGTCCGCCGACAAGCGCGCCTTTGCGTCCGCAATCTCAGGATACTCTTTTAGAACAGGAATTTCAAGTACATTGATCATGTTTTTTCTGATTTTTCCACAATCGCCTGTCCGGAGGCCCGCCACGATCCCGTCCGTGTCGGGCCGCTTCGCTATGGCCGACAGGTCCAGCCCGGCGTAAACGGCGGCGGTCGATACGGATACCGCAGGCTTGAGCAGGATCACAAAGCCGCGCAACGACGGAAGCGCCGTCAGCCTTTCCCCTACCCCTTCGGCGAGAGCGCAGGCCGCCGCCCCGCTCTCCGCGAAGCCGAGCTCCCGATTCAGCGCGGCCTGCCCCAGAATGCAAAACGGAACATCGGCGCCTATGCGGGAACCGAGCTCCATCAGCTTTTCCATATGGACGGCGGCCCCGCCCGGCGCGTTCGGCGCGCCGCGCAGCGCCCACAGGCGCGCGAGCGCCAGAAGCACCGCAGCCGCGTTTCCGCTGCCGCCCGCCAGCCCTGCGGCAAGCGGCACGCGCTTGCGCAGCCGGATCCCGACACCGCCGCAGAACTGCGGGGCAAATTCTTCGAAAAAGACCTGCGCCGCCCGCGCCGCCGCGTTCCGCCCGTCCGTCGGAAGCTCCGCGATGTCAACGCCCGCGGATTCCGCCGACAGCGCGATCCGCGCGCCCTTGCCCGCAGACTCCGCCGCCGGCGCAACCCGAGCGCCCGCGCCGTCCTCCCGCACGGAAACCGATACCGTATCGAACAGGTCGACCTGCTGCATCACGGTGCGGATGCTGTGATACCCGTTCGGCAAGCGGCCGAGGACATCTATGGAAAGGTTGATCTTCGCATAGGATTTCACGGTGATCGTCGAATCGGCGCGGGGGTGCGCTTCGGCCCTGTGCGCGTTCACTTCTTTTTCTTGCTTCGCGCGGTCTGTCCCTTTGGCCGCGTCGTGCCCCGCGCCCGCCGCGCGGCTTCCTCGCGCGCTTTCTTCTCGGCGGCGGCTTTTCGGCCCGTCCTGTAGCTGCTGCCCGCGGCCGCGATCGGACGCGGCCCCTTCACGCGCTTCACGCGGCGGCCGGCGGCGTTCGCTTCCTTTTCGGATGCGGCTTCCCCTGCGGCGCCGTTTTTGTCCCGGTCTGCGGGGGAAGCGCCCGGCTGCGTCTTTCTCGCCGTCCTCCGCTTCTTTTTCTCCTCCTTCGCGACGATCTCCGTCACGCTCTTGCCCGTTTCCTTCGCGACCTTGTAGGGATTCACCTTCGGCCTGTCCTCGGGAACTGCGGCTTTCTTCGCCTGTCTGCGCATCGAGATCGCCGAAAACACCATCATGACGGCGAACATGACGCCCATCAGCACCATGCTGAGGGTCGTGTCCATGGACGTGTTCCGCGTGCGGAAGGTGATGACCTTCGGCTCTTCCAGCGTGGAATCGTCCGCCGCCAAGAGCTCCGGCGATATCTCGAATCGGTACTCCCGGTCGGAACCCAGGCCGTTCTTCTCGTCCTCGGGTTCGGCGATCACGAGGATGTAATTCGGATCCGCTTCCGTATAGAGGACCTTCAGCGGCACCGACTGCCCTTTGTCGTCCAGGAGTTTGAAGCAGGACTCGTTTTGTTTGCGAAGCGCCTCATCCGAGGAAACATCTCGGTCGAAAAAGAGCTTGATCCCCAGATTGATCGGAGGCGACGATCGGCTCCCCTCCTCGGGGTGGTTTTCCACAAGGCTGAGGCCTGCGGCAAAACAAGGCGCCGTCGATAAAACAATCGTCAACAAAACCGCGAAAAACATGCCGCCGGTTTTTTTCATTCGTGCCTCCATTTCAATCTTCGATCGCCGCAAACAGGCAAGAGGCGTTTGTGTATTTTTGATTGCGCAGTAACAAGTTTCATACTTCGCCTTTCGAATAGGCGCGCTTCTCCCTGCGAAGCCGCGCGAAGAACGCCTTCATGAGCTGCTCGCATTCGTCCCGCAGGACGCCTGTTTCCATCTCCACGCGATGGTTCAGCCTGTCGTCCCCGAGCAGATCGCGGAGCGACGCGCAGGCGCCGCCCTTGGCGTTGAGCGTCCCGATGTACACCTTGTCCACGCGGGCCAGCACGAGCGCGCCCGCGCACATGGCGCAGGGTTCGGCCGTCACGTACATGCGGCAGCCCGTGAGCCGCCAACCGCCGAGCGTCTTGGCGGCCTGTCTGATCGCCTCGATCTCGGCGTGCGCCGTCGGGTCCTTCTCGCCCTCCGTCCTGTTGCGCCCGCGGCCGATGATGCGCCCGTCCCGTTCGACGACCGCGCCCACGGGGATTTCGCCCGCTTCGGCGGCCTCTGCGGCTTCCCGCAGCGCCTCCCGCATAAAGAAAACCGCGCCCTCCGATCGGTTCTCGACGGAATCCTCGCAATGGCGCGGTTCTTGCCGCACAGTGTATAATGATATCATAGCGTCCCGGCTTTTTCAATCACAAATTGGCAGGCAGCCGAACGTTCAGTTACTACTCACCCACCACGCCATTTTTGCCCATCTCGGAACCTGCCGCCCCATATTGGCTTCCTCACGTAGCTTAGAGTACGCTCCGGGAGCCAAATGGGTCGGCAGAACCCGATCTGAACAAAACTGACGCGGCGTGTGAGTAGTTCTGATTTGAGTAAGCAGTAACAACGTTCAAGCGCCCAAATGGAAGGCATTGCTTCCGGCATATACGGAAGATTCGCCCAATTCTTCTTCAATGCGCAGAAGTTGGTTGTATTTGGCGACGCGGTCCGTCCTCGACAGCGAGCCCGTCTTGATCTGGCCCGCGTTCGCGGCCACGACGATATCGGCGATCGTCACGTCCTCCGTTTCGCCGGAGCGGTGGGACACGACGGCCGTATAGCCCGCCTTCTTGGCCATCTCGATCGCGTCGAGGGTTTCCGTCAGGGAGCCGATCTGATTGACCTTGATCAGGATCGAATTGGCGATGCCCTCCTCGATGCCGCGCGCCAGGCGTTCCGTGTTCGTGACGAAGAGGTCGTCGCCGACGAGCTGCACGCGCTTGCCGAGCTTCTCGGTCAGGAGCTTCCAGCCGGCCCAGTCGTCCTCGGCCAGCCCGTCCTCTATCGAGATCACGGGGTATTTGCCCGCGAGCATCTCGTAATAGGCCACCATTTCCTCTGCGGTTTTGTTCACGCCCTCGCCTTCGAGCCTGTATATCTTGTCCTTTGCGTCGTACATCTCGCTGGCGGCCACGTCCAGCGCGAGCTTGACGTCCGCGCCGGGCTTGTAGCCCGCCTTCTCGATCGCCTCGATGACGGCCCGGATCGCGTCCTCGTTCGTCGCGAGATCGGGCGCGAATCCGCCCTCGTCGCCGACCGCCGTATTCAGGCCCCGGCCCTTCAATACGGCCTTCAGGCTGTGGAAGATCTCGGCGCCCATCCGCAGGCCTTCGCGGAACGAGGGCGCGCCGACGGGCATGATCATGAACTCCTGAATGTCCACGGTGTTGTCCGCGTGCCGGCCGCCGTTCAATATGTTCATCATGGGCGTCGGCAGGGTCTTGGCGTTGACGCCGCCGATGTACCTGTACAGGGGAAGCTCCAGGCATTCGGCGGAGGCGCGCGCCACGGCGAGCGAAACGCCGAGTATGGCGTTGGCGCCGAGCTTGCCCTTGTTCGATGTGCCGTCGAGCCGCGCAAGCAGCGCGTCTATGCCCGTCTGATCGAAATTGCAGCGGCCCTCCAATTCGGGCGCGATGATTTTGTTTACATTTTCGACGGCTTTTTGCACACCCTTGCCCAGATAGCGGTCCTTGTCGCCGTCGCGCAGTTCCACGGCTTCGTGGGCGCCCGTCGATGCGCCGGAGGGGACGATTGCGCGGCCCCTCGTGCCGCAGTCGAGGCCCACCTCGACCTCCACCGTGGGATTGCCGCGCGAATCCAACACTTCCCTCGCTTTTACGCTCTCAATGCTCATGTTATTCCTCCTTGAGTGGCTATCCTTGAAATTCTATGATTTTGATCAGATCCTCCGGCACCAAACTCGCACCCCCCACCAAGGCCCCGTCCACGTCCGCCTTGCTCAGGATCTCCGCCGCGTTCTCCGGCTTCACGCTGCCGCCGTACTGAACGCGCAGCTTGTCCGCCGTGTCCGCGTCGTACAGCGAAGCCACGGTCCCGCGGATGAAGGCGCACATCTCCTGCGCCTGCGCGGGGCCGGCCGTGCGGCCCGTGCCGATGGCCCAGATGGGCTCATACGCGATGACGAGCAAGCCTACCTGCACCGCGCCCAGACCCGCAAGGCCTTTCGTGAGCTGCGCCGCGACGACGGATTCGGCCTCGCCCGCGTCGCGCTGCGCGAGGCTTTCCCCGACGCAGAGTATGGGCAGGATGCCGTGCTCGTAGAGCTTGTGCAGCTTCCTGTTTACGGTTTCGTCCGTTTCGGCGAAGTATTCCCTGCGCTCCGAATGGCCTACGATGGTGTAATCGACGCCGATCTCGCGCAGCATGCCCACCGAGATTTCGCCCGTGTAAGCGCCCTTTTCCTCGAAGTGGACGTTCTGCGCCCCCAGCTTGACGCCGGAGCCCGCGAAGGCTTCCTTCAGGGCCGCGAGCTGCGTGAAGGGCGCGCAGATGCCGGCCTCCACGCCGGCGGCATCCCGATAGAGCGATTTAAAAGACGCGGCAAAGGCCAGCGCCTCCGCCGTGGTCTTGTACATCTTCCAGTTTCCGGCAACAAATTTCTTTCGCATTGTGCAATTCCCCCGTACCTGTCCTGCGGACCGCGCGCCCGCAGGTCCGCTGTTTGTTTTTATATGTCCTCTATGACGGCGATGCCGGGCAGCGCCCTGCCCTCGAGGAATTCCAGCGAAGCGCCGCCGCCCGTGGAAATGTGCGACATCCCGGCCCCGTAGCCGAATTGCTCCACGGCCGCCGCGGAGTCGCCGCCGCCGATGATGCTCACGGCGTCGCTGTCCGCGAGAGCCCGCGCGACGGCCTTCGTGCCCTCCGCGAAATTCGGCATCTCAAAGACCCCCATCGGGCCGTTCCACACGACGGTGCCCGCCGTCCTTATCCGTTCCCCGAAGAGCGCGACGGTCCTCGGGCCTATGTCGAGTCCCATGCGGCCTGCGGGGATCGCATCCGCGTCGAAAAATGCCGCTTCGGCGTCGTTCTCGAACGCGGCGGCCGCCTTGACGTCCGTCGGCAGAAGCAGTTCCACGCCCTTTTCCTTCGCCGCCTTTTCGAGCGAAGCGGCCATCCCGACGTGCTTCTCGTCCAGAATCGACGCGCCGATCTCATAGCCGCGCGCCTTAAAGAAGGTGTACGCCATGCCGCCGCCGATGAGCAGGCTGTCCACCTTGTTCAGAAGATTCTCGATCACGGGGATCTTGTCGCCGACCTTGGCGCCGCCCAATATGGCGACGAAGGGACGCCTCGGGTTCTCGACGGCGTCCCCGAGGAATTGCACTTCTTTCTCGATCAGAAAGCCCGACACCGCAGGCAGGTAGGCCGCGATGCCGGCCGTCGAGGCGTGTGCCCTGTGCGCCGTCCCGAACGCGTCGTTGACCCAGATGTCGGCGAGCTCCGCCAATTCCTTCGCGAACGCCGCGCCGTTCTTCGTTTCCTCCTTGCGGAAGCGCAGGTTTTCGAGCAACATCACCCCGCCCGGCGCGAGTTCCGCGACGGCGTCCCGCACCGCGTCGTCCACCACGGCCGGCGACGAAACGAACAGCACCTCCCGGCCGAGGTGCGCCGACAGGCTCTCGGCGACGGGTTTGAGCGTATACTTCAGATCGACTTCGCCGTCGGGTCTGCCCATGTGCGACATGAGGATCGTCCGCGCACCCCGCTCGATGAGATAGCGGATCGTGGGCAAGGCGCCGACGATGCGCGTTTCGTCCGTGATCCTCCCGTCGCCGTCGATCGGCACGTTGAAATCGCAGCGGACGATGATTCGCTTGTCCTGTACGTTTACATCCCGTATGGTTTTTTTCATGACATCGCGACCTCTATTTCGCGTCAACGGAGGCGATGTAGGCGATCAGATCCACCACCTTGTTGGAATAGCCCCAGTCGTTGTCGTACCAGGCGACCAGCTTCACGAACCGGTCGTTCAGCGGGATGCCCGCCTTCGCGTCGAAGATGGAGGTGTGCGGATCCGTGATGAAGTCCGACGACACCACATCGTCCTCGGTATAGGCGAGTATCCCCTTCAGCGGGCCCTCGGCGGCCCGCTTTACGGCCGCCTTGATCTCCTCGTAGGAGGCGCCCTTTTCCAGGCGGCAGGTCAGATCGACGACCGACACATCGAGCGTCGGCACGCGGAGGGACATGCCCGTGAGCTTGCCGTTCAATTCGGGGATGACCTTGCCGACGGCCTTCGCCGCGCCCGTCGAGGAGGGAATGATGTTGCCCGCGGCCGCCCGGCCCCCGCGCCAGTCCTTGGCGGACGGGCCGTCGACGGTTTTTTGCGTCGCCGTCGTGGAATGCACGGTCGTCATGAGGCCCTCGACGATGCCGAAGCTGTCGTGGATGACCTTCGCGAGCGGAGCCAGGCAATTCGTCGTGCAGGAAGCGTTCGAAATCACGTTCATGTCCTTCGTGTACTTGTCCTGATTGACGCCCATGACGAACATCGGCGCGTCCGCCGAGGGCGCGCTGATGATCACCTTCTTCGCGCCGCCCTTAAAATGCGCCGACGCCTTTTCCGTCACCGTGAACACGCCGGTGGATTCGACGATGTATTCGGCGCCGGCGGCCGACCACGGAATGGCTGACGGGTCCTTCTCCGCGTAAGCGGCGACGCTCTTTCCGTTGACGATCAGCCGGCCGTCCTTCGTTTCGATCTTGCCGTCGAATCTGCCGTGGATCGTGTCGTAGGTCAGCATGTATTTCATGTACTCCAAATCGATGAAGGGATCGTTGACGGCGGTCACCTCGACGGCGGGATTGCCCAGCGCCGCCCTGAAAACCAGCCTTCCGATACGTCCGAATCCGTTGATGCCCACTTTGATGCTCATTGTGCCACTTCCTTTCTAAAATGTATAACAAGTTACGGTGTTTATTGGTGATAAATGTAATTGTTGTTAAAACAATCAATAGCGTTTTCGCCGCGACGACGCCGGGACGTTGATTTCGTCCCGGTACTTGGCCACCGTCCTGCGCGATATCTCCATGCCCTTCTCGGCGAGCATCTCCGCGATGGCCTGATCCGAAAGCGGCGCCGACGGATCTTCGGCATCGATGATCTCGCGGATGTAGGTCTTGATGCCGGCCGACGCGATGCCCTCCCCGCTGTCCGAGGATACGCCGCTCGTGAAGAAATACTTGATTTCAAAGACCCCTCTGGGGCTCTGGAGATATTTCCCGTTCACGGAGCGGCTGACCGTGGACTCGTGGATGCCCACCTCGTCGGCGATCTGCTTGAGCGTCAGGGTTTTCAGGTACTTGGGCCCGCGCTCGAAAAAGTCCATCTGCCACGCCACGATCGCGCTGACCACGTTGTAGATGGTCTGCCGCCTCTGCTCGATGCTCTTGATCAGCCACAGGGCGGAATTCAGGCGGCCGCTCAGGAATTTGGAGATCTGCGATTCCTTGTCGGCCTCCTGCAGGATGCGCCGATAGTAGGGGCTGATCGTCAGCTGCGGCGTATTGTTCTCGTTGACGCTGACCGTATATTCCCCGTCGATCTTCTCCACGACGACGTCGGGAACGATGTACTTCGTTTCGGCGGATGAGCTGAACTGCCGCCCCGGCTTCGGCTCGAGGGCCTTGATCACGTCGCCGATCCGCTGTATCTCCCGCACGGACAGGCCCGTGGCTTTGGCGATGCCCGTCAGGCGGTTCGCGGCCAAATCCTCGAGGTGTTCCGTCACGACGCAGCGGATGCCGGGCGTGAGCAACCCGAATTGCTCAAGCTGGATCAGCAGGCATTCTCTGAGATCGGCGGCGCATACCCCCGCGGGATCGAAGCCCTGTATCGTCTTTACGACGATGTCCACCTTTTCGCGCTTCACGCAGAGCTGCCGCGCGATCTCCTCCGCGCTCTGCGTCATGTAGCCGTTCTGGTCCAGCGATTCGACGACGTACTTCCCGATCCGGCGGCAGCCCTTCTTCAGGTCCGCGAACTGCAGCTGAAACAGCAGATGCTCCGCCAGACTGACCTCGGAGCTCACGAACTGCTCATAGGAATAGTCGTTCTTTTCGCCGGAGTATTCCCATTGGCGATAGCTGATATCGTCCAGCTCCCGTTCCTTCAGATATTCCGACCAGTCGAAATCGTCGGTTCCGGCACGCTCTTCGGCGCGGACGCCGTCGCCCGCAGCTTCGCCGCCTTCGGCCGATTCGTCTGCGGATTCATGGGATTCCGCCTCCAGAATCGGATTGGTCAGGAGTTGCTCATCGACATAGGCGTCCAATTCCTGCGTGTTGAATTGCAGGATCTGGATGGCCTGTATGAGCTCCGGCGTCATCACGAGTTTTTGAGACTGTTCAATTGTAAGGTCATATCCCAGTTTCATGCTTGCACCCCTCGCCGACGGCAAATCCGAAACGATTCGCACCGTGTGCGGAACCGGCGCCCGGTGTCGTACGTCACTAGGCTGTCGCCGCGCCGCAGCACTTCTTGTATTTTTTGCCGCTGCCGCAGGGACAAGGGTCGTTTCGTCCCGGCAGTTTGTCCTTGATCACCGTACCCGCCTTTCGCTGCTCGCGCGCGATTTCCTCGCGCCTCTCGGCGCTGAGCACCGCCTCCCACTCCGGCAGACCGTGGAGATGTTCGGCCTTGGCCGCGCGCATGTTGAAGTACAGCTTTTCGATGTCGATCACGAGCCGAACGGGCGAATCCTCCGTCATGTCCTCGATCTCGATCGGTTCTTTCAGACTGCTCAACACGCCGTCCAGAAAACCCATGAATAGGACGGGATCCGCCTCATACGCGTCCGCCAGATCCCCGAAGCGCCCTTCCGGCGCCTCGTGCGGCGTCTTGAGTATGGCGGCGTAGATGCGCGCTTCCGTCTTGCAGTATTTGTCCCAAAAGGCCGGAAAGGTCGCGTTCGTCTGGTTTTCGATCAGTTTTTTCCAGCGATCAAACAATCTCATTCGCAGAACCTCCTGTATCAAGCGCTTACCGAGCCAAGGCGCGCGCGATTTCGATCACGTCGCCCATGACCGCGCTGCCCGTGGGCAGCGGTCCCGCGCCCCTGCCGTAGAACATCAGCTCGCCGACGGCGTTGCCCTTCACGAAGATCGCGTTGAACTCGTTGCGCACGCCGGCCAGCGGGTGTCCGTTCGGCACGAAGGTCGGCCCCACGCTGTATTCGAGGCCGCCGCCGGTTCTCTTCGCCAGCGCGATGAGCTTGAGCTTGCCGCCGTCCGCCGCCGCCTTCTCGATGTCGCGCATCGTGAGGCCCGTGATCCCGACCGTGGGTATGGCTTCCGGCGGAACCCGCTTGCCGAACGCGAGCGAGATCAGGATGGACAGCTTGTTCGCGACATCGTGCCCCTCGACGTCCGCAGTCGGGTCGGCCTCCGCAAAGCCCTGCGCCTGCGCCGATTGCAGGGCATCCCCGTAGGACAGTCCGCCTTCCGCCATCTGCGTCAGTATATAATTCGTGGTGCCGTTCAGTATGCCGCGGATCTCCTCGTATTCGTTGGCCAGAAGCGGCGCGGTCAGGGCGTTCAGAATCGGAATGCCGCCGCCGACGCTCGCCTCGAAGCGAAACATGACGCGGTTCGCGCGCGCCGCGCCCATGAGCTTGTCGTAGTTGGCCGCAACGGCCGCCTTGTTGGCGGTCACGACGTGCTTGCCGTTGTGCATTGCGGTCAGCATGAAGTCCGTGGCCGGCTCTGTGCCGCCCAGAAGCTCGATGACGATGTCCGTGTCGGGCGATTCGAGGATGTCGGCCGGTTCCTGCGTGAACTGTTCGGGGGTGACCGTGACATCCCGTTTGCGCGCGAGGTCTTTCTCCAATATCTTCGAAATAACGAGCTCGACGCCCGCGTTGGCCGTGATGCGCTCCCTGTTCATCTCAAGGGTTTTGTATGTCCCCGTGCCGATGTTGCCCATCCCGAGCAGCCCGATTTTGATTTGTTTCATTCCGCGTTCCTTCCCGTGAACGATAATATCTTTGCGGTTATTATACCATGTCGGATGCGTTTTGCCTATCGGATTTTTTCCGCGCATGCGTTATAATAGGCGTGGAACGCGAGCAACGCGGGGCGACCGCGCCCGAGCGAATCGCGCGGGAGGAACACATGCAGGCATTTCACATCGCATTGATAGAACCCGAGATACCGCCGAACACGGGCAACATCGCGCGGACCTGCGCGGCCACCGGCACGGCGCTGCATCTCGTGAAGCCCCTCGGCTTTGACATTTCGGATCGCGCGTTGAAGCGGGCGGGTCTCGATTACTGGCCGCTCGTGAACCTGACGGTGCACGAGAATCTGGAGGCGTTCCTGTGCGCGTATGCGGGCAACCCGATGTACTTCGTCACGACGAAGGGACGGCGGCTCTACAGCGAAACGGATTTTGAAGAAGGCGCCATGTTCCTGTTCGGCAAGGAAACGGCGGGACTCGACGCGGCGCTTCTGCGGAGAAACGCCGATCGGACCATCCGCATCCCCATGCTGCCCGACGAACGGCTGCGCTCGCTCAACCTCG
Source organism: Eubacteriales Family XIII. Incertae Sedis bacterium (assembly GCA_031276135.1). Taxonomy (GTDB): domain Bacteria; phylum Bacillota; class Clostridia; order Peptostreptococcales; family Anaerovoracaceae; genus JAITLA01. The sequence continues at coordinate 46 of JAISNR010000179.1, read as the reverse complement.
CGAACTCCGCCGCGATCGTCCTCTACGAGGCTCTGCGCAGGCGGGG
>JAISNR010000151.1 GCA_031276135.1 Eubacteriales Family XIII. Incertae Sedis bacterium | reverse complement strand
GGCGGAGCTCCGTCAGGACGAGGACGTGCTCGACACGTGGTTCAGCTCCGCGCTGTGGCCCTTTTCGACGCTGGGATGGCCGGAAAACACGGACGAACTCGCGTATTTCTATCCGACGGATGTCCTTGTGACGGGCTACGACATCATCTTCTTCTGGGTTGTGCGCATGGTGTTCTCGGGATTGGAAATCATGGAAGATGTTCCGTTCAAGCAGGTCTACGTGCACGGCCTCGTGCGCGACGCCGAGGGGCGCAAGATGAGCAAATCCCTCGGAAACGGCATCGACCCGCTCGAGCTCATCGAGCGATCCGGCGCGGACGCCCTGCGCTTCACGCTGATCTCCGGCGTTTCCGCAGGCAGCGACATGCGCTTTCAGACGGAAAAGCTCGAAGGCGCGCGCAATTTCGCGAACAAGCTGTGGAACGCCTCGCGCTTTGTGCTCATGAACCTGTCTGCGGCGGACGACGACCCCGCGTCCGCGTTCGCAACCGGTACACGGCCCGGCGGCGGCGAAGCCGGCGGTCCTTCGCCCGCACCCGGCGCACCGGCCGGCGGCGGGGAAGCCGCCCTCGCCGACGAGGACATATGGATGCTGCGCAGGACGGCGGAGGCCGCCGCCGAGATCACGCGCAACATGGAAAATTTCGAGCTGTCCGTGGCGGCGCAGAAGATCTACGAGCTGATCTGGAGCGACTACTGCGATTGGTACATAGAACTCGTCAAGGAGCGGCTCTATAACGGCGACGAAGCCGAGAAAACGCGCGCGCGCACCGTGCTCGCCCGCGTACTGCGCGATATATTGAAGCTGCTCCACCCCTTCATGCCCTTCATCACGGAGGAAATCTGGGGCTTTCTGCCGCCCGAAGGCGGCGCGCCCGCGCGGGATGCGGCTTCTGCGGACTCGATGCTCATCCGGGCCGCCTGGCCCGATGCCGCGCCCCCGGAGGGCCCGGATCCGGCGGTCGAGCGCATAGAGAAGGCGAAAGAGGTCATCCGGAGCATACGGAACATCCGCGCCGAGGCCGGCGCCGCGCCGTCGAAGCTCCTGAACGCCGTGCTCGTGGCCGCGCCCGAGAACCTCGAGGCCCTGCGTCGCGAAGAAAGCCATCTGAAAAAGCTGGCCGGCCTCGCCGCGGTCGCATACGCCTCGGACAAGGCGGGACTGCCCGAGGAAACGGCCTCCGCCGTGACGGGTGCCGCGGAGATCTTCATCCCCTTGGACGAGCTGATCGATTACAAGGCGGAATTTGAACGCTTGCACAAGGAAAATGCCCGCGTCGCGGACGACATCGCGCGCATAAGCGCGAAGCTCGCGAACCCGGGCTTTACGGGCAAGGCCCCCGCCAAGGTCGTGAACGCGGAGCGGGAGCGGCTCGCGGCCTGCGAGGAACTGGCCGAGAAGCTCACCGCGCGCATCGCCGTCGTCGAGAAGAAGATCTCATGACGAAAACGGGAAACCCGGTGGAGCAGATCCACAGCTTTGAACGATTCGGCAGCAAGCTTGGACTCGAGCGCATAAGCGCGCTGATGGCCCGGCTCGGCGATCCGCAGGATCGCATGCGGGTCATACACGTGGCGGGCACGAACGGCAAGGGCTCCGTCTGCCGCTACATCTATTCCGTGTTGCGCCGGCATGGCCGAAAGGCGGGGCTCTACACCTCGCCCTTCGTCGTCGATTTCTTCGAGCGCATCGAATTCGACGGACGCTGCATCACGGAGGAAGAGCTTGCGGAATGCACGCGCGAGGTCATGGAGCAGGTCGATGCAACGCTGGCGGGCGGCGCGGAATCCCCGACCGAATTCGAGGTGCTGACGGCCGTCGCCTTCTTGTACTTTTCCAAAAAAGGGACGGAGTTCCTCGTTCTCGAGGTCGGTTTGGGCGGCAGGGGCGATTCCACGAACGTCGTCAAGCGCCCCGAGGTCTGCGTGATCAGCTCCATCTCGCTCGACCACACCGACAGGCTCGGGACCACGCTGCCCGAGATCGCGCGCGAAAAGGCCGGCATCATCAAGCCGGCCTGCCCCGTGATCATCAACGCGGCGGACGCGGAGGCGGCCAAGGTCATCGCGGGCGTGGCCTACGAGCGGGGCGCGCCCCTGATCGACACCCGCAGGATCGAGGCGCGCGGCGTGCAAAAATCCCCGCGCGGTTACAGCTTCAGCGCGCGCATTATGGGAAAAAATTACAGTGACATCCATCTGTCGATGCCCGGCATGCATCAGGTCGAAAACGCGATATGCGCGCTGTGCGCGATCGAGCTGCTTCGCGGAAAGGCCCTGCTCACGACCGACGGCGATCTGTTGCGCGCGGGGATGGAGGATGCCCGCCAGCCGGGGAGGTTCGAAGTGCTTCCGGGCGAGCCGGTCGTCGTCCTCGACGGCGCGCACAATCCGGCCGGCGCCGAGGCCATGGCCGAAACCGCGCTCGAACTGTTTCCGGGCAAGCGGATCCTGCTCGTCGCGGGCGTGTTGCGCGACAAGGCGCTGTCCCCGATGGTCGAGCAATTCGACCGCGTCGCGGATGCGTACATCGCCACCGAGCCGAACAACGAACGGCGGCTTCCGGCGGCCGAGCTCTGCGCCGCGCTCGGGCGGACGGGAAAGCCCTGCGCGCCCGTCGCCGATCCCGTCCGCGCGATGGAGGAAGCGTGGCGCCGCCGAGAGGATTTCGACGTGATCCTCGTGTCGGGATCGCTGTATCTGCTCGGAGCGGTCAGGGAGGATGTGTATGAAAAAACGGGACAAGGTTCTGCTGTTCTATAATCCCTACGCGGGGAACGGCGTGTTCAAGGACAATCTCGACGTGATCATAGAACGCTTCCAGAGGAAAGGGATGTTCATCGTCCCGATTCGCGCGAAACGCGGCGAAAACCTTCTCGACGGCGTACTCCGGCGCATGCGCTTCGGCGAATACCGCAAGCTCATCGCCGCAGGCGGCGACGGCACGATCCATTCGATGGTCAACGCCATGATCCGGAACAACGCGGAACTGCCGCTCGCGATCTTCCCGGCCGGCACGGCCAACGATTTCGCGTCCTACATGGATCTGCCGAACAGACTCGACGAAATGATAGAGATCGCGCTTGGGGAAAAATACACCTTGTCCGACGTCGGACTCGCCGGCGGACGCTGTTTCGTCAACGTGCTCGCCATGGGGATGCTCGCCGACGTGAGCCAAAAGACGGATCCGAACTTGAAGAACACGCTGGGCGTGATTTCCTACTACCTCAAGGGCTTCAGCGAACTGCCGAACCTGCGCCCCATCTTCGTGCGGATCACCTGCGAAGCCTTCGATTTGGAGGCGAACATATACTTCATGCTCGTCATGAACGGCCGCTCGGCGGGCGGCTTCAGGCGGCTCGCGCCGGACGCCCTGATCAACGACGGCCTCCTCGACGTGATCATCTTCCGGGAGATGCCCATCATGGAACTCGCGCCGCTTCTGATCGCCGTCATGACGGGGCAGCATCCCGTGAACCGAAACGTGATCGCGTTCAAAACCGCCGCCCTGCGCATCGAGTCGGAGCAGGAGATCGTGACGGACATGGACGGGGAAACGGGTTGCGGGCTGCCCGTCGAGATATCGGTATTGCACAAGCGGCTGCGCGTGAATACGCGCAGGGATGATATGGAGGCGGCGATATGGTAGAGGCGGCCTACGGAAAACAAGGCGGCATGCGCGTCGGCGGCGGGCCGTCCGAGCGGATCGAGATCTCCAAAACCAAGGCCTACGACGCCCTCGTCGCGCTGTTCATACGAAACGGGCTGGAGTTTTCGGCGGATGAAGAGGTGCCGACGGATATTGTAAAGTGCTGGGAAGCCGTGGCGCGGGACGCGGGCATCGATGCCGGGAACGACGCTTCGGGCGAAAGCGGGGCGCGGCGCATCGGCGGCTGCGTGCTGGCGCTGCGCGAGGGCGCCTTCATCATCGACGGCATCGCCGCAGAGCCGGAGTACCGCGCGCACAGATTGGGAACAAAGCTGCTGGCGCTCGCCGTGGACGAAACGAAGGCCCGCGGCGGCCGGGAACTCTTCCTCGTCGCGCGGGCGCCGGAATTCTTCCGCAAGCAGGGATTCGTCACCGTTTCGCGCGACGGCGCGCCGACCTTCTTCGAGTGCTTCTCCTGCCCGCAGTACAACGAGAGCTGCTTCCCGGAGGTCATGCGGCTGACGCTGTGACGGGCGCGGCGATCACACCGCGTCCGGGCTTTCGGCCATGTTCCATACCGAATGCGCCGCCACAAACAATCGGTTGTCCGCATTGCTTCGCATCGTGTGCAGGAACGCGTCCGGCTCCGGTTCGCTTCGGTAAACCCGTATTTTTTCACCGTATTTCGCTTCCGAACAGAAGCGCGCGTCGATCCGCCGCAGAAAGCAATGCTCCGATGTTTTGTCGGGCAGCGAATCGATCAGCCAATGGAAGTATCGGATGTTGTTCACGTGCCGGTTGCTGTCGATGTCCGATTGGTGCACGGCGTATTCCGTCAGGGGTTCGCCGCCCTCTATGATTTTTATCCCGGCCAAATCGACTTCCTGCGACAGGTCCGGGTTGACGCCCCATTTCTCCTTGATTTCGTCAAAGATGGGTGTCGGTTTCATCTTTATGATGTCGTAAAACACCCAGATGCCCTTGGCCTTTCCGATCGTTTTCCCGGCAGCGTCCAAGATGAGGTTTTCGCGGTAGCCCCGCACGGGGGTGTATTTCGAGATCCATGTCCGTATTGTGATGCTCTCTTTGTACTTGGGATAGCGAAGCATGTCCATCGCGCCCGCGACCAGCACCCATCCGATGTTTTGCTTTTCGAGGATGTGCGGACTGTAGCCGATGCTGTGGCAATGCTCCGCCGCCGCCTCCTCCAGCAGGGTCAGAATCGCCGTCGGCGAGGCCACGCCGTGCCTGTTCATCTCAAAATACCGGAGCTCATATGTCTTGTCAAAACCGTTTTTCATACGCCTCGCCTCCTCTGCGGGTATTTACAGTATAACCAAAGTGAGGGGAAGAAACAAGTTTTTTGGCTTGTGTTCCCGCGGCTTACGCACGAAAGCGCATTTTAAAAAGAAAATCCGTCCTCTCTTGCGCGGCCCGGAATTCCGCCGGCGCCCCGGGAGAGGGGATGGGATCTGTGGTTGCACGATCGGACGGCGCAGGCTGAAATTCAGTTCCGCAGACTCTGCATCGGCGCGGGAATTCTGCCGCCGCGCCGCAGGAGCTTCGACGGGGAGGCTGTGTTCAGACGCATGACGGGCCCGCTTCCGAGCAGACCGCCGAACACCAGCTCGTCGCCGACCGCTTTCCCGATCGCGGGGATGACGCGCACCGCCGTCGTCTTGCCGTTGATCATGCCGATGGCGGCCTCGTCGGCGATGAGCGCCGATATGACGTCCTCCGGCGTGTCGCCCGGGATCACGAT
>JAISNR010000146.1 GCA_031276135.1 Eubacteriales Family XIII. Incertae Sedis bacterium | reverse complement strand
GGCAGCGCGACGCCCTCGACGGCCATCACGCGCTTCATGAATTCGTGCGGGATCTGAAGCAGTATGCCCGCGCCGTCGCCGGTCTCGGGCTCGCTGCCGACGCCGCCCCTGTGCGTCAGATTCTTGAGAACCTCTATCGCGTCCTCCACCAATTTGTGAGATTTTTTGCCCTGCACGTTTACGAGCATTCCTATGCCGCAAGCGTCGTGCTCAAAGCGCGGGTCGTAGAGGCCGCGCCTTTGCGGCGATTCCGGAAAGCCCGCGCTTTGTTGTCGGGCGGGAATTTCCCGCCCCTGCCCCGGATTTTCCATACAAACTCTCCTTTTGCGGTTACTATTCAAAAATATCAATCAAAACCATTTGCAATAGGGATATTTCAAAAAATGGTACAATAAATAGGAGAGCTTGTCAAGCTGTTTTCCTTAAAATAATTAGAAAATTTCGATAATTAGAAACGCTTAACGGTCGCGCAATCACAAAAAACATCCTTCCGGCCGTATATTCCGATTGCCCGGGGACCGCAAACGCGATATACTGATTGCGAGAGTTCGCGATGGCCGGAGTACACAAAGAAAAGGAGCACAGCATGCGAAGAAAGGAAAAAGAGATCACGGACGTAAACAAAAAATTGGATATCCTCAAAAAGAACAAGGTCTGCCGGCTTGCGCTGTCCGAGAACGACCGGCCGTACATCGTTCCGCTGAACTACGGATACTCCTTTGAAAACGGCGCGCTGACCCTGTACTTTCACGGCGCCAAGGAAGGCAAGAAGCTGGATATCCTCCGAAAGAACAGTCTGGCCTGCTTCGAAATCGACAGCGAGACCGGCCTGATCGAGAGAGAAGACCCTTGCGAGCACAGTTATGCCTATCAAAGCATCATCGGCACCGGCAAAATCACGCTGTTGGAAACGCCGGAGGAAAAGAGCGACGCGCTGAACAGGCTGACCCGGCACGTGACCGGGAGCGAGAAAGCGCACGCGTTCTCCGAAAAAGCCCTGAACGGCGTGGCCGTATTCAAGATGGACGTGGACGAATTCACGGGAAAGGAGGAAGTGCGATGATTCACGTGGTCGCGAGCATGCGCGTCAAGGAGGGCGCCTTGGATCAAATTCTGCCCATCATAAGGCAGTTGGTGTCGGAAACCGTCAAGGAAGAGGGTTGCGTGCGCTACGAATGCACAAGGGACCTTCGCGACGGCAATCATCTGCTGATACTCGAAACGTGGGAATCCCGCGCGCATCTGGACGCGCACATGCAATCGGCGCATTTCAAAACGCTGTCGCCGCAAATGGACGCATTCCGCACGGGACCTTCGGAGATCACCGTGACCGAAGCGATCTGAACGAAAACAAGCGACAAGTTTGTTTTTGTAAACTCGTCGCTTGTCTTTGGCATTACAGACACACCGTCACGGCAAAACCGCCGCTGAACTGCCGTGTGCTCTTGTAATCTTCCTCTGGTATCCCGCCGGGGAGTCGAACCCCGGACTCCGCCGTGAGAGGGCGACATCTTGACCACTTGACCAGCGGGACACGTTGGATACCGTTCATCCGGCACGCCATTTTTGCGCGTCTGCGCCGAGACCGTCCGCGAATGGATGGCAAACGCCTCGTCGCAGATATATTATAAGGCTTGCGCGGGAATTTGTCCACAGGAAATTTTACGAATTTTCCCGTGCCGGCCGGACGTCCCGGCGGCCTTATGTCACAACAGGAGACCGACGAATCGGCATCCGCGCGCCGCCGGCGCTCAAACGCTGGCGGCGCCGCGCTGCAACGCGATGGTACCCGTGCGCGTAATCTCGAGTATGTTGTACTTGGATAGCAAATCTATGAGCAGGTCAATCTTCTCGGGCCAGTCGCTGTGCTCCAGAGTCAGCGTGGTGTGCGAGATATCGACGATCTCGCAGTCCATGATCTTCGCGATGTCGATGATCTCGCTGCGCTGGCTCTCGGAAAGTTTCACCTTTATCAGAAGCAATTCCTTCCTGATGATGTCCGCGGTCTGCAGGTTGCGCACCTTCAGCACGTCTATGAGCTTGCCAAGCTGCTTTGTGACCTGTTCCGCCGTATAGTCGTCGCCGTCCACCACGATCGTGACCCGCGAGATGCGCGGGTCGTCGGTCGGGCCGACGGCGAGGCTGTCGATGTTGAAGCCCCTGCGGGCAAAAAGCCCCGTAATGCGGGAAAGCACACCCGCCTTGTTTTCCACCAGAACCGCTATCGTATGCTTCATCCCATCCTCCGTTTGACAAAATGCGCGCCCGCCGATCCGCGCCATGACGCCGACCGCACTTCCCGCGCGCCGCTACAGCGACGATTCGCCCGCATCGACCGCACAGGCCAGCAGGCGGGGCCCCTTTGCGGAAAGCAGACGCGCGATGCCCGCCTCCGCCTCCCCCTCGTTCGCTATGGCTTCTCCGGGTATGCCGTAGGCGGCGGCAAGCTTCACGGGATCCGGACTGCCCGAAAGATCCACCGCCGTCAAATTGCCGGCGTATTGCTTCGTCTGTATCTCGGCGACCAAGCCGAGCCGCCCGTTGACCATCACGACGATCTTGACGTCGAGGCCGTGCTGGCATATCGTGCCGAGCTCCGACATGGACATCTGGAACGAACCGTCGCCGCAGACGGCCACCGTGAATCGCTCCGGCGCGGCCAGCTTCGCGCCGACGGCGGCGCCGATGGCATAGCCCATCGTTCCCATGCCGCCCGTCGTGAGGAATCTGCCGCCTTCGCGGATGTCGCAGCAGGCTGCGGACCAAAGCTGGTTCTGCCCCACGTCCGCCGCGTAGATGTAGTCGTCGGGCATCGCCGTCGTCAGCATGCGCACGAAAGCCTTGGGATTGACGCCGCGTGCGCGCGCCGCGCGGTCGGGCCGGCTCTTCTCCCGCCGCCGCGCAAGCTCGTCCGTCCAAGCGCTTCCCTTGGGCGCGGGCTCGCGGGCCGACAGCTGTTCGAGGACCGTCCGCGCGTCGCCGACGACGGGGATGAAGGTGTCGAGGTTCTTCCCGATCTCCGCCGGATCTATGTCGATGTGCACGATCTTCGTGTTCTTCGCAAGGTTCGCCGGCAACAGGACGGCGCGGTCGGAAACGCGCGCCCCGATGAGGAGGAGCAGATCCGACCCGGTCACCGCCGCGTTCGCGGCGGATTTGCCGTGCATGCCCAGCATGCCCATGTACAGGGGATGCGCCGTCGGCACGGCGCCTATGCCCATCATCGTCGACACGACGGGGATGTTCAAACGCTCGGCGAAGGCGCGCAATGCGCCCGACGCCCCGCTCGCGAACACGCCCCCGCCCGCGCAGATCAAGGGGCGCTCCGCGTTCGCGAGCGCCCGCGCGACCCGCTGTATCTGGCCCGCGTGTCCCCTGAAGGTCGGCTTGTAGCCGCGAGGGGCCGCGTTGCCGTCGCCGGCGTCGCCCGCGCCGACCGAGGGGTCAAGGACGACCTTCTGCTGTTGCACGTCGACGGGTATATCGATCAGCACGGGGCCGGGCCTGCCCGTTCCCGCGATGTGAAAGGCTTCCCGGAACACGCGCGGGAGATCCTCCGCGCGCTTGACGAGATAGCTGTGCTTGGTGAAGGAAGCGGTCGCGCCCGTGATGTCGGCCTCCTGAAACACGTCGCGCCCCAGCAGGCGGCTGTCCACCTGTCCCGTGATCGCGACCAGGGGAATGCTGTCCATATACGCCGTGCCGAGCGCCGTCACGAGGTTCATCGCGCCCGGCCCCGACGTGACCGCGCACACGCCCGGCGCGCCCGCTATGCGCGCGTAACCGCTCGCGGCGTGCCCCGCGTGCTGCTCGTGCCGCACGAGGATATGCCGTATGTTCGATTTCGACAATGCGTCGTAAAAGGGAGCGATGGTCGCGCCGGGATAGCCGAAAACCATTCGGACGCCCGCGCGCTCCAAACTCGCCGTGATGGCTTCCGCACCGGTCATGCGCACTTACACCTCAACCGTCCAGCCGTATTTGTCGGGCAATTCTCCCGTCTGTATCCCCGTGATCGCGTCGTAGAGCCGCTTGGAGAGCGCACCGATGTCGCCCCTGTTGATCTGAATCTCGCGCTCCTTCCAACGCATGTCACCTACGGGAGAGATTACCGTGGCCGTGCCGCTGGCGAACACCTCGGAGAGCTTGCCGTCGTCGTATGCCTTGAACACCGAGTCGATCGTGAAACGCTCCTCGCGCACGGGGACGCCCCATTCCCGCAGGAGGGTGAGCACGGAATCCCGCGTGATGCCCGGCAGGATCGTGCCCGTCAGCGGCGCCGTGAACACCTCGCCGTCGATGACGAAAAAGGCGTTCGAGGTGCCGATCTCCTCCACGTATTTGCGCTCCGCGCCGTCGAGCCACAGCACCTGCGAAAAGCCCATCGCATGCGCCTTTTCCTGGGATTTCAGGCCCGCCGCGTAGTTCCCGCCGACCTTCGCCTGCCCCGTTCCGCCGACGACGGAACGCGCGTATTCGTCCTCGACGAAGATGCGCGTGGGCGCGAGGCCGCTCTTGTAGTACGAGCCGACCGGCGACAGGATGATCGCGAAGAGGTATTGCTTGGCCGGGCGCACGCCGAGGAAGGGTTCCGTCGCGAAGATGAAGGGCCGGATGTAGAGCGAGGTTCCGTCCTTGTTCGGGACCCAGTCGCGCTCCACGTCCACGAGCTGCCTGATCGCGGCGACGAACAGATCGCTGTCGATGCGCGGAATGCAGAGCCTGTCGTTCGTGGCGTTCGTGCGCTTCGCGTTCATGTCGGGGCGGAAGAGGCGGATGGCGCCGTCCTTCGTGCGGTAGGTTTTCAGACCCTCGAACATCGTCTGCGCGTAGTGCAGCACCGCAGCGGCCGGATCGATGAGGATGGGGCTGTAGGGCACGATTCTGCCGTCGTACCAGCCCGCGTCGCGGTCGTAGTTCATGAGGAACATGTGATCCGTGAACACCGACCCGAATTCGAGGCTGTCCGGGTTGGGCTTTTCCTTGGGTTCGTGCGTCCTTGTGATGGGAAATTCGTATTTCATACCCGCCTCCTTCAATCGTCATTCAAACGCCGTCTTGTATTTTCGAATCAAATCCGCGCGCAGATCCCAGAGGGACTGCGACAGATCCACATAATAGACGGCGGGATTCTCGAAGCGCAACGATTCCTCCCACAGGGTGTCGATCTGTTTTGCGCAATACGCGCGGATGTCCTCGACGGCGGGGCTGTCGTACACGCGCTTGCCGCCGGCGAAGATGCGCTTTTGCAGATCCCGCGCGTAAAAATTGCAGAGGCGCTTGCGCTTCCACGTGAACGAGGGGTGGAAGATCTCAAAGCCGTCGCCCTGCGGCGCCTCTTCGTGCGCCAGCGCGATGAGGTCCGCCATCGCCTTGCCCGTCTTTTCGCAGAAGAGCCTGTACACCTTCTTGAAGCCGGGGTTCGTGATCTTCTCGACGTTTTCGCTGATCTTCATGCGCGGCTCGATCCTGCCGTCCGTTTCGATGGCGGACAGCTTGTAGACGCCGCCGAACACGGGATCCGATTTGGAGGTGATCAGCCTTTCGCCGACGCCGAAGCTGTCGATGCGCGCACCCTGCAGGATCACGTCGCGGATGATGTACTCGTCCAGCGAGTTCGACACGACGATGGAACAGCGCGAGAGTCCCGCGTCGTCCAGCATGCGCCGCGCGGCCTTGGAGAGGTAGGTCACGTCGCCGCTGTCGAGCCGGATCCCCATCTTCTTGGGCCTGCATTCGCGGAACACGCGGATCGCGTTCGGCATCCCGGACCTCAGCACATTGTAGGTATCGACGAGCAGCACGCAGTTGTCGGGATAGAGCTCCGCGTAGCGCCGGAAAGCTTCGTATTCGTCGTCGAACAGCTGCACCCAGCTGTGCGCCATCGTGCCCATGGCGGGGATGCCGGGATGGTTTCTCTCCGTGATCGCGCAGGCCGTTCCCGCGCAACCGCCGATGAACGCCGCGCGCGCGCCGAATACCGCCGCGCTCGCGCCGTGCGCGCGCCGCGTGCCGAACTCCATGACGGCCCTGCCGGCGGCGGCCCGCACGATGCGGTTCGCCTTGGTTGCGATGAGGCTCTGGTGGTTCACCAGAAGCAGCAGCATCGTTTCGATGAACTGCGCCTGCACCATCGGCCCCCTGACCGTGAGGAGCGGCTCGCCCGGAAAGACGGGCGTACCCTCCGGTATGGCCCACACGTCGCATTTGAATTCGAAATCCCGCAGGTATTGCAGAAAGCCTTCGCCGAAGAAGCCCTTTTGCCGCAGGAACGCGAGGTCGTCCTCCGTGAATTTCAGGTTTTCCAGATACTCGATGACCTGTTCGAGCCCCGCCGCGATCGCGAAGCCGCCGCCGTCGGGGATGTTGCGGAAGAACAGGTCGAAATAGCCCGTTTTCTCTGCGGCGCCGCTCTCAAAGTAGCCGTTCGCCATGGTGAATTCGTAGAAGTCCGCGAGCATGGTCATGTTCTTATGGTCGTACAGCATTTCGCGCCTCTTATTTAATACTGCTTTTCATTTAAGATTCCGCTCCCATTTAGGGAGCGGGCAGTTGAAAGCAGTATATACTGATTCGCCCTTTGTCATTGTATTTGTTGCGAATCAGCATAAACGCCGCACCGGCGGTATACGCATTCCGATATTCTATTATTTTACCGGATTTTTTGCCGTTGTAAAACGTTTTTTAAAAATTCGCCCGTATAAGGCAATTCCCTTTTTTATTATGCCCAAGCAAAAGCATTTCTGTACGAATCAGTCATTGTCATTACGCTCCCGCATTAACGCGCCGGTCAAATATTCGGACATTTCTTCATCGAAATTGGAGATATAGTCCTTGTCCTGCTGAATTCGAAACCGCTCGTAGACCTCGGCCGCCTTTTTCATCGCGTCATCGTGAGAAACGCGTCCCTTGCCTTCCAGAATGCGGCGGCGGTTGTTGTTTAGAAAGTTGTCTGTTTCGTTCAGCCAGTCTTGCATACTCATTGCCACACCATCTTCGGCCATCAACTCCGCATAGTCAATGAACATCGTCACAAGGCGGTTGAGTCGCGAGATTTCCTTCTCGTTCAGATAGTTCTTTGCAATGCCGATGTCGCGTTTCAGTATTTTGCCCTGAGGCGCATCCTTCCAAGTGGTCAGGCCCATCGTAGGGTGGTCGATGTTGGCGCGCTCTGCGATAAGCTCTGCCGCCGTCTTGCCCGTGACCGCATAGTGAAGCTTGTTCTGCACAAAGGAATAGAACGCCTTGGTCGTTTCGCTGTCCCTGTCGTAGTCGTAACTGCATTGCTCGAATACGTCGGCGATTTTCTGATATGCGCGGCGTTCGCTTGCGCGGATTTCACGGATTTTTTCGAGCAGCTCATCAAAGTAGTCGCGCCCGAATTGCCGTCCGTTTTTCAGCAAATCCATATTCAGAAGATATCCCTTTTGAATATATTCTTTCAAGGTCTGCGTCGCCCACTGCCTGAATCGCGTCGCCTTTTTGGAATTGACGCGATAGCCGACGGCGATAATCATATCAAGGCTGTAAAATTCAAGGGGTCGGCTGACATTGCGATTAGCCTCCCGTTGAACTGTTTCCAAAATGGAAACAGTTGAATCCGCCCCCAATTCGCCTTCTTCAAGCACGTTCTTGATGTGTTTGCTGATTGCGGGGACATTTACATCGAACAACTCCGCGATGGCCTTTTGCGTCATCCAAAAGGTTTCATCCTTGTAGACTACATCAACGCAGACGTTGGTGTTGCCAATGACGTAGAGAACGATTTTCCCTTCATTCACGCTGATTATACTTTTCGTCACGCTATCCATCCTTCACGAACATTTTTTCAAGCAAGTCTTGGCTTCGATTTTCGAGCGCATTTTGTTTGCGGATTCCCAAATCCTTGAGGTCAATTGCCGTTTGCTCATAAAAGGACCTGCGTGTCCGGCAGCGCGATCATGGAGCGGCCGCCTTCGACAAAATTGGATTCGATCCAATCCGTGAATGTGGACACATCGCTGCGATTGCCGGACAAATCCGCAAACGGTTCCGGAATTGGCCCCCGCAGCGATATTTGCAGCATCGATTTGGGGCAACCCCGATGTTTGGCGTGTCCGGAGCATCGAATTTAACGAAGCCCCCGCCGTAAAACGTTTTTTAAAAATTCGCCCGTATAGGAACCCGGCGCCTCCGCGATCTCCTCCGGCGTCCCGACGGCGACCACCTCGCCGCCGCGGTCGCCTCCCTCCGGCCCGAGGTCGATGATGTGATCGGCGCACTTGATCACCTCCAGATTGTGCTCGATCACGATGACCGTGTTGCCGCCGTCCGCCAGCTTGTCGAGGACGGAGATCAGCTTGGCGACGTCCGCGAAATGCAGGCCCGTGGTCGGCTCGTCGAGGATGTACAGCGTCTTGCCCGTGCTGCGCTTCGAGAGCTCCGAGGCCAGCTTGACGCGCTGTGCCTCTCCGCCGGAGAGCTGGGGGGAGGGCTGGCCCAGCTTGATGTAGCCGAGGCCAACCTCTTCGAGGGTTTCCAGCTGCCGCGTGATCAGCGGGATGTTCTTAAAAAATTCCAACGCCTCGCTCACGTTCATGTCGAGCACGTCGAAGATGCTCTTGCCCTTGTATCTCACTTCCAGGGTTTCCCTGTTGTAGCGTTTGCCCTTGCAGACCTCGCAGGGGACGTAGACGTCGGGCAGGAAGTGCATTTCGATCTTGATGATGCCGTCGCCGCTGCACGCTTCGCAGCGGCCGCCCTTGACGTTGAAGCTGAAACGCCCCTTGTCGTAGCCGCGCACCTTCGCCTCCGGCATGCGCGAAAAGAGCTCGCGTATGGGCGTGAACACCCCCGTGTAGGT
>JAISNR010000116.1 GCA_031276135.1 Eubacteriales Family XIII. Incertae Sedis bacterium | reverse complement strand
GGCGTGGTTATCCCCCTAATAACCTCATTAATCTCTAATCCCAATACCCCTTTTGAACAAGATAAGCTGCACCCCTGCGGCTTATCTGGTTTATGCGGTGTTTTTTCGTTGAAAAACACGCGCCGGAGAGGCAGCCATGCATTTGACGGACGCGGTCTTTGAGGAGCCGTTCCACTCCTCGGAGACCTTCGATTATTATTTCGGCGAAGCTCGCCTTGGCGTGTTCGACATCGAGACGACGGGGCTTGACGCGGGCAGGGCCAAGCTCATACTCGGCGGTCTTTTGACGCCTTGCGCGGGCGGCGTCCGCGTGCGCCAGTTCTTCGCGGAGGACGTCCGCGAGGAGGGCGAGCTGCTCGCCCTGTACGCGGAAGCGTTGGCCGAGACGGACGTGCTGTTCAGCTACAACGGCGACCGCTTCGACATCCCCTTCCTGAACGGCCGCCTCGCGCGCCGCCGCCGTCCGCCCGCCTTCGGCGATTGTCTGAGCGTCGACATGTACCGCGTGATACGCGGATATTACGAGCCGGGCGGCGCGCTGCCGAACCTGAAACAGAAGACGGTGGAACGCCATATGGGTCTCGGGAACGGAAGGGAAGACCGCATCTCCGGCGCGGACAGCGTCCGCCTGTATTACGAATACGCGGCGCGCAAATCGCCGGAGCTTCTGCGGTACATACTGCTGCACAACAGCGACGATCTGCGGCAGCTCGCGCGCATCCTGCGCGTGTTCGACGACTTGGATTCGCACAGCGTTGCCGCGCGGCTGGGCTTCCCCGTGCGCTGCGGCGAATCCCTCGCCTTCGTCACGGACATCAAGCTCGGCCGGCGCGCCCTCGAATTCTCGGGCAGATACAAGGCGCTGCCCTTCGATTACGTCCTCTTCGATGAACCGTGGCAGGTTTCGTTTCGGCACGAAACGGAAAGCTTCGACGTCCGCGTCCCGTGCCTGTGCGAAAAGGACGTCGTGTTCGCGGACCTGCGCGCGCTCGGCGCGGACGACGGCGAATTCGCCGCGTACCCCTCGTATGGGAGCGGATATCTGGCGCTCCGGCGGGGGGATACGCTGTACCGGGAGCCCATGAATCGTCTGGTGAAGCGTATCGCGCGCGCCGCCCTCGCGCGCTTCGAACGGTAAAGCGGGGCGGTCCGGAACGGATCAGTGTTTTGCGGGGGTCATTCCGTAGTCCACCAACGTCTGTTTTTCCATTTCCCTGTCCTTCAGCGACAGGAACACGACGATCGTGTCGATGATCAGGATCAGCCCGAATATGACCATGGCCACGGCCTCCACGAAGTAGAAGGGATGGAGCGGGATGTGGAGGATGCCGGTCATCTGGCCCATGCTCTTCGCCGTCAGGCACTGCGTCCAGGCGGCGTAGCCCACGAAGAAGGCGATGCCCGTCGAAACCGTGCTCATGGCGCCGAGGGACAGGAGCCGCGCCGCGCGCGGGAAGAAGTTCAGCACGATGGGGACGTTGATGTGCATCTTTTTCGTCTGCCCGTATGCGAACGACGCGAACACCGCGACGATCATGGCGCGCTCGATCATCTCGTATGAGCCGAGCACGGGCATGCCCGTGAGTTTTTCGAGGAGGACTTCGACGACGCACAGGACGATGATGAAGATATAGCCGATGGAGCTGACCACGCCGACCGCGTCCGCGAATCGATACATCAGATTTTTTATTTTCAAAAACATATCAAATCATCCTTTTCATGGAACGAGCGACGCTTTACCGGTTGAACAGCAGATTCGGCAGGAACGTGGCAATCTGCGGAAATACGGAGATCAGCGCGATCATCAGGAGCACGGTGGCCGCGAAGGGCATGGCGCCCCGGAAGATCGTCCCCAGCGGCACGTCCTTCGCTATGCCGGACAGGATGAAGCAGGTGAGGCCGACGGGGGGCGAAATCGCGCCCAGCTCGCAGTTCAGCACGATGTAAACGCCGAACCAGATCGGATCGTAGCCGAGCGACACGACGATCGGGAGAAAGATCGGCACCGTCATGATGATCGCCGGCAGCTCGTCCATGATCATGCCGATCAGCAGGTAGATGAATGTCATAAGCAAGATGATTACGTATTTCGACACCGACAGCGCGGCGATGGAGGCCGCCAGCATCTTGGGGAAGCCCGTAATGTTGAGGAAGGTGACGAAAACCGCCGCGCCCACCATGATCAGGAAAGTCATCGCGGAGGTCTGCACGGAGGTGGCCATGACCTTCTTGAACGTCGTCCACGTGAGTTTTTTCCGAAAGACCGTGATCGCGCAGGCGACGGCGGCGCCGATGGCGGACGCCTGATTCACGGTGAACCAGCCGGAGAACATGCCGCCGAGGACGACGCCGAAGAGCACCGCGACGGGGATCAGGCCGCCCAAGGAGCGGAAGCGTTCCATCCACGGGGTCTTGTGCGGCGGCGCGAGCTTCTTGTTCGCGGTGACGAGGATGACGACCGTAAAAATGCACAGAACGGTGAGGATCAGACCGGGGATGATGCCTGCGGCGAACAGCTGTCCGACGGACTGCTCCGCGACCACGGCGTATACCACGAAGATCGTGCTGGGCGGAATCATGACGCCGAGCGTACCGCCCATCGCCACGGATCCGGTGGCCAGCTGGTCCGCGTAGCCGTATTGCCGCATGGCGGGCACCGCGATCGTGCCCATGGTGGCGGCCGTCGCGGCGCTGCTGCCGCAGATCGCGCCGAAGCCCGCGCAGGCGGCGATCGTGCCGCAGGCCAGGTTGCCGGGCAGGCGGCTCAGCCATTTGTTGCAGGCGTCGTAGAGGCCCTTGGAAAGCCCGGCCTCGAAAGCGAAGTTCCCCATGATGATGAACATGGGTATGACCATCAGCGCGTAGGACCCGGCTTGAGAGGCGGGCAGAGAGCGCAGCAGACCGAGGGCCGCGCCGGGCGTCACCGCAAGCGCGTACCCGACGGTGCCGACCATCGTCAGCGCCAAACCGATGTTCATGCCGAGGAAGATCAGCACGAGGAACACGATGATCGCCGCGACGGCCAATGTGATTGGGTTCATATTCGTCAGGCTCCTTAAAATCAGAGCCGGGGGTTCGGATTCTCCGAATCCCCCGGCTCGCGATGTCAGTTCTTGTACTGTTCCGTCAGCTCTTTCGCCTTTTCAAAATACGCCTGTGCGTCGAAGCCGTCCTTCGTGTTGGCTTCAACCCACGTCGGGATGTAACCGTCCGCGATCGCCTTGAACTCCGCGATCGCCTCTGCGGCGGGCGTGACGACCTCTGCGGTCGAATCGGCCTCCAAAATGGCCGTCTTGGATTCCTGCGCCGCATTGTAGAAGGTTTCGCCGAAGGTCACGGAGCCGGCCTTGCCGGTGGTGTCGCTCAAAACCTGTTGATAGGCCGGGTCGAGGGTTTCCCACTTCTCGTTGTTCATGCCGACCACGAAAACGCCTTCGTAGATAGGCATGCCTTCCATGTAGTAGTCGAGCTGCTCATAGAGCTTGAACGCTTCCAGCCCTTGCCATTCCCAAGAGGTGCCGCCTATGACATCCTTCGACAGCTGGTCGTAGGTGTCGCCCGGAGGAACCACCTCGGGCGCCGCGCCCCAGAGCTTCATGACCTCCGTCATCGCCCCGGACGGGCAGCGGAGCTTGAGCCCCTTGATGTCGTCGAGCGTGTTGATGGGACCTTTCTTGGTCGAAATGAAGTTCACGGGATTGCCGTACATGAAGAGCACGTGCACCTTGGAGAGCTCCGCCTGCAGCTCGGGCGTCGCGTCGTACAGATCCCACAGGACCTGCGCGGTCTGTGCGGGGTGCGTCGGGCCGTTCATCGGGAGCGCCACGACCTCCGTGAGCGGGAACTGGCCCGGATAGAACATCGTGAAAAGCCAGCCGATGTCGGCCGTGCCGTCCATGACGAAGTTCAGGGCTTCGGGTCCCGGCGCCAGCGTGCCGCTGCCGAAGATCTTGATCGTCAGCTTGCCGTCCGTCAGCGCCGAAACCTCGTCTGCCCAAGCCTGCGTGGCCTGACCGATGCGGGACGTCTCGGGATCGTGCATCGTGAACGTGAGCTCTACGGGATCGAGGTTCGCAAACGCGCTTTCTTCCTCCGCACCGCCCTCCGCTTCTCCTTCCGCCGCCGCCTCCGCGTCGGCTTCGCCGCCGCCGTCGTCCGACGCCGTCCCGCCGCCTCCGCAACCCGTGAAGGCCATCGCCGCCGCCAGCATGACGGCGAACAAAATGAGTAAAGTCCTTTTCTTCATGGTTCTTCCTCCTCCTTGCATTCGGCCCCGGCGCCGCAAAGGGAAGCCGGAAGCCTTCCGATAATTTTGAAACCGAGGATATTATACACATTGGTACTGTTCCAATGTCAAGTCTTTTTCAAATTTGCAACCATTCGAACGCCGCGCAAATTTTGCCCATCACGGTGAACTTCATCCGGCTGAAGCCGGGAAGGCCTCTCTTGCATTCGTTCGGGGCGAGCCGAATGGAGCACCTGTCCCCATTTACTTCGCAAATGGGGACAGGTGCTCCTCAGAACTCGATCTGAACGCCCGCGCCGGCGCGCCGGCCGGGTGCAGACAAAATATCGCGGCGTTTGAATGGTTTTGATTGAACCTTTGGCTGTATTGCGCAAGGCCGGAAGGCCAAGAAGGAGAATCGTGAGCGCCTGTCGGTCTTTGCGTCAATCGCTCCGTTCGTCGTGCACGATGTTCTCGCGGCAGAGCGCGATCACCTCGCGCGTCGTGACGGCGTTTTCGAAGATATGCCGCGACATGCGGTTCGCGGCCGTCGTGTAGAAGCTGTTGCCCGAAAAAAACGCCCCCGGCTCACCCTCGGCGACGACGGCGCCGTCGAAGAGGAGCGCGCAGATATCCGCGTGCTTCGCGCAAAACTCGATGTCGTGCGAAACCATCAGGATCGTCTTTCCCCGGGACAGCAGGGCGCGCAGGATCACGGCGAAGCGTTCCTTGAAATGATTGTCGAGGCCCTTGGTGGGTTCGTCGAGGAGCAGGATTTCCGATTCCAAAAGCAAGGTCATGCCCAGCGCGACGCGCTGCTGTTCCCCCGCGGAAAGCTCCTTCGGCGCGCGGCCGAGCAGATCGTCCAGCGTCAAAAGCGCCGTGACGCCCTCGATCTTCCCCTCTTTTTCATGCCGGACGAAAGCGCTTCCGTCCGGTTTGACGCGCCCTTCGAACACGGAGAGCAGGTTTTGCATGACCGTGCCCTCTTGGAACAGGCTGCCTTGGTTCTGCGGCAACAGGCCCACGGCGCACGCGTCCTTCTCCTTTGCCGGAAGCTTTTTGATGTCCTTGCCGTTTATGAAGAGCTTCCCGCGATAGGGTGCGAGCCGGCCGCCGATCAAGCCGACGACCGTGCTCTTTCCGACGCCGTTCCCGCCGACGATGCAGAAAAGCTTCGCTCTCGGCACCGTCAGGTTGAGCCCCTTGATCACATCGCGGCCGTCCTTGCCGTAGCGGAAGCGCAGGTCCTTGAGCTCGACGGCCGGCTCGCCGCTTTCCGCCGCAGCGTGAGGCCGGCGGACGGAGGGCTTGGAGGGTTCTTGGTCCCCGAACAGGTCCGAAAGCCACTCCCTGCCGTCCCGCACCGTGATCGGAAAGCCCATGCTGCGCAGCGATCCCGCCTCGGCGCGCCGCCACTTGATCGCCGCGTCCCGCTCAAGCTCCAAAAAGACCTGCATGGGCGCCGGCATCGCGAGCATCATATCGTGCCCGAGCTGCGACAGCGTGACGCCCGCCCGCTTGGGCGGCGCGTCCACGATCACCTTTCCGCGATCCAGAACGACGGCCCTGTCCGACATCGCAAGGACTTCCTCCAGCCGCTGCTCGGAGAGGATGACCGCCGTTCCGGTTTCCCGGTTGATCTTCCGAACCGTATCGAGGAATTCCCGCGCGGCGATCGGGTCGAGCTGCGCCGTGGGTTCGTCGAGAAGCAGAACGTCCGGTTGCAGCGCCATCGCGGAGGCGAGCGTCAGCATCTGCTTCTGTCCGCCGGAAAGCGTGGAGATATCTTGGTGAAACCAAGTCTGTATGCCGAAGAAGCTGACCATTTCGGCCACGCGAAGCAACACGGCGCGTTCGGGAAGGCCGAGGCCGATCAGCCCTGCGGAGAGCTCGCTTTGCACCGAATCCGTTTCGATTTGGCTGTCGGGGTCCTGCATCACATGGCCGATGCGCTGTATCTGCTCCAGCGGCGGAATCATCTCGACCGGACGGCCGAAGAAAACGATGCGCCCGCTGCGGATGCCGGGCGGCGTCAGCATCGTTTTCAGGTTGCGCAGAAGCGTGCTCTTGCCGCTGCCCGACTTGCCGCAGAGCGCGACGATTTCGCCCGCGCGGACGACGAGGTCGATCTTGTCCAAAGCGGGCGATTCCCGGTCGTGGTAGGTAAAGGAAAATCGCCTGATTTCAAACGCGTTCATGCGCGGCGCCTCCACCGTCCTTCAACATGCGGGCGCCCCGGCCCGGACATCGGCCGCGGCGAGGCCGGCGCTCGAAAGCGCCGCGTTCGACTCGCCGCCGTTCCGCTCGCCCTCCCCGCGCGGACTCGGAAAGAAAAACAGGAAAGCGGCGACCAAGAACAAGAGCAGAATGATCATGTGGATCGCTTTCTTGCTGACGCCCTTCGGCGGTTCGTCTTTATAATCGAATTTTCGGGGTTCCCGTTCCTTGTAGTACATGCTCCTCACACTCCTCTCGCAGCCCTCCGCTCCGGGGTTGCGATCATACTGTTCTCTGTCAAAGCCGCACGCTCACATTGGGCTGTGCGTAGCGCACGGCAACCGCCAAATCGTGCAACTCCCCCGGCACATAGGGGCGGCCCGCGTCCGGCGCGTCCGCCTCCAAGATGCGAAGCCTGCCGTTCTCCCCCGCGAACACGGGCCTGTAGAGCTGCAGCACGAAGCGTTCGAGCCGCGGCAGCGATTCCGCCATTTCCGCAAGCTTTTTCTCCGTGATCTGCGGAATCATCGTCACGCGCGCCTCATACGCGATGCCGCTGTCCCGCAGCATCCCGAAGGTTTCGAAAAGCCCCGCGCCGCCCAAGGCGCCCTCGCCGCAGATCGCGTCGTACATGGAGAGCGGCGCCTTGTAGTCCACGGCCGCGAAATCGACCAAGCCGTCGTTCAGCAGGGTGCGCAGAACCGCCGGCCTGCTGCCGTTCGTGTCGAGTTTGACGCGATAGCCGAGTTCTTTCAGGCCGCGCGCAAAGGCATACAGCCCGCCCTGCAAACTCGCCTCCCCGCCGGAAAGCACGACGCCGTCCAAAAGCCCGCGGCGCTTTTGCAGGAAGGCCAGCACGGGCTCTATGGGCAGAATCGGAGGATTGTTTAAAATGTCCCTATTATGGCAATAGTAGCAATTATAATTGCATCCCGCGAAGAACAGAACCGCTGACAGGCAGCCCGGAAAATCCAAGGTGCTGCTTTTCTGCATCCCCGCGATGCGCAGGTTTTTTTCAAATGGCAATACGGTCATGATTTTTCATTCGCTCGCACCTTGTTTTTTCGCCGCGATGACATACTTCTTCCTCTCATCATACTCCGCCTTCTTCCCCTTGTGGTAGTGCTGCACGGGGCGCAGGTAGCCCACGACGCGGCTCCAGACCTCCGTTTCCGCGCCGCACGCGGGGCAGGAAAAATGCTCGCCCGCGATGTAGCCGTGCGCGTTGCAGATCGAAAAGGTCGGCGTCAGCGAGATGTACGGCAGCTTGTAATGCGTGAAGGTCTTTTTGATCAGGCTCTTCGCCACCTCGATGTCGGGAATGCGCTCGCCGAGGTAAAAATGCAGCACGGTGCCGCCCGTGTAGAGGCTCTGCAACTCATCCTGCAGGTCGAGGGTTTCGAATATATCGTCGGTGAAACCGACGGGCAACTGGCTGGAATTCGTGTAATACGGCGTTTCCCGCGTACCGGCGCAGAGGATGTCCGGATATTTTCTGCGGTCGATGTTCGCGAGGCGGTAGCTCGTGCCCTCCGCCGGCGTCGCTTCCAGATTGTAGAAATGGCCCGTTTCCTCCTGAATCCGCGCGATCTGCTCGCGCAGGTAGTGCATCGTGCCGATCGCGAATTTCTGGCCCTTCTCGCTCGTCAGATCGCTGCCGTCGCCGAAGAAGTTCAGGCAGGCCTCGTTCATGCCGATGATGCCGATCGTGTTGAAATGGTTGTACCAGAATTCGCCCGTGCGGGCCTTGATGTTGCGCAGGTAATGCGCGGAGTAGGGGTACATGCCGCGCGCGGTCTGGGTTTCGATCACCTTGCGCTTGATTTCGAGGCTGTTCTTCGCCACGTTCACGAGCCGCCAGAGCCGCGCGCGAAACTCGACCTCGCTCTTCGAAAAATACGCGAGCCTCGGCAGGTTGATCGTCACGACGCCGACGGAGCCCGTCATGGGATTGGAGCCGAACAGACCGCCGCCGCGCTTTCTGAGCTCCTTCGTGTCCAGCCGGAGCCGGCAGCACATCGAAAGGGCATCCTCGGGCGAGAGGTCGGAGTTGATATAATTGGAAAAATATGGGATGCCATACTTGCACGTGATCTCCATGAACTTGTTCACGACGGGGCTGTCCCAGTCGAAGGCGTTCGTCACGTTGATCGTCGGAATCGGGAAGGTGAACACCCGGCCCTTCGCGTCGCCCTCCAGCATGACGTCGCAGAAGGCCTCGTTGAACATGTCCATCTCGGCTTGAAATTCGCCGTAGGTTTCGGGCATCAGCTTGCCGCCGATGATGACGGAGCGGTCCCTGAGCGTGTGCGGCGGCACGATGTCGAACGTGAGGTTCGAGAAGGGGCACTGAAAACCCACGCGCGTGGGCACGTTGATGTTGAAGATGAATTCCTGCAGCGCCTGCTTGACCTGCTGCTTGTCGAGCCCGTCATAGCGTATGAAGGGCGCGCAGTAGGTGTCGATCGAGGACCAGGCCTGCGCGCCGGCCGTTTCGCCCTGCGTCGTGAAGGTGGAATTCACGATTTGGCCGAGGAGGGCGCGCAGATGCTTCGGCGGCGAGGATTCGACCTTGCCGCTGACGCCGCCGAAGCCGTCCGCCAGGAGCTGCTGCAGATCCCAGCCCGCGCAGTAGGGACCGAAGAAGCCGAGGTCGTGCAGGTGGATGTCGCCGTCGATGTGCGCCTGCGCGACCTCGTTCGGATAGATCTCGTGCAGCCAATACTGCTTCGTAAAGGTTTCGCGCACGTAGTTGTTCATGCCGTTTATGGATTTCTGCGTGTTCGCGTTCTCCTGTATCTGCCAGTCCTTGTCGTCGAGGTAATCGGAGAACATCTGTATGGTGGCGCCGATCAGCGCGTTGCTCTCGCGCGCGCCCCGGCGTTTCTCGCGGTAGAGGATGAATGCCTTGGCCGTCTTGGCGTGGCCGTTTTCGATCAATACCTTCTCGGCCGTGTCCTGAATGTCCTCCACGAAGGCGGTGCCGTCGGCCTCCTTGGGAACGAGCCGAACCACCTGTTCGCTCAACCTGTGGGCCAGATCGAAATCGCTGCCGCCCACCGCTTCCGCCGCCTTGTAAAGCGCCCACGCGATCTTCTCCTGCTCAAACGGCGCCATCTCATTGTTGCGCTTCCGTACCCTTGTGATCATACCGGCAATCCTCCAACAGCAAAAAAATTCCGACCATCACATCATTTTCCCATTTTGTACCGGATGGTGTGCGAAAGCCGGCAGTCTTATGCTATATATTGTAATGGCAACGGAGCACAATGTCAATTGGAAATCAAAAAATACCGCCGGCCGACCGCTGCCCCCGCTGCCGCCGGATCTCGTAGAGGGCGACGGCCGCCGCGCTCGACGCGTTCAGCGAGGCCGTCCTGCCGTACATGGGCACGGAGACGGCGAAGTCGCAGGTTTCGCGCACCAAGCGGCCCGGGCCGCCGCCCTCGCCGCCGACCGTGAGCGCAAGGGGGCCCGTCATGTCCCGTTCGAAGCAGTTTTCGCCGTCCGGATCCAGCGCGGCGATCCAGAGTCCCGCGTCCTTGAGCCGGCGCAACGCCTGCGACAGGTTTGAAACCCGCGCCACGGCCATGTGCTCCGCGGCGCCGGCCGAGGTCTTGGCGACGGTTTCGTTGACGGAAACGGCGCGCCGATGGGGGATGACGACGCCGTGCGCGCCGACGGCCTCCGCCGTCCGGATGATCGCGCCGAGGTTGCGCGGATCCTCTATCCCCGCGAGCGCGACGAGAAGGGGCGGCTCGCCTTGGGCTCGCGCGCGCGCGAACATATCGTCCGGGCTCGCGTAGCGATAGTCCGAAACGAAGGCCACGACGCCTTGGTGCGCACCGCCGCCCGCCTCCCTGTCCAGAGCGGCTTTCGCCTCGAATCGGATCGCGATGCCGCGCTTGCGGGCCGAATCCACGATTTTTTGGACGGAACCCTCCGCGCCCCTCTGCACGAGCAAGCGATCAAAGCCGCGATCCGCGCGCAGGGCTTCGAGCACGGGATTTCTTCCGATAAGCTTATCCATTGCCGCCGCCCGCAGGCGCGGCCGCGCCCTTTCGTTCGTATCGCGCAAAGCGGTAAACGAAGCCGTTTTCGCTCTGCGGCGCGCTCTCCCAAACGCAGGCGAAGGCGCCGTCCGCGTCCAGATCCGCGAAAAAGCTGTCCGCCGGCAGGTCCGCGTCGATCTTCGTGATCAGGCAGGCGTCGCAGTGGGGGAGGAAGCGTCCGTATATCTCCGCGCCGCCCGCGATGTACACGTCTTTGGGGTTTTCGCGCGCGAGGCGCGCAAGACAGGCTTCGAACGACGAAAACACCTCGCAATCCGCGCGAAACGACGGATTCCGCGACAGCACGATGTTCGTGCGCGCGGGCAAGGGTCTGCCGCCGGGCAGACTCTCCAGCGTCTTGCGCCCCATGACGACGATCTTGTGCAGGGTATGCCCTCTGAAGTATCCGCGATCCGCCGGCAGGTCCGCGAGCAAGCCGCCCGCCAGACCGATCCCCCAATTCCTTTCAACTGCTGCTATGGCTGTCATTTCCTACATCCTTTCCGCCGCCTCTTCCGTGATCCGCATCGCTTCGTCCGCGATCGCGTCGAGCTTTTCCGTCTGCCCCGTCAGGCAGTAATATCCGAGCAGGGCTTCAAACGCGGTGGCCCATTTGTAATCCACGGGGTCGGCATTCTTGGGCTTTGTGGCGATGCGCTTGTTGCGCGCCCGCTTTGCGAGCCGCTGTTCCGCCTCGCTCAGACCGTCGAACAGCGTTCGCATGACCCGCGCCTGCGCCGAGGCGCGCACGTAGCGCGTCGCCTCCCGATGAAGCCGCTCGCTGTGAAACGCGCCGGAGGCCGCGACGCGCAGACGGACGCGGAGCTCATAGACCGCGTCCCCGATGAAGGCGAGCATGGATGTGTTGTCGTACAGCGGATCGTTCATCGTCATTCCTTCCCCGCGCGGGCCGCGCGCTGCAGCACGATCGGCTTGTCGGCGTTCGTGAGCCGCGCGAAGGCATAGCCCTTGTCCCTGTATGTGTCGATGATGCGCGGCAGGGCCCGCACCGTGGATTCCTTCGTGTCGTGCAGCAAAAGGATCACGCGGTCGGCGCTCCCGGCGCGCGAAACGGCGTTGCGCCACGCCGAATCTTCGGTTGTCTTGCCGGAGGTATCGTTGCTCGAAGCGTTCCAATCGTAGTAGGTAAAGCCGCGCCGCTCCATCTCGGCTATGAGCGCCTCCCGTATCGCGGCGTTGTGGCCGTTCACGCTGCCGCCCGGAAAGCGAAAGATGTCCGCCCGCAAGCCCGTGATGTCATGGAGCAACGTAAAAGCGGCGTTGAAATCGTCGAGGAAAGCTTCCACCGACGCGTAAACGCGCTTGTAATCGTGCACGTTGCAATGTATGCCGATCGTGTGGCCTTCGTCGGCCATGCGGCGCAGCAGCGCTGCCCCTTCCTCGCCGAGGCGCGACGCGGAGTTCCCCACGACGAAGAAGGTCGCCTTGACGCCTTTCTCCTTCAATGTATCCAGTACGCGTTCGGTATAAATCGTCGGCCCGTCGTCGAAGGTGAGATAGACCGTCCTCTCCCGTATGAACCGCATCTCGGAGCGCTCCGCGCGCAGAGCAGGGTAGAGCTCCTGGTAATCCCTGTACTCGGTCCACAACCTGGGCGGCGCCGGCTCCCAAGCGCCGGGCGCGCCGCGCACCGCCGCCGTTTCGCCGGGCGAAGCAGGCTCTGCGGAAGCGTCGTCGTCTGCGGCAAGCCGCTCCTTCAATCCGAGGATCTCCGCCTGCCGCTGCGCGAGCAGATCGTTCAGCCGATCGACCTGCGCGCGCAGCGAGCGGTTCAGATCGGCGACCCGGCAGGACAGCGCCAGCGAAAAAACCAAAACGCAGATCAGCGCGGAGAACGCCGCGCGCCTCGATGTTTCCCTGCCCATGCCGCCGCGTTTCATGACCCGCCGGTCCCTTCTTCCGCCGCGCGCCGCGCGTCCGACAGGCTCTTCTGCCGCAGGACCGCGCAGGCCGAGGCTATGACGATCGCTCCGCCCGCAAGTTGCAGAGGACGCAACGCCTCTTTCAGCAGGATCCAACCGAAAAACGCCGCCGTCACGGGCATGAAGGTCGAAAAAAGCGCGCAGGGTGTTGCGCCCAGCACGGAGAGCGCGTTGACGTAGATGAAGAAGCCGAGCGCGCAGCTGACGACGCCGAGGTACAGGGCGCCGCCGAGCGCCGCCGGCGTGAGGGAGGCGAGCGCGGGCGGGTTCGCGATCATGTAGGGCGCGAGCAGGATCAGCGTACAGACGACCTGATACAGGGTCAGGTCCAGCACCCGGAAAGCGTCCGTCAGTTTCTCGGTGAAGAAGTTGTAGATGTTCCACGCCAGAATCGCGACGCCGCCGAGCGCGTAGCCCAGGGAAGCGCCGCGCAGCTGTCTGAAATCGACGCCGATCACGAGCGCGATGCCCAGGATGCATACGAGCACGCCCGCAATCATGAGCAGACTCGGGCGTCTGCCGAAAAAGCCCCATTCGATCAGGATGGACAGCAGCGGCACGAAGGAGAGCAGGATCGTCAGCACCGCCACCGAAACATAGGAAAGCGCCCGGTACTCCGCGGCGTAGTAGATGATGTCGCCGAACAGCGCGCACACGAACAGCGGGAGAAGGTGCTTCCCGCGCACAGCTACTCTGCGGTCGATCGCGAATTTGATCGGCGCGAGCAGAAGGAAGGCCACGCCGTACTTGAAGAACACGAGCGTCAGCGGTTCGATGTCCGCGAGCGCTTTCTTCGCAACGATATACTCAAGCCCCCACAGGCATACGAGCAGGGTCATGAGGGTGTAGCTCAGGCCGCGTGATTTTAAATTCATTCGAAAAACACCCCTTTGCGGCGTTTGCGCAAAATCAACTATCGTTCGCTTTGGCGTATATCCTCATACGGCAAAGCGCCCCCGGGCTCGATGTAAACCACCGAGGCCGACAGGCCGCCGGGCCGCGTGTACGCCACCGCATAGGAAGGATCCGCGCCGGCGGCCGGATAGGTCAGGCTCCCCGGATTCACGAAGGTGAAGCCGTTTTCCTTGCGGACGCAGGCGATGTGCGTATGTCCGAAAAAGACCGCCCCGCAGCCCAGCTCGGCCGCGCGGCGGCGCAGGCGCAGGAGTCCGGACTTCACCTGTTCCCTGTGTCCGTGAAGCAGGAGGATCCTGCCGCATTCGGTTTCCAGGAGTTTGTAATTCCCGTCCGAGAAATCGAAGTCGCAATTGCCGTTTACCGAAAGGATCTCCCGCTTCGTCAGGCGGGAAAGCTCGCGGGCGTCGGCGGACATGTCGCCGAGGTGAACGATGCGGTCGGCGTCTTTCGCGGCGTCTATGATCTCCGCCGCGCGTTCAAGATTTCGATGCGTGTCGCTGAGGATTAAAAATTTCATGATTGAGATCAGCTGTCGCGCAAGATCTGCACGCCCTGCGGCGTATCCTTCAGCGTGATGCCCCTCTCCCGGAGCAGGTCCCGTATCTCATCCGCGCGCGCGAAGTCCTTGGCCGCCCGCGCCCGCCCGCGCTCTTCGATGAGCGCCGCAAGCTCCGCGTCCTCATCCCCGTCCCCGTCGTCGGCGCCGGCGTTTCCGAGCAATCCGAGCACGCCCGCGAGCTCCGTGAGCAGGGCAAGACAGCGCGCGGCGAAGCCCTTTGTCGCGCCGCTTCGCACGGCCGTGTTGATCGCGGAAATGAGTTCGAAGATCGCGCTGATGGCGTCCGCCGTGTTCAGGTCGTCGTCCATCGCGTCCTTGAATTTCCCGCGGAAGCCCTCCATTTCGGCGAGCGCGGATTCCTCTGCGGCGCAGAGGCCCTCCGCGTCCGCGCCGGAGGCGATCAGATGCCGCAGCGTGCTTTCGGCGTTGCGCATGCGCGCGAGTCCGGCCTTGGCCTGCTCCATCATGGCGCGGCTGAAATTGATGGGATTTCTGTAATGCCCGGACAGCAGGAAGAAGCGTATCGTTTCGCCGTCGTACTCCTTGAGGATGTCCCGGACCGTAAAGAAATTGCCTGCGGATTTGGACATCTTCTCGTCGTCTATCGTGATGTAGCCGTTGTGCATCCAGTAGCGCGCGAAGGGCTTGCCGTTCGCGGCTTCCGACTGGGCGATCTCGTTTTCGTGGTGCGGAAACGTCAGATCCTGCCCGCCCGCGTGTATGTCGATCGTTTCGCCGAGGTATTTCTTCGACATGGCGGAGCATTCGATATGCCAGCCCGGGCGCCCGAAGCCCCACGGGGATTCCCAAGCGGGCTCACCGTCGAGCTTCCGCCTCTTCCACAGCGCGAAATCCAGCGGATCGGCCTTGCGCTCGTCCACGCCCACGCGGGCGCCGGATTCGAGTTCCTCGATGTTCTGCCGCGAGAGCTTGCCGTAGCCCGAAAACTTCCGCGCGCTGAAATACACGTCGCCGTCCCGCTCATAGGCGTAACCCTTCTCGACCAGCGTTCGCACGAAATCGATGATCTCGTCCATGTTCTCCGTGACCTTGGGATGGACGGACGCGGGGCCGATCCGCAGGCGCGCGGCGTCCCTGTGGTATTCTTCTATATATTTCTCGCTGATCTCCGAGGCGTCCACGCCTTCCTCGCGGGCCCTGTTGATGATCTTGTCGTCCACGTCCGTGAAATTCTGCACGAATTTTACGCGCGAACCCCTGTATTCGAGGTAGTT
>JAISNR010000204.1 GCA_031276135.1 Eubacteriales Family XIII. Incertae Sedis bacterium | reverse complement strand
CGTATGCGGGCGTGAATTTTTTGTCCCTCACGTCTTGGCCTTTCAGGGAATTCTTGATCACGGTCTTTTGATCCGCCGGGTCGAACACGACGAAATCGCGGCCGTAGCCCGCGGCTTCCGCGTGCGTTCGGAGTATGCGCAGGCAGGCCGAGTGAAAGGTCAGGATCCACATGTGCGAATGCCCGCCGATCAGCGTTTCCACCCGTTCCCGCATCTCTGCGGCGGCCTTGTTCGTGAAGGTGACTGCCAGTATGTTGTACGGGGAAACCCCTTCCTCGCGCACGAGCCGCGCGATGCGGTGCGTCATCGTGCTCGTCTTGCCGCTGCCCGCGCCGGCCAGGATCAAAAGCGGCCCGTCCGTGTGCATAGCGGCTTCTCTCTGCTTGGGGTTCAGCTTCGCCAAATAGTCCATTCTGCCTCCTCGTCGCGATCGGCCGGGGCCGCGCTGTTTGCGTTATTCAATTGTACCATAAACGCCGCGAACAGGGAAGCGGCGAAATGTTTTTGACGGTGTCAAGTTGTTCTGGATTTTACCCGTGATATTTTTCTGAGACATAAATATTTGCGATCTTATCCAAATCGGATGCCTTGCAGCCGCAAGGGCCGCAAGGCTTTGATCTTGTGCGGGGCCGAACGCCCGCCCCGCACCTCGGCGTAAGCGCCCGCGCAAAGAACGGCGCGAACGCTCTCGATCAAGAAACCGGCTCATGCGGACTGTCGCGCGCTTCCGATCCTTTGCACGCATTTCACAAGGCATGGGCTTCGGAAAGAGCATCCACGGCTTCCGTGAGCCGAGCGATGGCCTCATCCGCCGCTTCGGCTACCCGTTCGCAGGCTCCGGGCACAAGCAAAGGCCCACCGCACAGGTTCTCCGGTATGGAATCGCGATAGGACTCCTCTGCGTCGCGTACTTTTTCGAGCGGTGAAATCATCCTGCGCACGGTTGCCTTGCGCCGCCAACGTCTGTCCGCACGATTGCCCGTCGCGACCGACGGCTCTTTGAGATGCGTTCGCTTTCGCATGTACGCGGACAGTTCGGCCGTTACGGATGTGCCGCCTTTTTCGCAGAGGGCTTTGAACGCATCCGCCAATTCCGGCTCCGCGTATATCTTTACCTGTTTGGTTTTCATTGGGGCATCTCCTTTCCCGACACGCCGATCCAACCTCAAATTCATGCTGCCATGGCCGCAGAGCCGTTGCCGTCACCCCTTTCCCGCCCGGATACTCATCCGACTTTTCTTGTCCGACCGAGCGCCTCGACGATGACGCGCGTGCCTCCGCGTTTCCCGGGAATCATCGTTTCGCGATCAAACAGACTCCAATCCTTCATGCCGTTCAATGTTTCTTCTTGTTGTTTCCTCGCGATTCTTTCGTATTTGTCGATGTGAGCCAAAACCGCGTCTTTGCGTCCGTCGCCTTTCAACGCCGTCACGTCGGCGGGCGTTATTCTGCCGCCGTTCATCACGAAAACCCGGATCATCGCCATCTTCGAAAGCCCCGCCTTTGACCAACCCATTGGATTCCGGCTGAACCTCTCCGAAAGAACGTGGCTCACCATGGCCTCCGTGCAACTTCCCGTGGAGCCCGGCAGCCGGATGTTTTGTATCGCGTTCCAATGAGAGAGAATGTAGCCGCCGTTCTCTTTCACCGACTTCAACCTCGCGTCGCGCTCTTTGCCTTCGCTCATGAGCCAAAACGTCGCGTCGGCGATAAAGCGGACGCTCTCGGCGAACGTCTCCTTGTCGTTTCTCGCGAGCGCGGCGCGGGCGCGGGGCGCGAGCGCTCCGCCGATCTCACCGGCCAACAAACGGCGCATCCCGCTTTTAAGATGGAATTCGTCAAGAACGCGCACGGCCCCGGGAAAGAGATTTGTCCCCGCTTCTATCCACGCCGCACCGTCTCCGTAGAGATAAACTTCTTTGACTTTGTTCATGTCGTATTTTTCGGAACACAGCGCGTAAACGTATTCCCAAAGCTTCTCGGGCTTCATGCCGAAACCTTGAACATGGAAAGGCTCGATAAGCTCGAAGCGGCCCTCGCAAGCCCTGCGCTTGCCTCCGCACACGGTGACGAGCGGCACGGCGGCGGTTTTGCCGTCAAGGAGACTCACGTGATCTTCGTCGGCAAACACATGGACGGCTTCCGGGGTTTCGGTTTCTCCCGACGGAACGTACGCCGTCTCCCCGGTATTCATGACCTTGTTCCTTACGGTTTGGCGGCTCACAAGACCGCCGGCGAACGTCTCCGCGCTGCGCTCGTAAGAAACCTTGGCCGCTCCGTTCACGAGCCGTGCGCTCACCCCGGCGTCCACCCTGTCATAAGCGTCGACCTCAAGGATTCCGTCGAGTATGTATTCGCGCCCGTCTTTGACGTCAAAATACGTCCTTTCGTATGTAAGGGAACCAAGAACCGTCAGAAGCGAACGCGGAACGCCGCTTTGGCGGATCCTTATCCGGTCGCCCATCCTTTCGTCCCTTGCGTCCACAAGGGCCTTGTCGACCTCGGCTATGAAAGCTTTGAGGATTTCTCTCGCCATCCCGTCGCTGATCGCCCTGATGTCCTCCGCCATCCGATACAGTGCCGAAAGCCCGTTCTCCCGATAATATTCTAAAAATTTCCTTGTTGTTTCGGTCACGATCCGTAGTATAATGTTTTCCATGGAAGGTCTCCTCCGTTCAAAGATTGTTTTTGTTGTAGATTACATCTTATCACGGAAAGGGGCCTTCTTCCATTTTTTTTTGCGGGCGCACCGGTACGCCCTTTCGGAAGCATCGGGAAAGACTGCGGGG
>JAISNR010000128.1 GCA_031276135.1 Eubacteriales Family XIII. Incertae Sedis bacterium | reverse complement strand
GCCGTTCAGGAGCGTGAGCAGGATGACCGAGAGCGGCATTATTTCACGAGCCGCTCGGCGAGGCCGTATTTCTCGGCGATCCCGTCGAGCGTTCCGTCGCTTGCGAGCTCCGCGATCGCGTCGTTGATTGCGGTGACGGCCGTGCTGCCCGTGCGGAAGCCGATGGCGTATTCCTCATCCGTGAGGTCGATGTTTTCGAGAACCGC
Source organism: Eubacteriales Family XIII. Incertae Sedis bacterium (assembly GCA_031276135.1). GTDB lineage: Bacteria > Bacillota > Clostridia > Peptostreptococcales > Anaerovoracaceae > JAITLA01. The sequence continues at coordinate 12,435 of JAISNR010000128.1, read as the reverse complement.
CAGATCCGCGTAGTCCGTTCCCGCGCCCGTCATCGCGCCGGCCATCGTGGCGTCTATGACGGCGGCGTCGGCCGTGCCGGCCTTGATCTCCAAAAGTGCGTTCTCCTGCGACGACACCGCCGTGTATTCCGCGTCCGCGATGTCGGACAGCGCCGCGCCTTCGCCTGCGGATTCGGCTTCGGCCACGATCCGCACGCCCGCGAGGCTCGCAACGTCCGCGTATTTGCCGGCGTCGGCCGCGCGCGCGACCACGACCTGCTCATTGCGCAGGTAGGCATCGCTGAACGCCATGTTCGCGCGGCGCTCCTCCGTCACGGTCAGGCCGTTCCAGATGCAGTCGATGCTCTTCGCGTTGAGCTCGATTTCCTTTGTGTCCCAGTTGATGATCTCGAATTCGGGCGTCAGGCCCAGCTTCGCGCAGACGGCCTCGGCGAACTCCGTGTCGAAGCCGACGAGCTTGCCGCTCTCGTCGTAATAGTTCATGGGTTCGTACTCGGTGATGCCGATGATGAGCGTGCCCTTGTCCAGCAGATAGGCCAGATCGTCCTCCGCGTCCGGGCTTTCGTCCGCGGGCGCGCCGGCCTCGGCCTCTGGGGTTTCGCCGGCCGCGTCCTCGTCCGTTTTCGTTCCGCAGGCGCTCAGCGCGAGCGCAAGCATGGCGGCGAGCGCGAAAAGAATTGCTTTTTTCATGTTCTTCCTCCTTTGGTTTTCCGGTTTGGGTCCAATTCCTTCCAAAAAATAGATATCTCCAAGCCCGGAGCGGGCTTCGGATTCGATTCCGCGCCGCGCGCTTTCGCTTCAGCGCGCGACGAAGCCGCGCAACCTGGCGCACAGGAGCGAGGCGATGAGGATCTTGAGCGCGTCGCCCGGGATGAAGGGAAAGACGCACATGCCGAGCGACGCCAAAAGCGGTGTGTTCGTCAGGTACATGAACCACAGCGTGCCGAGAGCGTAGCAGGCGAGATGGCCCACAAGCATGGAAGCCGCGAGAACGATCGCGGCGCGCATGCCGGAGCTCTTCAGGCGGCCGCACAGGAGGCCGACGACGCAGGCGGCGGCGATGTAGCCGACGATGTAACCGCCCGTCGGGCCGGCCAAAACCCCGACGCCCGCGCGGAAGCCGGCGAACACGGGCAGACCCACCGCGCCCATGAGGATGTAGACGACTTGGCTGAGCGCGCCGAACCGCGCGCCCAAGATGCCGCCCGCCATGAACACCGCCAGCGGGCCGAAGGTCACGGGCACGGGCGTGAAGGGCAGGGGCAGCGCGATCTGCGCGCAGATCGCGGTCAGCGCGGCGAACATGCCGCACAGGATGAACAGATGCGTCCGCGTGCGCAGGATGCCCGCAGAATTGCTTGAATTCGACATTTTTAACATCTCCCTCCGGATTGCATGCGCCCTTGCGCAAACGGGGTCAGTCCGCAGCCCCGGGGCGGCGCACCGCCGCGCTCATCGGAGCCCGTATTTGGCCAGCTTGTCGTAGAAGGCGGATCTGCTCATGTGGAGCATGCGCGCCGCCGCGCTCTTGTTCCCGTGCGTTTCTTCCAGTATGGACAGGATTCTCTCCTTTTCGAACCGGAGGACGGCGTCGCGGTGCGAGCTGCGGGCCGGCGCGGCCGCGCGCGCGGATGCGCGTATCTGCGCGGGGAGATTCTCCGGCCCGAGCTCGCCTTCCCAGACGTAGTTGGCCGCGCGCTCGATCGCGTTTTCGAGCTCGCGTATGTTCCCGGGCCAAGGGTAGGCGCGCAGCGCTTCCTTGGCCGGCTCGCTGATGCCCGTCACGCGGGCGCCCAGTATGCGGTTGTATTTCTCGATGAAGGACTCCGCCAGCGCGATCGTATCCTCGGCGCGCGCGCGAAGCGGCGGCAGGTGAAACTCGATCACGTTCAGCCGGTAGAACAGATCCTCGCGGAAGGCCTTGTTCGCGATCGCTTCCCGCAGATCGCGGTTGGTGGCGGCGATGATCCGAACGTCCACGCTCTGCTTCTCCGTTCCGCCGACGCGCATGAATTCCTTCTCCTGCAGCACCTGCAGGAGTTTGGCCTGCACGGACAGGGGCATGTCGCCGATCTCGTCGAGAAAGACGGTGCCCATGTGGGCCCGCTCGAAGTAGCCGGGCTTCCCGTTTTTCAGCGCGCCCGTAAAGGAGCCGGGCGCGTAGCCGAAGAGCTCGGATTCGAAGAGCGTTTCCGGAATGGACACGCAGCTCACCTTTATGAAGGGCTGCTTTGCGCGCGGGCTCGCCTCGTGGATGCAGCGCGCGAACATATCCTTGCCCACGCCGCTCTCTCCCGTCAAGAGGACGGTGGAGCTGCTTCGCGCGATCAGGAAGGCCTCCGACTTGATCCGCTCGAATGCGGGATTGGACGTCACGATGCTGTCGAACCGGTTGCCCGCGCCGTTTCGCTTTTCGAGTTCGTCGCGGTAATACTGCACCTGCTGGTTCAGGTAGAGCCATTTGCGGGCGATCTCTTCGGCGACGGCGTTGTCGTTGAGGTATACGGTGCTCACGACGCCCGTGAACGCCGCGTCGCCGCGGCCGGCTTCCTTGAAAGGCACGTGGGAAACGATGCTTTTTTTTCCGCAGATGTCGCAGGAATCGACCTCGGCGCCGCCGGAGCGCGTCGCCTTGAGAGGATTTTCCGTCCGCAGGAGCTCCTGCAACTGCTTGCCGATGATCTGTTCGGGGCTTTGGGACAGCAGGCGGCAGGCCCGCTCGTTCACGTATTTGATGGCGCCCGAGGTGTCGGATACGAACACGCCGTCCGAGGAGGCGCTCAGCACCCCGTCGATCGTCGTCTGCATCTCCTTGACGATTTCGAGCTCGCGCGCGATCTTTTCCATGTCGGAAACGTCGAGGAAGGAGAAGCTCGCGCCGACGCGTTCGCCGTTCTCCACGATGGGAATCCTGTTTATGATCACGGGCAGGGATTTGACGGTCTGCTTCAGACCGATGCGAAATTCCTCCGGGGTTGCGACCTCCGGGAGAACGTCCCGCAGCCGCAGACCCTTCGTGTCCGAAGCGCGCAAGCCGAACATGCGTTCCGCGGCGGGGTTCACGCGCAGGATGCGGTCCTCCCTGTCCACGATGAGGATGCCCTCGGCGTTGACGCGGAACAGGGATTCGAGCAGGGCGGAGGACGCCTTGATCACGTTCAGGCTCTCGCGGAGGTATTCCGCCGTTCCGATCATGCCGACCACGCGATTGTCCCGGTCGAGCACCACCACGTTGTCCACCTTGCTTTTCGTCACGCGGACCACGAGGGAATATTCGTCGTAGGTGCGGTCCGTCGTCACGAACACGGGATGGTCCACCATGTAGGCTTCGCAGGGGGCGTCGAGTTCCGCGCCCTCGAGCAGGGCCTTGAACAAGCGTTTCTTCGGGAATACGCCGACCAGATTTTCATCGTCGTCCACGATCGGAAGCAGATTGATCTTGTATTTGTGATAGCCTTCCACGACCGCGCGCAGGGAGTCCCCCACGCGAAGCGGCTCGAAATTCCTGTTCATCATCTGTTCCACCGTCAGGCGCGCGGTGGTGTTCAAATCGTTGAAAACACCCATGCTTTGCGGTATTCCTTTCCATGCGCTCTCACATAGTATACCGGAAGAGAGATACTTCGGACAAGTTGTTTTTGCGTTTGGGGTATTGACAACAAACCCTTTGTGCTGTATCATAAATAAAACCATATAAAACGTATATGTTATACAAGCATTAATGTTTGCCGCGTATGGATGCTTCACGCGCAAGGAAAGAAGGTGATTGGTCCATGGAGAATATGGACGGTTTATGCGCGCCGAACCAAATCGGGCGAGACGCCGCGGCGCTGATTGCCCGCTATCTCGATCTCGGCTTTTCCTGCGCGGAAACGACGATCAGAGTATTACGGGATCTGTACGGCGTCCGGACGCCGGAGGCTCTGCTCAAAATGACGTCCACGTTTCGGGGAGGCGCGAGCGTAGACGGGAGATGCGGGATCATTGAATCGGCGCTTGCGTTATTTTCATATCATTTGGGAACGGATCCCGGGCGCTTCGCGCCGGGGATCGGATCGGAGGTTATGCACATGTTTTCCGTGGAATTGCAGACCCGTTTTCGGGAAACGCTCGAAAGCACGCAATGCGGCAGACTTTGGGAATTGAACACGGACGCCGGGCGCATCGAAGAAACGGAATGCGTCATTCGGAGCGGCGGCTTGATCGCGGCTTTCGTGTACGGCAAATATCTGAATGATTCCTATCTGCTCCATGAAGACGCGGACGCTTTTATAATAAGAGAGATCGAAAAACAGAGGCGCGACGGTTTCGGCGGCGCGGACGAGGACGCGAATGCCGACGGGCTTGAAAAAATCGATGGAGGAGTTGTGACAAAAGATGAAAAAGAGCATTAACAACCGCGTAACAAGAGGATTTGCTTCCGTAATAGCACCGATCATGCTCGTCTTGCTCGTTTTCGCAACGGGATGCGCCGGGAGCGGCGCGGGAACGGAGACCGGCGCCGGTACGGCGGATTCCTCCAAGATCGCCGATTCCGATCCCATCGTGATCGGCTCAAAGAATTTTTCCGAAAATCTGATCGTGGCGGAGGTGTACGCGCTTGCGCTCGAAGACGCGGGCTACACGGTTGAGCGCAATTTCGCGCTGAATACGGACGTACTGCACACCGCGCTGATCAATGATGAAATCGACTTGTATCCTGAATACACGGGAACGGCGTATTTGAACATACTCAAGCTCGAACCGAGCTTCGACAGAGACGAAGTCTACAACACGGTGAAAGAACAATATGCCGAAAGATTCAATCTGAACGTGCTGGAAACCTCCGACGTGAACGACACCGCCTGCTTCATTCTCACAAATGAGCGCGCGGAGGAACTTGGGATCAGGTCCTTCGCCGATTTGCAAAAAAAAGCCGATCAAATCGTGCGCGCGACTTTTCTGTCGTCGGGGGAGGGCAGCAGGCAGGAATGGGCCGAATACGAAAAAATCTACGGTGAATTCAAATTCAAAGACGTGAAATCCATCGACCCCGCGCTTTCCTATACCGCGCTCGACAGCGGCGAGGTGGATCTCGCGTCCGGGCTGACAACGGCGCCCGAGCTTTTCAGCGGCAAATATCATATCCTCGAAGAAAATGTTCCGACTTACATCCCCTATTATCTCGTTCCGATTGTCAGGCGTGCCGTCACGGATGAGCATCCCGACGTCGCCGACATACTGAACGGCATTTCCACGCGATTGAACAACGAGATCATTATAGGGCTCATCACGCAGACCGACGTGGACAAGATCGAATACGAGGATGTGGCAAAAGAATACTTTGACGTAAACGTAAAACGATGATCCGGAGGGATTTGATCGAGAGTGATGCCGCTGAAAAAGCGGCGGCGCTGGCGGTGTGGTTTGCGGAGCGAGGGACGCCTTGTTCCGAGGCCGCGTTCGCCGCGGTGGATCGGGCTTTGGATTTGGGCCTCGCGCCCGAACTCCGCGCGGCGGCTTCCATTTTTCACCATGGTGCCGGCACGGAGGATCGATGCGGGATATTCGAGGCGGGCGTATTGCTGATCGGTTGGCTGTACGGAAGGCTTGAACCCGATTTGTCCCATCAGGGAGACCGTTATCTTGCGGAGAAACTGTACGAAAGTTTTCAAAACGCGTACGGAAGTTATTTCTGCGCGGACGTCGCGGACGGTACGCACGTGTGCGTATTGCGGGAGGCCGTCCCTTGGATCGTTCGCATACTTATGAACGGAGAAACGTTGATGCTCGAAGCGCCGACAGGTCCCAAGCCGACCGCCGTTTCGCAAAGCGCCGTCGCGGTCACAAAAAAGGATCAACTAAAAACATTCTTTTTTGTGCATGAATCCCTGTGGGATTTTGCCGATTGCATAGTCACGGAAGACGACTGGCTCCTGATCGCTTCCGCCGGGGCCGATCGGCGCGTGGACACCGCGAAATACCCGACGGAATTTTTGATTCGCAAATATCGCCAGGGCTTTCTCATGAAGGATCCCGCAGGTGATCCGGAGGACGAAAAAGCCTCGTATATCGTCGGAGGCTTCGCCGCGCGGATCGACTGCTGTATGCGCGGTGAGCGCGAATTTTGGAATGCGCTCCCGCAGACGGTTCGAAACGCCTACGTCGGCTATTTGCAGGACGTCGACATCTGGGCGGTACCCTATTATTTGAAAGGACACACCGATGACGTCATGCGGGTGATCCCCTTCGAAGAGGCCGTGAAGGTCGTCAAAAACGTACCCGGCGACTATGCGTTTTCCGTTAAGGAATGCGATTGCCGCATATACAACGGCTATGTCTGCGATCACCCCATAGATGTCTGCCTTCATTGGAAAAAACAACCCGAAATCAACACCTCGCTTGACCGGGGCTATGCGCGCCCCATATCCAAAGAGGCGGCGATCGGCGTACTGCGAAACGCCTACGAGTCAGGACTCATACACAGCTACGGCGAATCGCTCGGCGGATTTTGCAACTGTTGCGTCTGTTGCTGTTGGGCGTTCAAGAACATGGACAAATTGCGCGCAAAGGGTTACAATCCTCGGGAAATCTGGTACAGGACAGACTATGTTATTGCCGTCGATGAGGAGAAATGCGTGAACTGCGGCCTGTGCGCGAAACGTTGCGGCTTTGCCGCGCTCAAAAAAGGCGAAAGCGCCATCGAGGCGGATGAGGAAAAATGCTGGGGCTGCGGGGCGTGCAGACCCGTTTGCCCCAAGGACGCGCTCAGCGTGCGCCAAAGGTGATCGACGCGCCGCTTCATACCGCGCGCGCGAAACGGAAGAAATGTTTGTAAAGAATATGCTCGCTTTCATAACCGAAAACAGCGAATTGTTCGTCGACGCCGTCCTGCGCCATCTGCTGATCTGCGCCATAACGCTCGCTTTGAGCGCGGCGATAGGCATACCGCTGGGATACTGCCTCGCAAAAAACGCGCGATTGGCGGGTCCGGTGATCACACTCATAAATTGCATACGCATGATTCCCGTCATAGCCGCCTTTTTTATCTTGGTTCCGATTATGGGCATGGGGATGCCGCCGGCGATCTTCGTGCTGTTCTTTTACGGTCTTTACACCATCGTAATCAGCACGCAAAGCGGCGTAAACAATGTCCATGCGGCCGTCGTCGAGTCCGCTCGCGGCATGGGGATGAACGGGTGGCAAATATGCGTGGAAGTCGAATTGCCGCTCGCGCGGCCGATGATCATCAACGGTGTCAGGATCGCCACCGTCGAAATTGTCGCGGGCGCGACGATCGCTTCGTATATAAGCGCGGGCGGTCTGGGCGACATCATCCTTTGGGGGATGAGCAACATGGACTATTCGATCACCTTCGCGGGCGGGTGCGTGGTCATCCTGATCGTCATCGTCTGCGATATGGCCTTGGCAGCCCTACAGAAACTGAGTTCCCATTATATGTAAAACTATTTCGTCCCGAAAGGATGAGACATGTCAAAGATCGCGATAGAATTCAAGAACGTATATAAGAAATTTGACGGAAGCGACAGGTATTCGGTTGAGAATGTGAGTCTGCAAATCGAAAGCGGTGCCTTTGTGACCATACTCGGGTCGTCGGGATGCGGAAAGACAACCCTGTTGAAATTGATCAACCGCCTGTATGACGCAACCTCAGGGGAAATATACTGCTTCGGGGAATCCGTAAGCGAATTGGAACCCAACGCGCACAGACGCGGGATCGGTTATGTCATTCAGCAGACGGGGCTCTTCCCGCACAAGACGGTGGAACAGAACATCTCCGTAGTGCCGAAGCTGCTCGGCTGGCCGGAGGAGCGCAAACGCAATCGCGTAACGGAGTTGCTCCGTCTTGTGGGATTGTTTCCCGAAGCCTATAGAAAGCGTTACCCGAGCAAATTGTCCGGCGGAGAACAGCAGCGCGTGGGTCTTGCGAGAGCCTTGGCCGCGGGTCCTTCTCTGCTGCTGATGGATGAGCCCTTCGGCGCCATCGACGCGATTACGAGAAGGGAACTTCAGGATGAAATTTTGCGCATCAAACGGGAGACGAACGCCACCGTGGTCTTTGTCACGCATGACGTGCAAGAAGCCTTCAAGCTCGGGGACAGCGTCGTCGTCATGCATGAGGGCCGCGTGCAACAACATGCCTCACCCTATGAGATCATGTTGAATCCCGCAAACGCGTTCGTGGCCTCCCTGATCAATTCAGGGAATATATTTGAGAAATTGAAGGTGATGCGCGTGGACGGCATACTCGAATCATACGAAGGCGTCCCCAATGACGCCGTTTCCCTGCGCCTTGGGACCAGTCTTGCCGATTTGCTGCAGGCGTTCATTTCGGAAAACGTGGAGCGCATAAATATATTGGACGAAACCGGAGCGATTGCCGGCGGAGTGAGTTTTGACAATTTGCGGCGCATGGTGGGCCGCTCGGAATCCCACGACTACGTCATCTGATTCTTTTGCTGCCATGAAGTGTTTCAAGCGGAGAAAAATATGATCGATTATTTGCAAAAACACGGGGACAAGGTGGCTGCGCTGCTGACGGAGCATCTTCAAATCGTGTTTTTCTCGGTCGCGCTGGCTTTTGCGCTCGCCATGTCCTTGGTCATCCTTATATACCGCTTCAAATTTCTATATCCGATCGTGATCAATTTTTTCAACATTTGCTTTTCTGTGCCAAGTCTCGTGCTGTTTACGTTTCTCGTGCCCATATCCGGCCTCGGAATAAAATCCGCCGTCATCGCCACCGTTGTCTACAATCTCTGCGTACTCACAAAAAATATATTGGCGGGCTTCGATTCCGTGGACCGGGCGATCGTGGAAGCGGCCCGAGGCATGGGCATGACGCGCAAACAGACATTTTTGGCGGTCGAATTCCCTTTGGCCCTGCCCATCATCATTACCGGCGTAAAGCTGGCTTTCATCATGTCCGTGTCGCTCGTGGTTCTCGCGGCCACCATCGGCGCGGGCGGTATGGGGGCTTTGCTCTTTGACGGTATGCGCACGAAGAATTGGAATAAGGTGATCATCGGTGTAATCGCAGTAACGGTTATGGTATTCATATTCAATTTTATCTTTTCGATCTTCGAGAAAATCGCGCAAAAACGTGCCGCGGGCGCGTGACGCCATTCGAGAATTTCCCGGTTTCCGGGCGTTTGAGGTTTACCATAGTAAAATCAACCGAAAGAAGCCCGATTTTGTTTGCGCTTCATTTTCGGTTGTTTTTGCGTCCGCTTGCGCGCCGGCGCAAAATGCTGTATACTGGAAGCGGTGGCAAAGTGGGACGGCGACGCCGGTCGCCTTCCCCGGCGCCGGAAAAGACGGATGCGATGAAAATCAAGTCAGGAGGCCGTGATGAAATACGGAGAAATCGCCGAACCCCTGCGGGATGCGATCGTTCTGGACGCGGACGGCGCTTTGGGCGCGGCCGCCGCGGCTTTCGCGGAGGCGGAAAACACCTGCGGGGCGATCCCCGCGCGCGCCTCGCGGGAGGGAGAACTCGGATATCTGACGGAACGCATGTTGCTCCGCGCGCTCGCGGAGGATGCGCGCGGAACGCCGCAATCGCTCTCCCCGCGGCCCTTTGCGACGCGCGCGGCGGACGACGCGGTGGATCTGCGCGACTTTGAACGCGAGGAAGCCCTGCTGATCCTCGACGCCGAAGGCCGGCCCGCCGGCGTCGCGCACCGGCGGACCGCAGAACGCTTGCTTCTCGAAAGCGTCATCCTGCGGCTTGCGGAGACCGCGAAGCGCGCAGAACCTCTGGGCGGCCCGCAGTACGCCGGAAATCAAATCTTCTGCCGCGACTCGTATCATACGGCCGAGGATCTGTGCGGCCTGATCGACGCGATCGCGGAAAACGAGGCGAAGCTGCTGAAAATATTGAAGTTTTCCGCCGACAGCATCTTCGTGGCCGACGGAAAGGGCGTCGCGATCTTCGTGAACGATGTGTTCGCGAAAGTCGTGGACGCAGAAAAATCCGAATTCATCAACATGCCCGTGGCGGAATTGAAACGCAAATGGAATTTCAAGCCCTCCATCACGCCCATGATCATTCGCGAAAAGAAAAATGTTGCAATTATTCAAGAAATTCCAAACAGGCTCGGCCACGTCACGTCTTGGATCGTGATGGGCGTTCCGATCTTCGACAAAGACGGGGCCTTGGAGATGATCGTCACAAACGCAAAAAACATCGAGGAATACGAGCAGCTGCGGCGTTATCTCGAAAAGGTGCGCGAACGGGATTGCGCGCATCCCCTTCCGCACGGCGGCGAGATCGTATTCTCCGGCGACCGGATGCGATCCGTGATCGAGATGGCGGACAAGGCGGCCGAAACCGACTGCACGGTGCTGATTACGGGAGAATCGGGGACGGGGAAGGGCATGCTCGCCCGCCGCATCCACGCGCAGAGCGCGCGGAAAGACAAGAGTCTGATCGAGGTGAACTGCAACAGCATTCCGGAGATGCTCTTCGAATCGGAATTCTTCGGCTATGAATCGGGCGCGTTCACGGGCGCCAAGGCGGGCGGCAAGCCGGGGCTTTTGGAGGCCGCGCAGGGCGGCACCCTGCTGCTCGACGAGATCGGGGACATGGCGCTCTCGTTGCAGGCGAAGCTGCTGAAGGTGCTGCAGGACAAGCGCGTGACGCGGATCGGCGGGTTCAAGGAGATCGAGGTGGACGTGCGCATCATCGCCGCGACCAACCGCTCGCCGGAACGCCTCATCGCGGCCGGCGCGTTCCGCGCCGATCTGTACTATCGCCTGAACCTCTTTCCGATCCACATCGCGCCGCTGCGGGAGCGGCCGGACGACATCCCCGTTCTGATCGACCACTTTTCACGCCTCTTCAACGCGAAGCACGGGAAGCGGGTGCGCTTCTCCGGCGCGCTCGTCGGCGCGATGCGCGCTCTGCCCTGGCCCGGCAACGTGCGCCAGCTGGAATATTTCGTGGAACGCATGGTGATCCTGCACAGCGGCGAAATCGGGCCGAACGATATCCCCGAGGGAGATCCGGGCGCCGCCGGACCGCTCGGCGAAAGGGCCGGCGGCGCCGTGCTGGTCCGCAGGATCATGCCTCTGCAAAACGCGCTGGACGAAACGGAACGCCAGCTTTTCCGCCTTGCGGCGGAGAACGGCCGCAGCTCCTATGAAATCGCGAAAATCCTCGACACGAGCCAGACGAATGCCTATCGGAAGATCAAGAAATACCTCGCGGACGCGGACGGGCGGAAAGCGGGGCCGCAGGAAGCAAGTAAAATTGAATCGCGTAAATCTTTTTGACTTACAGCGATGCCGCAAATGCGCGCGATCCCGCGCCATGCCAAGTTTTTTTGCCTTAACGCGGCGCAGAGGCCTGTGCAAAACCGTGATTTCTCAACATTTTGAAGTTGGCATGTTTTTTGCCTCTCTTGCATATTTGTGAATAAGCGGCCTTTTGCGAACTGCGGCCCGCGACGGGGAAAGGAGTTGAGAGGCGCGGTCCTTGCGGCCACGGCGCGGAGGAAGACCGGGCGCATGGCCGAAACAGAAGCGTGCGGTTTGCGTTCTTCGATCCGCAACCCGCAGCCTGTGCGAAATTTTTCATTCTTACATTCCATACTGCACCATACTTATATGTCATTTATGTCATTGTCTTTATTTGTCACAAGGACACGGAAAGGAGATGAAAATGGGAAGCAACGGAGAAAGACAATCGCTGAACAGAACGATGAACAGCCTCGACGTATTGGCCTTCGGCTTCGGCACGATGATCGGCTGGGGCTGGGTCATGCTGGCCGGCGGTTGGGTCGCCGACGGCGGCACGGTCGGCGCCATGGTCGCCTTTGTCGGCGGCGCCATCCTCTGCATCTTCGTCGGACTGACCTACGCGGAGCTGACGCCCGCCCTGCCGATCGCGGGCGGCGAGCTCGTGTTCGCCTATCGCAGCATGGGCTATACCGGTTCGTGGATCACGGGCTGGATGATCACCTTCGCCTACGTGGGCGTGGCGGCCTTTGAGGGCCCGTCCTTCGCAACGGCCATCAACTATCTGATCGAGATTCCGAAGATCGGCTATCTGTGGACGATCGCGGGCTTCGAGGTGTACGTTTCGTGGATGCTCGTCGGCATCGTCATGTCCGTCATCCTGACCGTCGTGAACTACGTCGGCATCAAGTCTGCTACGATCTTCCAGACCTGTGCGACGGTCGGCATTTGCGTCGGCGGCCTCATCCTGCTCTTCGGCAGCGTGACGAAGGGCAGCGTCCAGAACATGGAACCGTTCATCACGTCCGGCAGCGGCGTCCTGGCCGTGATGCTCGTCGTGCCGGCCATGTTCGTCGGCTTCGACGTGATCCCGCAGGCGGCGGAGGAGATGAACATCCCGCTGAAAAAGATTGCGAATATCCTGATCTTCTCGATCTGCCTCGCGGCGGTCTGGTACATCGCCATGATCTTCGG
>JAISNR010000073.1 GCA_031276135.1 Eubacteriales Family XIII. Incertae Sedis bacterium | reverse complement strand
TTTGCGATTCGTCCTGTCCTCGGACGCGTTCGACGCATTCGTGTCCGCGGTCAACGCGGATCTGCGCCTTTTCAAGTACGAAGGGCTTTTCGACAACGCGGTTCCGCTTGCGCAGATGGACATACGATACCAAAACGAGGGTGACAGCGATAGCTACAAATATCTTCCCCTCAACATTCCCTACGATTTCGCGAACACGGTCGCTTGGCTCTCCGCGAACGGATATTACGACAGGCTCACGGCCTGGCGCGCGTCCGTGCGGAGCATACGGCTGAATCACGTTACGCGCACGAAGGGGCCGTCCGGCTACGAAGAGAGCGTGGAGGAGGTCGCCGTGCTCCGGGATCCCGCGCTGATCCGCGCCGCTTTGGACGGAGCGGAACGCATGATTCTCGACTCCAAAGACCATTGGAGTCTGATCTTTTCCATGCCGCCGGCCGAGGCGGTCGTTTCGGACGGAGCGGCCGAGGCGTCGAACGGAGCGGCCGAGGCCTCGGCGGCGGTGGGGGAACCGGAGGCGGCGTTTTCCGAGTACGCGAATCCGGAGAATGAAATCGTACTCCACATGAATCCCGGAAATCCCGCGCTGGACGCGCTGCTCGCCGCTGTGGGGGAGGAATCGTGAGATTCAAAATGGATCGCTGACCTTTGTTGTTGCGCCGCTTTGCGTTTCACCCGCCAAGCGGCGTGCGTTCTCTTGGCTCGCCGCTTGATTTGTCTGCTTCATGGCTTGAGTATCGTTTCTATTGTCTCGTGAGCGGCAACAGACGGCGCCTTGCCGTTTATGCAATATTTTTGTTCAATTCGCTCGAAAGCTTTTTTGTAACGGCGCAAAACCGATTGACAGACGCGGGCATCTGCGGTATGCTAATCGTACAATTCGTAATTGGAGGATTAGCAAATGTTTGTCGGACGCGAAGCGGAGCTTGACGCATTGGAGCGAGCCTATGGCCGCGATGATTTTTGCTTTGCCGCAATCTACGGCCGGCGGCGCGTGGGCAAGACCACGCTCATCAACGAATTCTGCAAAAACAAGAAAACGGTGTACTTTATGGCGATGGAATCGACGCGCAAGGAAAACCTCTCCGTCCTGTCGGAGCAGATTCTGCGCGCGCTTGCGCCCGATGCGCCGCGCAATCCCTTTTCCTCGTTTCGGGACGCCGTTGCCTATTGCTTTGAAAAAGCCGAAAATGAGCGCATCGTGCTCGTGCTCGACGAATATCCCTATCTGGCGGAGAGCGACCGATCGGCCTCTTCCGTTCTGCAGGCGGCGATCGACGCGCACCGGGCCGGAAGCAGGTTGTTCTTGATCCTTTGCGGTTCGTCGATGTCCTTTATGGAGCGGCAGGTGCTGGGTTACCAAAGTCCGCTCTACGGGCGCAGGACACATCAATTCAAGATTTTTCCATTGGATTATTGCGCGTGCGCGCTGTTGTTTCCGCGCTTTTCCGATGAGGACAAGATTACGCTTTACGGTGTGACGGGAGGCGTTCCCGAATACGCTTCCCGCATCGATCCGAACCTGTCGGTGCGCGACAACATTCGCGAACTCTTTTTCAATCCTTTCGGCCGACTGTTCGAGGAACCGTCAAATCTGTTGAAACAGGAATTGCGCAACCCGCAGACATACAGCGGCATCATCGCCGCCATCGCGTCCGGACACAGCCGCCTGAACGAAATCGCAAGCGCCGCGGGCCTCGAAACCGGCCAATGCAGCAATATGCTCTCGACGCTCATTTCGCTCGGCTTGGTCAAGAAAGAGCTGCCGATCGTCGAACCCAATCCGCGCAAGGGCATCTACGCGCTCAGCGATCAAATGTTCAGATTTTGGTATCGTCTCGTAATGCCGAATCTCAGCCGCATTGCGGCGGGTCTGGGGGACGCGGTCTGCGATGAGGTTTTCGCGTCGCGGCTCAGCGCATTCATGGGTTATGCGTTTGAGGAATGCGCGAAGCAATACATGTGGCGCATGCTGCGCGGAAACGCTCTGCCCGTCGCGTTCCGCGACATCGGCCGTTGGTGGGGCACGAACAAAAAAGAGCGGCGCGCGGAGGAGATCGATTTCATCGCGCCGGGCGACAACGCGGCCATATTCGGCGAATGCAAATGGCGCAACGCGCCGGTCGGAAGGGACGCGCTGGACGAACTAATGCGCAAATCCGAAATCCCCGGCGGATTCGCCGAAAAACACTATTTCCTGTTTTCCAAGTCGGGTTTCACGCCATCGCTCGCGCAACGCGCCGCGCGGGCGGGAAATGTGCGGCTTGTTCGCTTGAAAGACATGTTTTTCGATTGAACAGATGTCGATGAAGTTCAATACTTGAACAATATGGATTACGGATTGAAGATTCTCGCGGTATGCCGGACCTGCGTTATAATCACTGTATCGCTTTCGATACGGTACATAATACGATAATTTCCAAACAGCACTTCACGGATTTGGGGATCTTGCCATTCAGGAACAATTCGTCCATAATATTTTCATGACTCGGGCAACAACAAACCGTCAAGCATTTGCTCGGTGTGCATCATCCTGCCGCAGCGGATATCCTCCGCGGCCCTCCGGCCGCTGTTTACAACGGCCAAAGCATTCACAATTTCGTCAAAAGCAATGTCTTCGGGCAGGGTTTCGACAATGCTGATTACTTCTTGTTTCGCTAACATTTCAATGCATCCTTTCGATTCAAAAAGCGCCGGATATATGGCGATCCGTGCAATGCCACTATAATGGATTTGCTCCGGATATGCGATCTTTGCAATCACGAATGACCGGATTGTTCCGGAAAACAAGCGCAATACGGTCACCCGTGCCGACGCGCGGGCGGGCGCAGGCAAAACGGACGCGGCGTTTGAGCAGTTTTGATTTAAGCAGCTGAGCGGTAACACCCGGACAGAAATTTGCAAATTGAAATTTCTCATTTTTATTGAAAACTTTGTTCGTTTCCTATATAATCTACTCAATACGCATATGCGGCCGCTGCCCGGCGGGGGGGGTGCGACGGCCGATTCCCTGCAACGAGGGATTGCAGGGTTCGTCTTGCAAGTACGGGTAGAGAATATGCCTGCAAATACAACAAACAGGGGCCCCAAATCCAAGAAAAAGAAGGTTTTGGAAGTATACGTTTCGATGCTCGGCAGTTTCGAACTGCGCATCGGAGATACCACCGTGAACGAATCCATGAACCGATCCAACAAGATGTGGGCCCTTTTGGCATATCTGATCCTGCGGCGGGACAGAAATGTGCCGCAGTCCGAGCTCATCGATCTGCTGTGGCCGGACGACAGGAGCAGCAATCCCGTCAACGCGCTCAAGACATTGCTTTACCGCACGCGCATGAGCCTCGCGCCGATTCTGGGCGAGGAGGTGAAATTCGTTCTCTCGCGGCGCGGCGCCTACAGGTGGAATCCCGACATCAAATGCATCGTGGACGCCGAGAGCTTCGAGGTGCTCTGCCGCGAGGCCGAGGAATCGAAGGCGGACGCGGAACAAAAACTCGACCTGTATCGTCAAATTGCCTATCTGTACAAAGGGGATTTCCTGCCGAAGCTTTCGGAGATGATCTGGGTCGTCACGAATTCTGCGCACTATCACGCGCTCTATCTGAACGCGGTCCAAAAATTCTCGGATATGCTGGTCGCAAGGGAGCTCTGGTCCGAGTTGAACGATCTGTGCGCGAAGGCCCTCGAGATCGATCCCTTCGACGAGCGCCTGCACTCGCTTCTCATCGTCTCCCTGTTGCGTCAGGGCAACAGCGCGGCGGCTTTGGGCCATTACGAAACCGCCACGGATTTCCTGTACAGGAATTTGGGCGTCAGGCCGTCGGAAAACCTGCGGAACCTGTACGTCGAGATCATGAGCCAAAACAGAATATACGATGCGGACACCGATATGGACGCGCTGCTCGACAACCTGCGGGATGCCGCAAACGAGCCCGGGGCGTTCATCTGCGATCCGGGCTTCTTCAAGCTGGCGTACAGGCTCGAGGCGAGAAGGGCGGCCAGAAACGGCAGCAGCGTGCACATCGCGCTCCTGACCGTCACCGCGCCGGACAATTCCGCTCCGCCGCTCCGCCTGCTCAACGCGTCGATGGCCCAGTTGCTCGAAGCCATCAAAGCGGGTCTGCGGAAGGGCGACGTGGCGTCGCGCTACAGCGGCGCGCAGTACGTCCTCATGCTTCCCACGACGAACTACGAGGACGGACAGCTCGTGGTCAACCGGATCTTGCGGATATTCGCAAAGCAGCACCCGCGCAACCGACTGAAGATATTGCCGCGGCTCTTTCAGCTCGAAATCGCAAAATAAACGGAGGGCGGCGGCGACCGCTCTTTTCTTTTTGTCCGCGCCCCGAATCATTACAACAGTGTGACGTTTTTGGTTTTTTGCATTGTGTTACCAAACTGTGACCGAAAAGGTGTATTCTATTCCTGTACGCACATCGCCGCACGTTGCCTCGCGCGCGGCGGGCGAAACCGCCGGATGCGATTGGGGGACCCGTCGCCCGCGGCTCGGCCGGATGCGGTGCACGCGGGAAAGGACCCGCCGAATGGGAGTTGTCCATGGAAGAATTCGAACAAAGCGAACCGGCGTCCGGGCGCGGGCGCACGGCTTTGGCGGAGGCGCGTCTGCGGAAAAAGCGCGTGCTCTCCCTGTTTCTCGCGGCGGTTTTGGGCGCTGCGGTCGCCTTGGCCGGCGCGTTCGGCGTCCTGCTGAGCAAGCTCGCCGACGGCTCGCCGATGCAGGAGGCGGCGGAGCGCGTCCTGCCGTTCGCGTTCGCCCCGGCGGAGACCGCCGAGGGGGAATTGCCCGGCGGCGATCTGCCCGTGCCCTGGCTCGACGACGGTCTGCCCGATCCGGCCGACGCGCTGCCGGCGGACAAGCTCTTCATCACGGAGGAACGGCGGAATTACCGCGAAAAGGACCTGCGGCTCGTCATTCCCGTTCTGGAATTCGACGAACCCGTGTACGACGGCACGGACGCGGCCACCCTGAACAGGGGCGCCTGCCTGTACGAGGTTTCGCAGCTCCCCGGCAAGGGCAACCGCAACGTCAGCATCGCGGGGCACAGGAACGGCGTCAAGAACGGCAAGATCACGGAGATCCTGTTCTATCACCTCGACAAGGTGGGCGAGGGCGATTACCTCTACCTCTGCGACGACGAGAAGGTATTCCGCTACCTCTACAAGTACACCGTCACCGTGGAAGAGGACGATTGGAGCGAGATCTACAGCAAGGGCTACAGCAGCCTGACGCTGACGACCTGCACGCCCATAGGCGTCGCGGACCACCGCCTGATCGTCTGCGCCGCGCTGGACGGCATTTTTCGCAAGACCGAGAACTTTGATTTTACGGCAAAGAACTCTATGTGATTTCTGACTTATGTGGTATAATAGCCGCACGGGACGCGGTTGTTGTGCCCGCTTGGGGGTGAATGTTTTGGAAAATTCGATCATGCAAAAAACCGACGCATTGAAAGGGCGTTCCGTCCGCCGCGTTCTTTTGACCGCGTTCGTGCTTCTCTCGCTGTTCGGCGCCGCCGTCCTCGCGCCGGCCCTGCGGGACATGAGCGGAAGCGCGGTGTACGCCGCGCAGAAGATTCCCGCAAAAACGGAACAGCAATCGGGGGTCAGCGGCAGCGTATTCTCAAACGACAAGGCTTCCATAGACGCTTCCAACATGGCGGAAGGGTATGTCCTGCTGAAATACACGGGCGGCAAGAGCGTTCCGATCAAGGTGCAGATCACGAAAAAGGGCGGGGAGAACTACACCTACAACCTGAAGAACGACGGCACGGTCGAGGCGTTTCCGTTCTCCGTCGGGGACGGTGAGTACACGATCAACATCTTCGAAAACATCTCCGGCAGCAAATACGCGCTCGCCTTCGGCAAAACGGTCGATGTGAAGCTCCGGCATCCCTTCCTGCCGTTCATGTATCCGAACCAGTATGTGAAATTCAACGCGAGCTCCGCCGCGACCAGGCAGGCCGCCACCCTCGCCTCCGGCAGGGCGACGGACCTCGAAAAGCTCGATGCCATCTACCAATACGTCGTCGCAAATTTCACATACGACAAGGAGCTTGCGAAGAACGCGCCGGCCGGCTACGTTCCGAACGTGGATGCCGTATTGCAGTCCAAAAAGGGCATCTGCTTCGATTACGCGGCGGTGATGAGCGCGATGCTGCGTTCGCAGAACATACCCTGCAAGCTCGTCATCGGCTATGCGGGCACGGCGTATCACGCTTGGGTCAACGTCTTTGTCGAGAACGTCGGCTGGATCGACAAGGCCATCTATTTCGACGGAGAAAAGTTCTCGCTCATGGACCCGACCTTCGCCTCGAGCTCAAAGTCAAGTCCCGAGATATACAAGTTCATCGGCGACGGTTCCAATTACAAGGTTAAGTACACGGACTAGGTTTAAGTGAGAAAGGCGGGGCAATGGAGAAAACATCCGAAAACGGGAAGCGCATCGGCAGGGAATTGAACGCGGAGGAGCTGTCCATCTTCTGCCTGAAGCTGTCCATGATGGTCAAGTCGGGCATCAATGTGGAAAAAAGCGTGTCCATCCTGCTCGAGGATGCGGGCAACGGTCCGGACAGGGAGCTTTTGGCGGAGATCCACAGGCTGATCGAAGAGGGCTACACGCTCTCCAAGACCCTCGAAACGGTCGGCCGCTTCCCTTCCCACATGATTCGCATGATCGACATCGGCCAGGTGACGGGAAAGCTCGAATCCGTGCTCTCCGCGCTTTCGGAATTTTACCGCAGGGAAGCGAGCATCTCGAAGATGATCCGGAACGCGATCATGTATCCCGCCGTCATGCTCGTGGTGACGGCCGTGATCCTGCTCGTCCTCGTGTCCCGCGTGCTGCCCGTGTTCCAACAGGTGTTCCGCGACATGGGCGCGAGCATATCCGCCTCCGTGCAGGTGATGCTCCGCGTCGCCGATGTCAGCAAGTATGTCGCCGTGGGGCTTTCGGTCGTATTCGTGGCGATGGTCGTCACAGCCGGCCTCATGAGCCTTTCCGCAGGCGGCAGGGCCTCCCTGAGCAAGGCCGCAGACCGCGTGTTTTTTGGAAACAAGCTGAATTTTGCGGTTTCGCGAAGCCGCTTCGCCTCGGCCATGTCGCTCATGCTTTCGAGCGGCCTGAACATCGGGGAAGCGCTCGAACGCTCGGGCGAGCTGATCGGCGGGGGACCCTTCGCCGCGAACATCGGGCGTTGCAGAGAAAAAATAGAAGAAGGTGAAACATTTCCCAGGGCCGCGGAGGCCGCCGACATCTTCACGGGGATGCAGTCCGGGCTTCTGTCGGCGGGTTTTCGCTCCGGCATAACGGAACAGGCCATGAACGAGGTTTCGCACCTCTGCGAGGAGGATTCCGACGCCATGCTCTTCCGCATGGTCAACCGCGTGGAACCCGCGCTGATCGTGATCCTCGCGCTGTCCGTGGGCCTCGTGCTCCTGTCCGTCATGCTGCCGCTGATCGGCATGATGACGGCCATCGGGGTTTGATGCGCAATTTGGTGGAAGCATGATTATTCAAAGCAGGGTCAAGATTTACGTCAGGGTCATATTGCCGCTCGCGCTCTTTCTCGTCGCGCTTCTGCTGTTTGTCCTCGCGGTTTCCAAGATCGCGGGCAAGTCGGAGAACGAGGGGATCCACCTTACGGAAGAGAGCATCCGGCGCGCCGCGGTGCAGTGTTACGCGCTCGAAGGCGTGTATCCCTCCGATTTCGCGTATCTGAAGGAGCATTACGCCGTTCGGCCCGACGAGAGCAAATACATCATCTATTACACCTATACGGCGTCGAACCTGATGCCGGAGATAGACGTGCTTTCCGCAAACGCGGAAACGATTCCCGATCCGGCGGACGATCCGGCAGACGACCCGGCGGAATCGGCGGAGTCTGCGGGATCCTCCGAATAGGAACGCAGAAGGGCGCAGCCCCGGCGTTTTCGGACCGGGCGGCGCGAAAGGCAGGTGTGTTTCGATAGACAGCGGATTCATGAAAAACAAATCATCCATGCTCGATACGGCGGTCGTTCTGCTCCTGATGGGCATGTTCGTTCTGCTTTCCGTCGGCGTCATGGTGCTCGGCATTTCGGTGTACAACAACACGAACAAGCTGTCCTCCGACAATTACGCGCAGCGGACCGTTCTCTCCTACATCGCGAACCAGGTGCGGCGCGGCGACATCGGCGGCGGCGTCGAAACGCGCGACATCGGCGGCGTCCCGACGCTCGTGTTCCGGCAGGATTTCGGCGGCACGGACTACCTGACCTGCCTCTACGCCTACGACGGGGAGCTTCGCGAGCTCTTCACGGAGGCCGGAGAGGAACAGGAGCTCGCGTCCGGCGTACCCATCATGCCCGTCGCCGATCTCTCCTTTGAGATACGGGACGGCATGATCGAGGTAACGGTCACGGAAGTGTCCGGAGAACAGCGGAGCTTGCTCCTGACGCCGCGATCCGGCGTGAAGGAGGGATGACGGGCATGCACAAAGCCAATGCGCGCTCGCTTTTGTTTCTGACCGAGCTCATCATCGCCATACTGATCTTCGCCCTCAGCATGGGCATATGCGGCGGGGTTTTCGCGAACGCGTTTATGACGGCGGCGGCCGGCACGAATCTGAACGAAGCCGTGTTCCTGTCGGAGAGCGCGGCGGAAGCCTTTCACGCCTACGAGGATGTCGCCGATTTCGCGGCCTGCATCGGCGGCAGCCTGTCGGACGGCGGTGCGGTCGTGTATTACGACAAGGACTGGCAGCCCCAAAGCGCCCCGGACGGCGCGCAGTTCACGCTGGTCGCGCGCATATCCGAGGAGGGCGGGCTTCTGACCGCAACCATCGACGTTTCGCGCGGCGCAAAGTCCCTGTTTGAGTTGACGACGGCCAAAAACACCGCCCTGAGGAGGTCTGCGCGATGAAGGACAACAAGAACCTGCATTCCGCCTCCGGCATAGGCGTGGTCACGCTCTTCGTCGTGCTGCTCATCCTGTGCCTCACCGTGTTTTCGGTGCTGACCTTCGCCTCCGCCAACGCGGACATGCGGCTTTCCGCGAAGAATTCCGAGATGGTGAAAGCCTATTACGCGGCCGACAACGCGGCGGCGCGGATCAGTGCGGACGTGACGGCGTTCTGGAAGCCGGGCGCGGCCAAGCCTGGCGCGCGCGCGATCGCGGCGCTCGAAGAGAAGATCGCCGCCTATGCGGACGCGGAGATCTCCTACGCCGACGTGCGCGACGCCGGCGAGGGCAAGGGCCTGCTCGTTTCCTACGGCATTTTTGTGGACACCCTTTTGACGCTCGAAGTGACGCTCTCCCTGCCGCGGGCCGGCGTATGCGAGATTGCGGGCTGGCGCGTCATGGCCGACGAACCGACTTTGGAAGAGGATATGCTGCCTGTATGGGAGGGCTAACAGCGATATGAGCATTCAGGATGTATTGCGGCACGCGATTGAAATCAAGGCATCCGACGTGATACTGGTTCCGGGCCTGCCCGTTTCCTACAAGGCGGGCGGGAGCATACACAGAGATGAGGACGTGCGGCAGACGCCCGACAGCATTCAGGAGATGGTTCGCGAGATGTACGAATACGCGGGACACCGCAGCATGGACATGGTCGCGGAGGGCGACGACGATTTTTCGTTCTCCCTGCCGGGCCTTGCGCGCTTCCGCATCAACGTGTTCAAACAGCGCAACTCTCTGGCGAGCGTCATACGGATCGTTTCCTTCGACCTTCCGGATCGGCACGATCTTTGCATTCCGGACAACGTCATGGCCTTCGCGCAGTACACGCGCGGGCTCGTCCTCGTGACGGGGCCCGCCGGCAGCGGCAAATCCACGACGCTGGCCTGCCTGATCGACGCCATCAATTCCACGCGCAACGCGCACATCATCACGATCGAGGACCCGATCGAATACCTGCACCATCACAAGATGAGCGTCGTCACGCAGCGGGAGATCGAAACCGACACGGAGAGTTACGCCTCCGCGCTCCGCTCCGCGCTCCGCCAGGCGCCCGACGTCATACTGCTCGGCGAAATGCGGGACTACGAGGCGATCAAGGCGGCCGTCACGGCGGCGGAAACGGGTCACCTCGTCATCTCCACCCTGCACACGACGGGCGCGGTCAACACGGTGGACCGCATCATCGATTCCTTCCCGCCCGCGCAGCAGCAGCAGATTCGCATCCAGCTCTCCATGGTGCTGCAGGGCGTCGTGTCGCAGCAGCTCGTGCCCCGCATAGGCGGCGGCGAAACGCCGGCCTTCGAGGTCGTGGTCTGCAACAACGCGATCCGGAACATGATCCGCGAATCGAACATACACCAGATGGAAAGCATCATCTATTCGTCCTCATCGGAGGGCATGATCACGATGGACACCGGCCTTCTGAATCTCGTGAAGGAGAATCGGATCACGCCCGAAACGGCGGTCCACGCGGCCATGAACAAGGAGCAGATGCAAAAGCGCCTCGGCACGAACATCCCGGTATAGACGGATATCCCGGCACGCGCCTCGGTGCGAGCGCAGCTTTACAGTGAAAAAACCTATGAAACATCCATTGCATTTGAACTACAACAGCGCGAAATTGCGCATCTGCGTGGACAGCGTGGACGGCAGCGTCGTCAGCGGCAGGGTGTTCAGCCAACGGCTGAAAGAGGTCCTCGTCTTTCCGGATCTGAACAGCCTTGTGCTCCGGCTGGACCGGCTCATGGACGAGCAGAATTATCCGCAGGCTTTCCAGCGCAAGCGGACATTTCGAACGATGTCCGCCGCCGCGCCGCCCCTGCCGAAAGAGAAGAACGGCGAGGACGACGAAGGGCCTGTTGCGGACGAAACGGACGATCGTCCCTACATGGACGAGGAAACCGTGGCGCGCGCCCGGGGCGAAAAGGCCACTTTTGTCCTACAGGTGCTGAGCCGCCAAAACACGAACTGGCAGGGTCACGTCGATTTTCTGGACGGTGCCGGCAGCAGGGCGTTCGAGAGCGAGCTGGGTTTCCTCGCGCTTGTGAACGCAATGCTTTCGGACCGCAACACGTAAGTCGGTGCGGAGCATGCTGTCCGTCGTCCGGATCGCCCTGCGCAACCTGCCGTTTGTCGTCTGGCTCTTCGCGGAGCTGAGACATCTGCGCGGCTTTCGCCGCAACATCGCAAAATACCGCGCGTCCGGCGAAGCGGAGCTCGAACGGCGAGAGATCTTGAAGGCGACCTCCCTGTGGGGGGACGACATCGTGAAAAAGCTGCGCGTCGATCTGCGGACGGAGGGCGAAACGCAGTTGCCCGACGGCCCTGTGGTGTTCGTTTCCAACCACGAAAGCTATGCGGACATCCCGCTGTTCTGCGCCGTGATCCGGGACAAGCAGTTCGGCTTCGTCGCCAAGCGGGAACTGTCGCGTCTGCCCGTATTCGGGAAATGGATCGCCGAAATCCGCAGCGTGTTCCTCGAACGCAGCGACGCGCGCGCTTCGCTCAAGGCCATGGAGGACGGCGTGACGCTCCTGCGGCAGGGCTTTTCGCTCGTCGTGTTTCCGGAGGGGACGCGCGGCAGGGGCGGGCCCATGCGCACCTTCAAGAGGGGCAGTCTGCGCCTTGCCGCGAAACCCGGCGTCGCCGTCGTTCCCGTCACGCACATGGGTTGTTACAGGATATTCGAAGAGAGCGGCGCGGTTCGCTCCGGCGTGCGGGTTCGGTTCTGCGTGCACCCGGCCATGGAAACGGCCGGCATGTCCAAGCAGGAGGCCGCCGCGCTGACGGAGGCCGCGGAGGACGTGATTCGCGCGAAGCTCGCGGAATGGCGGGCGGAGGAAGCAGGCGCGGCCGAGGGGGAAGCGGCCTCGGCCGCCGCGGACGGGAGAAAAAGCACGGGAAACGGATAGAGGGGCGCAGACATTCTGCGGCGTTATTTCGCTTCGAACCTTCCGACCCAAAACACGGCGCCGAAGCCGGCGAGAAAGCTTGCGGCGCAGACGGGGATGCCCGCTCCGGCGGGTACCCCCGGGAACACCTGCACCACCGATCCGAGCATGAAGCCGATGATCAGCATGTAGATGAACTGCGGATGCTTCTGCATCAGCCTGTCGAGCAGGCCCGCCGTGGAGAGCGCGCCGACGAGCGCGCCGGCCGCGAGCGGCAGCAGATAGGGCAGGTTGACGTCGCGGATGGCCGCCAGCGTCAAATCGTACATCCCGAACATCAGGAGCACATAGGAGCCGCTGATGCCGGGCAGGATCAGCGCCACGGCGATCACAAAGCCCGCGGCGATGAGCAGCGCAACGGCAATCGGATCGAAACCGCCGCCCGGCGCCGGGCTGAACAGACCGCTCGGCAGGTATTCCGTCGCGACGGCGACGGCCGCGCCGATCGCGGCGACGAGTATGTTCTGCGGTTTGATGCGCGCGACGCGCACCTTGCGGTAGATCGGCGGGATGCCCGCGAGGATGGCGCCCGTGAAAAAAAACATGACGGGCTTCGGCCAGAGCTCCAAGGCCGTCAGCAGGGGGCCCGACAGGAGCAGGATGCCGAGGCCCGCCCCCGCGAGAAACTGCAACAGGAGCAGTCCGCCGGACGCGAAGCGCGTGCGGATATGGCTCAGCGCGGAGATCATTTCGTCATAGACGCCGAGCAGGATGGCCATCGTGCCGCCGCTGACGCCCGGAATCAGCATGGACGAACCGATCGCGAAGCCCTTTGCGATTCGAACAATCCACTTGCGCCCTGTCGCTGTCGTCGTTTTCAATCCATGCCCCTTTGCGTGTCCTGCGGCCACGCCGCGATTTTTTACGGAATCCGCGCGGCGAGCTGCGCCGCGGTACGAAAAGGAGTATATCATAAAACCGGCTTGCCGTAAATACGCAGATGCTGAAACATCCGTTCGATCCCATATACGACGCGCGTTCGAAGGTCCTGATTCTCGGGACCTTTCCCTCGCCGAGGTCGCGGGAAGCGCGCTTCTACTACGCGCATCCGCAGAACCGCTTCTGGGCGACGCTGGCCGCCGTTCTGGGAGCGGAAATCCCCGCGTCCGATTCCGCTTCGCGGACCGCGTTCCTGTTGGAGAACCGCGTCGCCGTGTGGGATGTGCTGCACGCCTGCGAGACAGAAGGCGCCTCGGACGCCGCGATTCGGAACCCCGTGCCCAACCTGTTCCGGCCCCTGCTCACGGCAAGCGAAATCACGGCGATCTTCACGACCGGGAAGAAAGCGACGGAGCTGTTCAACGCGCTCTGCGCCGCCGAAGCCGGCATGGAAGCCGTCTACCTGCCCTCCACCAGCCCCGCAAACAGAGCGTATCAAAAGAGGCCCGACTTCATGGCGCAATGGCTGCGCGTGCGCGCGGCCCTGGATGCGCCGCCGCTTGGCGGGGATCTCTGAAAACGCTCTGCGAAGGGTTCCTTTGCTCACCTGCGCGCCAGGGCCGCGAAGCTGCGCTGCTTGCACAGCAGCTTGTAAATCACGAGCGCGATCTCGAAATCGACCAGGCTGTGGACGACGGAACCGACGCCCATCAGAAGCACCACCGTGTAGAAGAATCCGAACTTGTAATAGCTCGTCATGCTGCCGCCGAAATAGAAAGCGCAGACGACGGCGACCTCGCACAGGGAATGCAGTATGGCGATCAGGAACGAGAACGCGTGGACCTTCACGGGCGACGCGAGCGTTTCGGGGCGCTTCTGCAACCAGAGGCCGCCGACCAGGGCGAACACGAGATGCGACGCGGCGCGAAGCGCGATCACGGGCGGAAAGCTGATCAGAAAGCCGACCGTCGTTCCCGCGGCGACGGCCGCGGCGATCGCGGGCGAAAGCATCATCGCGATGAATATGGCGACGTGGCTGGCCAGCGTGAAAGACGCGGGCTCGATCATGACCTTGATGGGCATGACCATCGGAATCATGATTCCGACCGCCGTCAAAAGCGCCGCCGCCGTAAGCTTCTGCGCGCTCCAAACCCCCGCGCTTCTGTTGATGTTCTCCATACCCGAACCCCTCCTTATGGTTTACATGTGTCAAGACATATGTAAACTATAAGGCGCGGGCGCGCGTTTGTCAAGCCGGTTTCTTCGTTTCCCGCAAAAAAAGCCCGCCGCAAAGACCACGCCGCCCTCACTCCGGCAACAATATCCCCAGACGCGCCAGCTCCCCGCAAACGGCGTCGAACGCGGCCCTGTCGCGGCAGGCCACCGTGTGCAGATGCACGCCGTCCGTCAGCTCGGACAGCAGGCGTTCCTTGCGGCTTCGGATGCGCCGCATGAACTCGTCCACATCCGCGCGCGTCGAGATGTTCAGCTGCCCCGTCATGTCGCCGTAGAGCCGGTGCGTGACGATGACGTCCACGACCTCGCCGCCGCACGCGACGATCGCGGCCAGCTCCGCCTCCGTGTCGGCGAAGCTGTGACGGCAGGCGATCTTGCCGACATAGCGGCCCGAAGGCAGGGCGGACGCCATGACGTAACCGCGCGCGGTGGCAATGATCTCGTTTCCCTGCGCGCGCAGCAGGGCGATGTCGCCGACGATCACCTGCCGGCTGACGCGCATGCGCGCCGCGAGCGCGGCCGCGCTCATCGCTTCGTCCCGTTCGCGCAGAGCCGCCAGGATCTCCGCGCGCCGTTCCTTCGCTCCCATGCGGCCTCAGTCCCCCTTCAATGCCCGGCCCGCGCTTCCAGCGCGATGTTGTCGATCAGGCGCGTTTCGCCGATGTAAACGGCGGCGGCGCACAGGGCCGGCCCGGCCACCGTTTCCAGAGGCCGCATCGTTTCCGCGTCCACGACTTCGACGTAATCGACGCGCGCGAGCGGGGTTTCCGACAGGATCTCGCGCACGCGCCGCTCGATCCCGCGCGCCTCGACGACGCCCCGCCGGCACAGCTCCGCGCCGCCCGAAAGCGCCCTGAAAAGACACGGGGCCGCCGCGCGCTCCGCCGCAGTCAAGTAGGCGTTGCGGGAGCTCATCGCGAGGCCGTCGGCTTCCCGGACGATGGGCGCGCCCACAACCTCGATGCGCATGTTGAAATCCCTCGCCATCCTCCGGACGACGGCCAGCTGCTGGGCGTCCTTTTGTCCGAAGTAGGCCCTGTCCGGAAGCGCGGCGAGAAAGAGCTTCAGCACGACGGTGCAAACGCCGCGAAAATGCGCGGGCCGCGTCTTTCCGCACAGGTTCTCCGTCAGCACGGACATTTCCACGCGGCTGCAAAAGCCCTCGGGATACATCTCCGCCGCGGAGGGATTGAACACGGCGTCGGCGCCGGCCCGGCCGCACAGGGAGAGGTCGCGCGAAAGATCGCGCGGATAGCGGTCAAAATCCTCATTCGCGCCGAATTGAATGGGATTGACGAACACGCTCACGACCGTGCGGTCGTTCTCCTCGGCGGATTTTCGCACGAGGCTCATATGGCCTTCGTGCAGGCTGCCCATCGTGGGAACGAGGCCCACGGACAGCCCGGCGGCCCGCCACGCGGACGCCAGGGCCTGCATTTCGGAAATTTTATGCACCAATTCCATGTTATAGACTTTCCGCCCCGCAACCCTGCCGGAGCTCCCGCAGAATCCCGTCGTCGATCTTGAAGCCGTGTTCCTCCCCGGGGAAGGCGCCGCTTCGGGTTTCTTCGATGTACGCTTGGAACGCGCTCCGCATCACGCTTCCGACGTCGGCGTAGCGCTTCACGAACTTCGGGCTGTTTCCGGGGTACAGCGACAGCATATCCTGATACACCAGCACCTGGCCGTCGCATCCCTTGCCCGCGCCTATGCCGACGGTGGGGATGCGCAGAAGCTCCGTGATCAGCGCGGCCAGTCCTGCGGGCACGCATTCCAGCACGACGGCGAAAGCGCCCGCCCGCTCGACGGCCCGCGCGTCCTCGATCAGCCTCCGCGCCTGCGCCCTGTCCTTTCCCTGCACCTTGAAGCCGCCCAGCGCGTTGATGGACTGCGGCGTCAGCCCCAGATGCGCCATCACGGGGATCGACGCCTTGGCGATCGCCTCGATCTGCGGGCAGACATCGGCGCCCCCTTCCAGCTTTACGGCGGCGACGCCGCATTCCTTGATCAGGCGGCCCGCGTTGGCGACGGCTTCGGGCACGGACACCTGATAGGACATGAACGGCATGTCCGCCACGACCATGGCCGTTTCGCACGCCCGCGCGACCGCCTTCGCGTGATGGATCATATCGTCCATGGTTACGGGCAGCGTGGTGTCGTGGCCCAGCATGACCATTCCGAGGGAATCCCCGACCAGCAGGACGTCGATCCCGCAGGAATCCATCAGCTTGGCCGTGGAATAGTCGTAGGCCGTCAACATGGTTATCTTTTCATTCTTTTGCTTTTTCTCCTGCAAGGACAAGGTCGTGTTTTTCATGTGCGCAACTCCTCCTCAATCTCCGCATAATCCCGCCCGGGATTTTTTTCCTTTGCGACCCGCAACAATTCCTCCGACAGCAGTATGTACAGGCTGCGCGCGGGCTCCCGCAGACATCGCAAATGCCTCCGCACCGTTTCCGCGTCGCCGCGTTCGAGCGGGCCCGTCAGGGCCCGGGCCGCGCCGTGCGCGCATATGTTCTCCGCATTGGCGAGGAAGAGCCCTTTGGACGCGCCCTCGACGAATTCCCGATCCAGCCCGCAGGACAGCAGGAGCTCGTTGCCCGCGTGCGCCAGCGCGACGACGAAATTGGTCAGAAAGACGGATCCCGCGTGGTAGGCGTCCTTTCGGTCCGCGCCGATGATCTCCGCGGGATTGCCCATGGCGCGCAGAAGGGAGCGCATTTCGGCCGCCGCCGCGCTTTCGCCCTCCACGGTGAACGAAACGGACTGCATGTATGCGTGCGAATCCCGCCTGCTGTTGATCGCGGCCAAGGGGTGAACGGACAGGCCCGCCGCGCCGAGCTCCGCTATGCCCGCGAAGACGCGCGAGGACAGCGCGCCGCTGCAATGGCAGATGTACTTGCCCCGTATATCTGTCTTTTTCAGTATTTCCCATATGTCGCCTATGGCCCCGTCGGGCACGGTCACGAAGAGCACGGCGCTGTCGGCGGCCAGGCGCGCTATGGAGTCGTAGGCTTTCGACCCCGTAAACCGCGCGGCGGCCGCCGCGCTTTCCGCGCGTCTGCTGAAATACCCGGTCACCGTGCGCCCGCGCTCGGCCATGTATCTGCCCAGCGTGCTCCCCACCTTGCCCGCTCCGATAAAACCAAAGCCGTCGATGTCCATGCGCTTCGCCGCTCCCTCGGCGTCAAAACGAAATTTGCGCGTTGCATTTGCGTCCGCAATGCAGAAAATTTCCGTTACCGACAGTATACAGCAAGGCGCGGGCCAATTCAATAGCGGAAAGAGGGCGCGGACGCGTAAATTTCCCCATATACAAATTGCCGAAATTTTGATAAAATACTTGCAGAATTCAGAATTCGGTTATTGCCCGCCGGCTTGAGGCCATGCGATGTCAAAAACGCCCCCTGTGCTCGCGGTGAGCGGCTACAAAAATTCGGGAAAGACGACCTTGATCGAGCGCGTGCTGCCCCTGCTCGCGGAGCGCGGGCTGCGCGTGGCGGTGGTCAAGCGGGACGGGCACCGCTTCGCGGCGGACGTGCCCGACACCGACACCTGGCGCTTTTTGCGGGCCGGCGCGGGCGGCACGGCCGTGTTCGACGACGAAAAATACATGCTCGTGAAGCGGGAGGCCGTTTCGGAGGACCGCCTGTTCGAGGTCTTTTCGGACGCGGATCTGATCCTGCTGGAGGGCTTCAAGTTCTCGCCGTGGCCGAAGATCGAGATGCTGCGCGGCGATGATGCGGATTCCGTCTGCGATCCCGCCACGGTGCTCGCGTTCGCGGTGCCCGCAGGCGGCGCGGCGGTGCGCGCGGGGCTGCCCGCGATCCCGCGCGACGATTGTGCGTCTTTCGCGGAATTGATTTATGCTTATGTGTGCGAAAACAGCCGGGAGGATTGACGATGCTGCAAAGAATCGATTTGGAAAAGGCGATCGAACTGATCTGCGAAGGCGCCGGCCCGCTCGCGCCCGAGGAAACGGATGTGATCTCGGCGAACGGCAGGGTGCTCGCGGAGGCGATCGTATCCCCTGCGGACCAACCGCCCTTTCCGAGGTCCCCGCTGGACGGCTACGCCTTTGACGCCGCGTCCTGCGAGGGCGCCACAAAGGAACGGCCCGCCGTCCTCAAGGTCGTGGAGAAGCTCTGCGCCGGCGATTGGTCGGAGCGGACGGTCGGACGCGGCGAAGCGGTCAAGCTCATGACGGGGGCGATGATTCCGCGCGGCTGCAACTGCGTGATCATGCAGGAAGAAACCGACGGCGGCACGGACGCGGTCCGCGTGTACAAGCGGCTCAAGCCCGACGAAAACTATTGCTTTGCGGGCGAAGATTACAAAAAAGGGGATCTGCTCCTGCCCGCGTTTGCGCGGATCGATCCTGCGGCCATGGCCGTGATCGCAAGCGCCGGCCTGTCGCGGGTGCGGGTGATCCGGCGGCCGCGCGTGTCCGTGATCTCGACCGGCGACGAACTGACGGCGCCGGGCACGCCGCGCGGGAACGGCAAGATCTATTGCAGCAACAATTATTACATCGAGGCGCGGCTCGCGGAGATGGGCGCGGACATCGCCATGTCGTGCGTCGCGCGGGACGATGCGGCGGAACTGAGAAGCCGCATCGAGTCCGCCGCCGCCGAATCGGATCTGATCGTTTCCACGGGGGGCGTGTCCGTGGGGGAAAAGGATCTCGTGATCCGCGTCCTGGAAGAGATGGGGGCCGATGTCGTGTTTCATCGGATCCGGATCAAGCCGGGTTCGCCCGCGGCCTTTTCGCGCTGCCGGGGCGTCCGGCTGCTGTCGCTGTCCGGCAACCCCTTTGCGTCCGCCGCGAGTCTGGAGCTTTTGGCCCGGCCCCTGCTCGCGGCCATGACGGGCGACAGGACCCTG
>JAISNR010000217.1 GCA_031276135.1 Eubacteriales Family XIII. Incertae Sedis bacterium | reverse complement strand
GCCGCCGCTGGCGACGATATCGCAGGATACGGCATCTTGCAGAGCCGCAAGCTGTTCGAAATTCGGCCCGGAAAGCGTGCCGTCCTTTGAAATGTCGGTAAAGATGATCGTGCGCACCCCCGCATCCTCCATCCGCTTCGCGAGCGCGATGTAATCCGTTCCGCCGTCCGCGAGCCAGCCTGCGGTGCGCACGCGGCCGTTCACCGCATCGATGCCGACCGCTACGCGCTCGCCGTGCTTTCGGACGGCCGCGCACAGAAAATCCGGGTCGTGCAGTGCCGCAGAACCCAGAATCACGCGCCGTATGCCGCGTTCGAGATAGTAATCCGCAGACGCCATGTCCCGAATGCCGCCGCCGAGCTCGACGTCGAGGCCGCTTTCGCGCGCGACCCGCGTGAACAGCGGCGCGTTGACGCGCTTGCCCGCGACGGCGCCGTCCAGATCCACCATGTGCAGCCACCGCGCGCCCGCGGCGCGAAAGCCCAGCGCCGTTTCGAGCGCGTCGTCCGCGACCTGCTCCGCCGTGTCAAACGCGCCGCGCGTGAGGCGCACGCAACGGCCGCCCTTGATATCGATCGCGGGAAAGATCAGCATACAAAACCTCCGCCGGCGCAGGCCGACCAAATTTAGATAAAAATATATATTATTGAATATTATTCTAATTCGCAAAAGTTGCGCAATATTCGCAACCCCACCGCGCCGCTCTTCTCCGGATGGAACTGACAGCCGAACACATTGCCGCGAAAGACGAGGCCCGGAACGAGATCGCCGTATTCGGCGTAGAGCGCGACGTGGCGCATGTCCGTGACGGCTTTGTAGGAATGCACGAAATACAGCCTGTCGCCCTCCTTGACGCCGCGGGAGAGCGGGCAGGCCGCCGCATGCTTCACGTCGCTCCAGCCGATGTGCGGTATCTTGAGCCCCGGGGCTTCGATCAGATCCACGCGCCCCGCGATCAGGCCAAGGCCGCGCGTCTCTTCGAACTCAAAGCCCAAGTCGAACAGCAGCTGCATGCCGAGGCAGATGCCGAGCAGAGGCTTGCGCTCCGCCTCGCGCACGATCGCGTCTGCGAGCCCCGCCGCCTCGAGCTTGTGCATCGCGTCCGGAAAGGCGCCGACGCCCGGCAGGATCAGCTTGTCCGCGCGCGAAAGCGCCGCGCGTTCCGATGCGATCGTGCTCTCAAAACCGAGGAAATCCAGCGCGTTCTTCACGCTGAACAGGTTGCCCGCGCCGTAATCGACAATCGTGATCATCTACAGGCTGCCTTTCGTCGAGAGCGCGTCGCCGCCCGTGCGCCGCACGGCCTCCTTCAGGGCGTGCGCGAAGGCCTTGAAAGCCGCCTCGCACTTGTGGTGGTCGTTTTCGCCGTAATATATGTTGATGTGCAGGGCCAGCTGCGCGTTGGATGCGAAGGCCCGAAAGAACTCTTTCACGAGCTGCGTGTCCATGCCGCCTATGGCGGGGCTCCCGAACGCGCCGTTGAACACTGATACGCCGCGCCCGCAGACGTCGACGGAGCACGCGGCCAGCGCCTCGTCCATGGGCGCGGTGAAATTCCCGTAGCGGGCGATGCCCTCGCGCGGCACGGCGCGCGCGAACGCTTGGCCGAGCGCGATGCCCACATCCTCGACCGTATGATGCCCGTCCACCGCAAGATCGCCCTCGCACGCGAGCTCGAGGCCGAAGCCGCCGTGCACGGCAAAGGCCGTCAGCATGTGGTCAAAAAAACCGATGCCCGTCGAAACGGCGGGCTTCTCGCCCCCGTCCGGCGAAAAGCGCACGCGGATGTCCGTTTCCGCCGTGCTCCGTTTGATTTCGCTGCTTCTCATAGCCTTCTCTCTTTCCCGTCGCCGCGCCCCTGCGCCGCGACGCGTATCGATCTCATTCAAAACGTGCCCGAATCGCGTCCGCGTGGGCGCCGAGCCCTTCCCGCTCCGCAATCTCGATGATATCGTCCCGCGCCGCCGCCAGAGCCTCCCGCGTATAGTGCGTGTAGCTCATGCGCTTCACGAAGTCGTACACGCCGAGCGGCGATGCGAAGCGCGCGGATCCCCCGGTCGGCAGCACGTGATTCGTGCCGGCAAAATAATCCCCGAGCGGTTCCGGCGCGTAGGGGCCGCAAAAGACGGAGCCGGCGTTTCTGATGCGCCCGAGATACGACATGGGATCCTCCATCAATATTTCGAGGTGCTCGGGCGCGATGCGGTCCGCGAGCGCGCACATCTCATCCGCGCTTCGGCACACGACGATCAGCCCGAAGCGCTCGAGCGAAGCGCGCGCGATTTCGGCGCGCGCGAGTCCGCCGAGGCGGCGCTCGAGTTCGCCCGCCGCCGCCGCCGCCGTTTCCGCGCTCGTCGTCAACAGGACGGCGGCGGCGTCCGCGTCGTGCTCGGCCTGGCTGAGCATGTCGGCCGCGATGTGCGCGGGCGACGCGCCGGCGTCCGCCATCACCAATATTTCGCTCGGCCCGGCGATCATTTCGATATCCACCCTGCCGAACAGGAGCCGTTTGGCCGTCGCTACGAAAATATTGCCCGGCCCGACAATTTTATCCACGCGCGGCATGCTTTCCGTTCCGTAGGCGAGGGCCGCGACGGCCTGCGCGCCGCCCGTCAGGAAGAGCCTGTCCACGCCCGCGACGCAGGCTGCGGCCAAGATGTCGGGATTCGCCGCAAAGCGCGCGTTCTCCCCTTCTCCGATCTTCGCGGGCGGCGTGACCATGATGAGCTCCGAAACGCCCGCGAGCTTCGCGGGGATGCCGTTCATGAGCACGGTCGAGGGATAGGCCGCCGTGCCGCCCGGCACATACAGCCCGACGCGCGCGAGCCCGCGCACGGTCTGCCCGAGCGTCACGCCCTCGCCCCGCAGTTCGTAGCCCGCGCAGATCTGCCGCTCGTGATAGCGGCGGATGTTGGCGGCGGCGCGCTCGAGCGCGCCGCGAAACGCGGGTGCCGCCGCGTCCAAAGCCGCCGCGAGCGCGCCGCGGCCCACCTCTTGTTCGGCGGGCAAGCCCCCGTCGAAGCGGAGGCCGTATGCGCGCAGGGCGGCGTCGCCGTTCTCGCGAACGTCGCGCAGGATCGCGCGGACGCTTTCCTCCGCCTCGCGGTCGCGCGTTTCGGCGCGCGCCTCTATCCTTTCGATTGCGGCGTATTCCGACGCGCCGTCGGCATGCACCATCCGTATGCTCATTCCCCGCGCACCTCCTGCAGATTCGCCGCAAGCGCGTCGATCTCCTTCTTTTTCAGCTTCATGCTCGCGACGTTCACGATCATGCGGGCCGACACCGGGCGGATGTCCTCTATGACGGTCAGGCCGTTTTCCCGAAGCGTACCGCCCGTTTCCACGATGTCCACGATGCCGTCCGCAAGGCCGAGCAGGGGCGCAAGCTCGACGGAACCCTCTATGCGGATGATCTCCACATCCATGCCCTTGCTCTCGAACCACGACGACGCCACGTTCGGATACTTCGTCGCGATGCGCTTCGCGCCGAAACCGCCGTAAAAATCCGCGTCCGCGCGCGCCGCCAGCGCAAAGCGGCATTTGCCGACGCCGAGGTCCAGAATCTCGTAGTACACGCCGCCGCGCTCGGCGATCGTGTCCTTGCCGACGACGCCGACATCGCAGACGCCGTGCTCCACATAGGTGATCACGTCCGCGGCCTTCGCGAGCACGACCTCCATGTTCGTCCCGGGGATGGGGAGCAGCAGGCGGCGTCCCTTGTCGCGCAGGAGGCCGACGTCGCAGCCGGCGCGCGCCAGCATCGCGACGACCGCGTCCTCGAGCCTGCCCTTCGTGAGCGCGATCCGCAGCCGCGCCGTTTCCTGCGGGGCAACGGCCGGCGCGGGCGCTTTCGATTCGGACGGCGGAAGACCGGGCTCGCCCGGACCCGGCTCGCGGGGCGCGCCGCAGGCGGCGAGGGAGCGCTTCAGGCGTCCGTCCGCCAACGCATCGACATGGACGGCGAAGCCCGTGGCCGGCAAATCCTCGCCGAAGTCCTTGAAGAGCCCGTCGTAGCGCCCGCCGAAGAGCACCGCGTCCCCCGAGAAATCCGTGTATCCCTTGAACGCCAGAGAGCTGTAATATTCGGCTTGGTTTACCAAACCCAAGTCTATCATAATCCGGTCGCCGAGGTCAAGGCCCCGCAATACCCCGTATATGCGCTCCAGATACGCGAGCATCTCCGGCAGCACGGGGTCGCGCCCGCGAAACAGCGCGCGGGCCTCCTCCAGCGCCTCGGCGCCGCCGAACAGCCTCGGCAGCGCGCGCAGCATCTCCGCCACATCGGTCTGCGGCGTCCCTTCGAGCACGTCGCTCAGAGCCGCGTAGTTCTTCGCCGCGATGTGTCCGTGTATGCGCTCTTTTTCTTCGGGCCCCGCCTCGAGCAGCGACATCAGCCGGTTGAACACGCCGACGTGCCCGAGCTCGATGCGAAACAGCGCGGGCGAGCAGGCGGCAAGGGATTCCGCGGCCGCGGTGAGTATCTCCACATCGGATTCGAACGCGGCGTCGCCGATCAGCTCTATGCCCATCTGCATGATCTCGGCGCGCTTCCCGCGCAGCTCGGGCTGCCGGCGAAAGACCTGCTGCGCGTAGTAGATGCGTATCGGCAGCGCACTGCCCTTCAGCTTCGTGGCCGTCATGCGCGCGATCGGAATGGTCGAATCCGGCCGCACGGCCATCAGCCGACCCCGGTCGTCGGTCAGCTTGTACATGCTCTCCGGCCGATAATAGGCGGCCTTGCTCGAAAACACGTCGTAGAATTCGAGACCCGGGGTCCGGACCTCGCGATAGCCCCTCTTCTCGAAGCCTTCGCGCAGCAGCCCGATCACGGCGTTTTGCGCCTCGCATTCCAAAAATAGCAGATCCCCCGTTCCCTCGGGCGTGATCTTGTCGTTGCGTATCATGGTTTCCTCCGTTCCGAAGCTTCGGCCGCCGCGTGCGCGAAGGTTCGTTTTTCAGGCCTTCGATCCGCTCCTCCGGCGACCGCTTTATCATTTTATCACAGTAAAGCGATAAAGTCAAGCGCGGCGCAAAATTTCATTGGGCGGTTGACAAAAACACAAAAGCGTGTTACTATGGCATTCGTGAGGCCGGGGATCGGAGCGGGTGCGCATGCGGGTTTCCCGTAAGTTAGAAACGCGCGCGGCGCGAATGCGCGGGGGCATAGCTCAGTTGGTTAGAGCGCATGGATCACAACCATGAGGTCACAGGTTCGAATCCTGTTGTCCCCACCAAAACCAAGATGTGCCAAAATGCGCGACGCGAAATTCTGTATTTGTATCGCATACAGGGTTTCGTGTTTTTTTGTCCTTGCAACGATGAAACCGCAAGGACGGAGCAAGGGGCCGCGACCGCGAGGTCGCGGCCCCTTGCCGCAGTTGCTTTGGATTGTTGGGGCGCGCCCATCCATCCGCGCCCGTCAGTTCATGACGGTCACGGCTTGCGGGCCGAAGGCGGGCAGGAGCGCGCCGCCGATATCCCTGATCTGGTTGTGGTAACTCGTTCCGTGCACGAGATCGAAAGAAAGCGTCACGCTCTGTGCGTTTTCGATCAAGCCGGCGACGGATTGCAGATAGGCGTCGTTTGCAATGCTGTCTTGATTTGCGGGATTCAACGAAATCACGAATGCAAAGGCATTGCCGCCCCAACTGTGCGCATTGAAGCCTCGCAGTCTGTACGCCTTGCCGTCTATCGTTGCGGTGAAACCGTCCGCGATAAAGCTGCCTTTTTCTATGATCAAATCGGCGGCGCAAGTGACGGTGAATTGTTTCGCGGCCGTACTGTAGCTTACCTTTTCCACGCTGGCCTTGTTCGTCATATCTTCGGTTACAACGCTCTCTGCTGTTTCATTCGCATCATAGGCCCAGTTGGGCAGCGAGGTCATGTCGTAGCGCACATTGGGAGCGCCGATGAGAGCCGTGTCGAATTTGAGCACAAAGGAAACGCCTCCGATTTGATAGCTCATTCCGACTTCTTCCGGCACCGCCGGGGCGCCCTCGATCGAAAAACGGCTCTTCAAATCCGTCCATTCGTCGTAATTCGCGCGGTACTCCTCCATATTGGGGCCACCCTTCACCTCAACGCGCAATGTTTTGCCGTCGTTGCCGATATACGCCCCGGTGATGGACGTTGCGGCGGATTGGATCTTGCCGTCGTATTCGGCCGAAGGAAATGCCGCAACCGCATTTTTGCTTGAGGACGCGTCCGTAACCGTGCCGCCATCATAATGCAGCGTGAGAGCGTTACGGTTGCTTGCGTCTACGCCCGTGACACCCAACTCGACATAGGACGCGACGGGTTCTCCCTTGTAATCAGCCACGGCCGCTCCGCTGTAGTTGCGGATGCCGGCGCTTACAACCGTTCCGACGCTGAGCGAAAAATCGCTTCCGGCCAGACCCTTCGATTCGATTGCCTCATTAAAATAGAGATATATCTTATCCCCTGCGGCATTCAGGAAAGCGCGTTGCGGGCGAGGCGCGTCTTCATCCAATTCGCTGACCGTCGCGGCGTCGTAATGTATCGTAACGACCTCGCCGACTCTTTGCGCCCTATCGTTCCTGTCCGTCAGGGCGAAATCCAAACGGGCTTCTTGGCCGGACATGAAACCGTAAGTCGTGTCATAGGAAATTTTTTCATTGGCTTTTGCGAAGAACACGGGGCTGTCATGCAGCCAAACAAGCCTCCCCGCGTTGCCGACATGTCCGTTCAGCACGATCTGCGGATCCGTCGTTTCGATATGCGCGTTATCGACATTGACGAGCAGATACACCTGCGCAGCCTCCGTCAATTCAAATTCCACCCATATATTTCCGTCCTTGACGAAAGAGCGCGGATAGCCGGGCTTAAAGCGCGCGTCCGTTCCCTTTTGTTCCACATTCTCAATGCCCCGCATGAGGACGTTGATCTCGAAATCGCGCGAGGCCATGGCAAGGCCGGACAGCGTCGCCGTCAACTTCACCTGCGCGTCGCCCGATTCGGGCCGCGTGACGGCGCCCGTGTCCGCGTTTACCGCATCGGCAGGAATCGCCGTCCACGCGATCGTCAGACCGGGATAGGCGGCGAGGCTCTTCATCAGGTTCAGGTTTTTCGTTACGTAGTTCGCGCTTTCGTTCTCTCCGAGATATGCCGCTTCGATCGCCGCGAACACCTCGTCCGTGATGGACACGATGGGGCCCTTGGCCGCGCTCAAGGCTTCGCCGTACAGCGCGCTCCCGTCGCCCGTGACCTTGAGCCTGATGTAATAACCCTTGTCAGCCTCGACCGGGCTGTAACTCGCCGCCGTCGCACCCGATATGGGCGTGTATCCCTCGTCCGCGTAGCGCGAGCGCAGCCATTGGTACGCGAAGCCGCTCTCTTTGGGCGCGCCGCCGGCCGTCACCGCGTCCGCCGCGAGCGTACCGCCGGCGACGGCGTCGCCCTTCACGGTCACGGCGTCAAGCGTCGTTCCGCCCTGCGGCACGAAGTAAAGCGTCAGGGACAGGGGCGTATGATCGGCCGCGCCGACGTTGACGGTATGGCTTGTCGCGACGCTGAAATCGAGCAACAGGATGGCGCTGCCCGAGGCGACGGCGGCGTCGGCAAGGTATTCGCCGGAGAGCTTCTTAACGCCGCTCTGCGGCAGGGTGAGCGCGAATTTGCCGATGTCCTCTACGGGCGCGCCGTCCGCGCCCATGACGGTCAGGACGACGGGCACGGGTTTGTCCGTATCGGTATCCGCGCCGCCGATATAAGCGTAATATTCGTTGGTTCCCGCACCGCGCCGCAGAACACCGACGCTCACCGACGCGCCGTTTTTGAGGATGTCCTTTGCAGCGCTCACGCCGGTCGAGAATCCTTCCGTCGCGGCCTCCGCGTCGAATTTGCTCAGCTTCGCGCCGACGTGGGCCGGGACGACCTCCGCGTTCGCCGTCGCCGTCTTGCCGCCGGCCGCCGTCGCCGTGATCACGGCGCTGCCCGG
>JAISNR010000198.1 GCA_031276135.1 Eubacteriales Family XIII. Incertae Sedis bacterium | reverse complement strand
GTCGTAAAATCGCCGTTCGCGACGATGCGCACGTTGCGCAGCTGCGTCTTTCCCACGTTGTAGAACTGCACGCTCATCGTGGCTTGCACGCCCACGCGCAGGTCGGGCGGCGCCACGACATCGGAGGCCGACAGGGCCGTTTCCTGCACGACGGGGACGGAAACGACGTCCGTTGACGTGAATTCATTGCCCTCGCTGTCCTCGTAGACCATGCTCAGCGTCAGGGCCGTCGTCCGTTGCTCGGCCGTCGGAGCGGCCGCCATGTGCAGGCTCTTGAAAACGCCCGCGCCCGGGCTGATGCGATCCACGTAGAACGAATTGCTGCCGCCCGCGGGGATGATCGCGCCGTTTTCCGCCGTGAGGGTCGCCTTGATGTTGGAAAGCGTCTTTTGGCTCGTGTTGTAGAGGCCGATGCTCAGCGTGAACTCCTTGCCCGCCTGCACGGGCGCGCCGCCGTAATTGTAGTTCTCGATGATCAGGCGCGGCGTCTTTACCTCATTCGTTTCGGCCTTGCGCAGGAATATGCTCGCGTACTGCGTCACGCCGGTCGTGTCCTTGGGACTCGTGACGGTGATCTTGATGGGATAACTCTTCTGCTCCGTCTTTTCTTTGTTGCTGAACAGCGTCACCGCGTAGTGCTTCGTTTCGCCCTGCTTCAGCTCGGGCTCCACGAACACGTTTTTCGACCTGTTGATGACGCCCGCCTCGGGCGCCGCCTCGATTTTGAGGTCGCCCACGGTGCCCTCGGCGTTGTTCGTCACGTCGAAGGTGAGCGTGAATTCCTCGCCCGTCGCGGCCTCGCGCGGCAGGCTGACGTTCGAGATCAGGATGTCCGATACGGCCCCCTCCTTCCGGCCGCCCGTGACCGGGATGTAGATGGGGCGATCGAAATTCACCGTCGCACCCTTGTTCACGGCGGTGATCTTGATGGTGACGGAATAGTTCTTGTTTTCGGCTTTTTTGTCCGTGAGTATCGGGAATTTCATGGTCTTGGATTCGCCCACGCCCATGTAGCCGATGAACTGTATGACGGAACTGTTGTCGAGTGACATGATGTCGGGCAGGCCGAGGGACACCTGAACGTCCTGCAGCATGACGTTGCCGCGGTTGGTCAGGGTCACGCCGAGATTCGTCGTTTTCGACGCTTTCATGCTGTCGCCCTCAAGCTTGTAGGCCACGTCCACCACCGGCGTTTCGAAACCGGAGGAGGGCGGCAATATGTTGCGCGCCACGTTTATGCTCGCGGTCCCCGACCAGAGGTCGCCGCCGCTGTAGGTGAATTTGACGGGAATGTATGATGTTCCGTAATTGGCGTTCGCGTCCACGTCCACGCTGAAGGTGTATCGCGCCGTCTTGCCGCTTTCGAGCGATGACTGGCCCTCGAAAGCGCGTTCGTTTGAAAAGCCGTTCGTCTTGCCGATGCTCGCACCGATTCCTTCGAGGGTGCTCCCGCTTTGATTGTCGAGTATCATCACAAAGGAAACATCCTTGTCGCCCTGTTTCGCGTTGACGACGCTCGTTTCGGGCCGCGCCGAAACCTTGTCCACAGCCGCGAACGCCTCTGCGGGCGCGAGCGCGGGCAACAGTCCCGGAATGACAAGCATGGCCGCCGCCAGAGCGACGAAAAGCCTCCGCATATATTTGTTGTACATAATCCCTCCCCCTTGACAATGTGAAAGCATTCACGATTGTCCTGCGGCCGCGCCGATCTCCCCCTGCGGCCGCGTTTGTCCGCTCTCCCCCGAGCGGAAACACTAAAGCTGTTGCAAAAAGTCTGCGGCATCCGCGCGGCGTTTTCTAGTGCGTCTGCGCTTCGCCGCCCGGCTGTGCTTCGCCGCTCGGCGGCACATCCCCCCGCTTGACTATAACGTCCACGATGTTGCCGTCCCTGACCGTGACGATCTTGTCCGCGTATTCGGCTATGCTCCGGTCGTGGGTGACGAGTATGAGCGTCTGGACGTTTTCCCTGACCATGTTCACGATGATGTTCATGACTTCCTTGGTCGTGTTCGTGTCCAGATTGCCCGTCGGCTCGTCCGCGAATATGATCTTGGGACGTCCGGCCAGGGCACGCGCGATGCCCACGCGCTGCTGCTGGCCGCCGCTCATCTGCGTCGGCCGCCGCTTCTCGTAGCCCTTGAGCCCGACCAGCTCGATGGCCTGCCGCGCGATTTGGTCCCGCTTGCGCTTCTCCACATTGCGGAACAGCAGCGGGAGGCTGACGTTTTCGAGGGCCGTCAGCATCGGCATCAGATTGTAGGCTTGAAAGATGAAGCCTATGTTCTTCTGCCGAAACAGCGTGACGCCCGCCTCGTCCAGCTTGTGGAGCGGAACGCCGCCGATGATGATCTCGCCGCGCGTCGGTTTTTCAAGGCCCGCCACCATGTTCAGAAATGTGGATTTGCCGGAACCCGAGGTCCCGAGAAAACAGGCGATCTCCCCTTTGTATATTTCGAGGCTCACGTCGTTCAGCGCGACGATCCGTTCGCTCCCCATGCGATAGACCTTGCGCACATGCCGAACCTCTATCAAGGGTTTCCTTCCCTCATTGTTTTTTGCGGTATCCTCCGCCACGCGGCATTCCTCCTTCTGCGGTTGGGATCTGTTGCTTGCTCAAAATCCGGTGTGATACTGATTCGCAATTCACATAATGACAAAGAGCGAATCAGTGAATACTGCTTTCAGTTGCCCGCTCCATGAATTGGAGCGGAATCTTAAATGAAAAGCAGTGTAAATTTCCAAAAAGCAAAAATTCCGAGAGCAGTCAATCGGGCTGCCTCTCGGATTGTCGTTATGGATTTGCTTCGCCGGTCCGATTGATCGGGTTCGGTCGAAATGGATCTCGTGCCGGTCAGCCTAATCTTATTCTGCGAAAAGTCTTTTTGCCTTTCTTTATTAGAATGACATCGTCCCTGAAAAGTTCCTTTGTCACGACGAATTTTTTGTCCGTGATTTTTTCGTCGTTGACGGAAAGGCCGCCCTGCTCTATGGCGCGGAAGCCCTCGCTGTTGCTCTGCACGAGGCCCGCTTCGCGGATGAGATCGACCAGACCGACGCCCGCGCCCGCGAATCTCTCTGCGGGAAGCACGGTCGTGGGGATGTCGTCCGAATCGGCGCCGCCCGAGAACAGAGCCCTCGACGCGTCGCGCGCCTTTTCCGCCTCGTCTTCGCCGTGCACGAGCCGCGTCACCTCGTAGGCGAGGATTTCCTTGGCGCGGTTGATCTCCGTGTCGCGCAGCGAGGACAGGGCCTCCACTTCTTCCATCGGCAGGAAGGTGAGCATGGAGAGGCAGGTGCGCACGTCCGCATCCTCCACATTGCGCCAATACTGGAAAAATTCATAGGGTGAGGTCTTGTTCGCGTCGAGCCACAGCGCGCCCTTTTGGGTCTTGCCCATCTTCTTGCCGTCGCTCGTCGCGAGCAGGGCGAAGGTCATGCCGTAGGCGCGGCCGCCGAGCTCGCGCCTGATCAGATCCACGCCGCCGAGGATGTTCGACCACTGGTCGTCCCCGCCGAACTGCATCCGGCAATCGTATTTGCGGTACAATTCGAGAAAATCGTAGGACTGCATCAGCATGTAATTGAATTCCAGAAAGCTCAGGCCCTGTTCCATGCGCTGTTTGAAGCATTCGGCGGTCAGCATCTTGTTCACGGAGAAGTGCCGCCCTATGTCGCGTATGAATTCGACGTAGTTCAGATCCAGCAGCCATTCCGCGTTGTTCACGGCGATGGCGCGCCCGTCCGAAAAGTCGATGAAGCGGCTGAACAGCGCCTCGAAGCGGCGGCAGTTCTCGGCCACCGTTTCCTTCGTCATCAATTGGCGCATGTCCGAGCGGCCCGAGGGGTCGCCGATCATGCCCGTGCCGCCGCCGATCAGCACGACGGGCGTGTGGCCGTGGCGCTGCATGTGCATCATGATGATAATCTGCATGAAGTGGCCCACGTGCAGGCTGTCGGCCGTCGGATCGAAGCCGATGTAGAATTTGATCTTCTCGCGCCCGAGCAGCTCCCGGATCTCCTCCTCGTGCGTGGTCTGCCGGATGAAGCCCCGCTCGCGGAGCACGTCGAATACGTTGTCTTTGGGGTCGGCGCCCGGGCGCGCGGCGGTGTCGGTCAGTGCCATGAATTTCCTCCTTTGCTTGTATTTGTCTATTTCGTTCCGTAGAGCCGGTCTCCGGCGTCGCCCAGACCCGGCACAATGTATTTGTGCTCGTTCAGCCGGCTGTCCTTGGCCGCGATGAAGATGTCCACGTCCGGGTGGGCCTTCTGCAATACCTCTATCCCCTCCGGCGCCGCGATCAGGCAGACGAAGGAGATGTTTTTGCCGCCCCTTTCCTTGATGAA
>JAISNR010000143.1 GCA_031276135.1 Eubacteriales Family XIII. Incertae Sedis bacterium | reverse complement strand
CGGGAAAGCCATTCCGCCTCGATGCCCATCGCGCGGACGGCGTCCGCGTCCGGCGTCCAGCCCTCGCACAGGATCTTCGACATCCTGTGACGCGGGTTCACGGACAGCTCCGGATGCTGGAAAATCAGCTGCACCGGACAATATCCCTTTTTGGGAAGAGGTTCATCATTCAGGCGCACCGTGCCCTCCGCAGGCGCGAGGTAGCCCGCCAGCAGTTTCGCGAGCGTGCTCTTGCCGCAGCCGGACGGGCCCACGAGCGCCACGCGCTCCCCCGCCTCAACGCGGAGATCGACATCCTTCAATATCCAC
The DNA here is from genome assembly GCA_031276135.1 of Eubacteriales Family XIII. Incertae Sedis bacterium. Taxonomy (GTDB): domain Bacteria; phylum Bacillota; class Clostridia; order Peptostreptococcales; family Anaerovoracaceae; genus JAITLA01. Next base: position 3,206 of record JAISNR010000143.1, on the reverse strand, counting down.
GCATCGCCCTTCGCGTATCGGAAGGACACGCGCCTCGCTTCAAGTGGCATGAATGCAGCGCACCTCCCCTCCGCGCAGCGCGCGCATGGCGACCGCGCGCTCGCAGGCCTCCGTCCGCGCGGGGCAGCGTTCCGCGAACGGGCAGCCCGGCGGCGGATGGCCGGCGTAGGGCTGCGCGCCCGCGATGGGCCTGAAGGCGTTCTGCGGCAGCGCGTCGAGGAAGGCCTTGCTGTAGGGATGCCGGAGCGCGTCCCGGCCCTTCCTGAAATCCTCGGCCGGCGCGATTTCCACCGTCGTCCCGGCGTAGAGCACGGCGATCCTGTCCGCGATGGGCAGCGCGAGGTCGATGTCGTGCGTGATGAGCAGAACGGCCGCGCCGCCGTCGGCCAGCTCCCGGAAATGCCGCAGGGTTTCCATTGCGCGCGCCGCGCCGAGGCCCGGCGTGGGCTCGTCCGCCACGATCAGCGCGGGCGAAGCGACCGCGGCCGTCGAGATCAGCACGCGCCGCGCCATTCCGCCCGAGAGCTGAAAAGGGAACAGCCTTTCGACGCGCGCGTCGAGGCCGCAGCGCGCGAAGGCCGCGCGCGCCGCATTTCGGCCCTCCTTGCCGCCGCGCGCGCCGGCGGCCTGCTTGCCCACGCGCATGAGCGGGTCGAGGGAATCCACGGACTGCGGGATCAGCGCGATCTCCGTTCCGCGCCGGCGCCGCAGCCGCGCGGGCGTGAGTTCCTCGCCCTTGTAGAGGATGCTTCCCTCCGCCTCGGCGTTCGCGGGCAATATGCCGAGGATGGCGTGCGCGAGCAGGCTCTTGCCCGAGCCGCTCGAACCGACCACCGTCACGATCTCGCCCGCGCGTACGTCCAAGCTGAGCGAATCGATCACGCGCAGCGATTCCTTGCGCAGCCCCTTCGCGTACATGCCGAACGATATCCGCAATTCCCGCACCGTCAACACCGGCCCGTTTTCCGTCGCCACCGACTTTCCTCCCCGCATCACTCGTTCCCGCTGTCCGGGTTCAAAAGTTTTTTCAAATTCTCGCCGATCACGTCGAACAGGACGACGGCGGTGATCAGCATCAGGCCCGGAAAGAGCGCGAGCCACCACTTTCCCGTCGCGATGTGCCGCATGGCCTCCGAAAGGATCACGCCTATGGCCGGCGTTTCGGCGGGCAGGCCGAAGCCCAAAAACGTAATCGAAGCCTCGTGCATGATGGCGTGCGGAAACAGCAGCACCAGCCCGACGATGTACACGGGAACGACGTGCGGAAGGATGTGCTCAAAGGCCACTTGGAAACCCGTCCGGCCCATGCGGCGGGCCGCCTGCACGTACTGCGCCGCGCGAAGCTGCAGCACCTCCGCGCGGATGAGCCGCGTGAGCTCCGGCCAGTGCGTGAGCGCCACGCCGATCAGCACGCCGCGAACGCCGCGCCCGAGCATGTAGGAGATCAGGATGAGCAGCACGAGATGCGGAAGGCCCATGCAGCAATCCACGCACAGCAGGACGAAGCGGTCGAATTTCCCGCCCAGCAAGGCCGAGGAAACGCCGAACGCGAGGCCGATCACGGAGCTGACCAGCGAAGCGCACATCCCGACGACGAGGCTCAGCGACAGGCCCTTGATGCAGCGAAAGAACATGTCGCGCCCCATGAAATCGGCGCCGAACAAGTATTTTGCCCCCGGCGGGGCGAATTTGTCGGCGTAGTGGACGGCGTAGGCCGCAGGGCGCAGACAGAGCCCCCAGACGAACACGCCCAGCAGATAGATCGCCGCGACGGCGATGCAAAGGATCAGCCACGTCCGCGTGTTCAACGCGAAGCGCGGACGCCGGCGCCCCAAATCAGACATAATCTCCCCCCTCCCGCAGCCTCGGATCGACGACGCCGTAAAGGATGTTTGCGATTAGATTGCCCGAGAACACGAACAGCGCGCCGATGAGGGCGACGCCGAGCAGGAGCGGCGCGTCGCCGTTCAGCGCGGCGGCCGTCGCGGCGGTTCCGACGCCCGGATAGGAAAACACCGTTTCCGCGAGCGCCATGCCGCCGAACAGCTCGCTGAAAGACGAGAATTGCAGCGTCACGGCGGGCAGCGCCGTATTGCGCAGCACGTGCCGAAGCACGATCTGCCGGTCGCTCTCGCCGCGCGCCCGCGCGAACAGGATGTAGTCGCTGTTCAGTATCTCTGTCAGCTTCTGCCGCGTGAACAGGGTGATTTTGCCGATGCTCACGATCGTGAGCGTGAACACGGGCAGAATCAGATGATGAATTCTGTCGCCTAAGGTGATCTCCGCCGCGAGCTTGCCCGCCGGAACCGCCAGGCCGAAGGGAAACAGGCCGAGCTTCACCGAGAAAAAGCTCAGGATCAGCAGCCCCAACCAGAAGGTGGGCGCGGATTGCAGCACGAGGCAAAACAGCTTGATCGCCCTGTCGCATATCCCGCCCCTGCGCATGCCCGCGAATATGCCGGCGGCGTAGCCGAGCGCCCCGGAGAAGGCCCACGCGAGCATCATCAGCACGATGGAATGGGAAAACCGCTCCGCGATCACGTCGATCACCGGGCGCTTGTAGGTGATGGACATGCCGAAATCGCCGTGCAGGACGTTCTTCATCCAGCTCAGACAGCGCGCGGGCAGGGGTTCGTCGAGGCCCCAATGCCGCACGATCTCGGCCTTGGCCTCCTCGGAAAGCGTCGATTCCGCGCCGACGTAGGACAGGAGCGGGTCGATCGGCGCCTTGGCGATCAGCGCGAAGGACAGCACGCTCACCAGAAAGAGCAGGAGAATCATCCTGCCGGCGATGCCCGCTATGTACAGGTATTTGGGCCGGGCTGTTTGCATGGCCGCTCCTTGTGGGTAACTATTTTAAAGTCCAGTCCTTCATATTGCATACAATCGGCGAACCATGCCCGTGCGGGTGTGGTATCTGCGTGTCCAAGGAGATATCCAGACCGTCCGCGACGAAATAGCAGTGCTCGATGTTGACGATGTAGAGATAGGGGTAGTCCGCGTTCGCGATGACCTGCGCCCACTTCCAATCCGCGATGGCGTCCTCGTGCTTTACGTCGGCAAGGGCTTTGTCGATCAGCGCGTCAACCTCGGGGTTGGAATAGCCCACGACGTTGTCGAAGCCGCCGCTGAAAGCCCCCTCGGAATCGAGCAAGGAGCGGATGACCGTCGGGCTGTATTGACCGTATCCCCACACGACGCCCGCC
>JAISNR010000134.1 GCA_031276135.1 Eubacteriales Family XIII. Incertae Sedis bacterium | reverse complement strand
CTCGGATCGTCCGCGTTTCCCTGTCCGGGCTGCCCCTCGTCGAGCAGTACCGATTCGGCATGTGCATCCGCCGCGCGGCCCTTTCGCTCTCGCGCAGGATCATCCTGATCGCCAGCGGTGACATGTCGCACAAGCTGAAGGCGGACGGGCCCTACGGCTTTGCGAAGGAGGGCCCCGCGCACGACGAATTCGTGTGCGGCTGCGCGCGGGACGCGGACTTCCGTCGTCTGCTGTCCGTCGATCCCGCCCTCTGCGAGAGGGCTGCGGAATGCGGTCTGCGCAGCTTCGTCATGCTGGCCGGCGCCATGGACGGAATGCGGGTGGAGAGCCGCGTTCTGGCCTACGAAGGGCCCTTCGGCGTCGGCTATCTGACCGCCGCCTTCACGGGCGACGGAACGGCGGACAGCCTGCTGCCGGCCATCCGGTCGGACATGGAAGCGCGGCTGTCGCGCATCCGCAGCGGCGAGGACCCCTTCGTGCGCTTGGCGCGGCGCAACGTCGAGCACTATATCCGCACGGGAAAATCCATGGATTTGCCGACGGACGCGGATCCCGCGCTGCTTTCGCGCCGGGCCGGCGTATTCGTTTCCGTCAAGAAAGACGGCAATCTGCGCGGTTGCATCGGCACGATCCTGCCGACGGAGCGGAACATCGCGGCGGAAATCCTCGCGAACAGCGTTTCCGCGGCGGCGCGCGATCCCCGCTTCGACCCCATTGCCCCCGAGGAGCTCGACGCTCTCACCTACAGCGTGGACGTGCTCTCTCCGCCCGAGCCCATCCAAAGCAAGGCGGAATTGGATGTCCTGCGCTACGGCGTCATCGTGACCTGCGGGCGCAGGCGCGGCCTGTTGCTGCCGAATCTCGACGGCGTGGACAATGTGGACATGCAGGTTTCGATCGCGCTGCAAAAAGGCGGCATACGCGAGGACGAGCCCTATTCGCTCGAACGCTTCGAGGTGGTGCGCCACACATGACGCGCGCGCGCTTTTGGGAGGCGGCGGACGGCGGCAACGCGCGCTGCGGGCTCTGCCCGCACCGATGCCTCGTCAGGGAAGGACGGGCCGGCCTGTGCGGCGCGCGCCGCAACGTCGGCGGCGAACTGCGCGCGGAAAGCTACGGCCGGGTTTCCTCCCTCGCGCTCGATCCCATCGAAAAGAAGCCCCTGTATCATTTTCATGCGGGGCGAAGCATCCTCTCGATGGGCGGCTACGGCTGCAATATGACCTGCTCCTTCTGTCAAAACAGCTCCATCTCGCAGGAGAAGCCGCATACGGAATTCATTTCCCCCGAACGGCTGGCCGAAATCGCCGCGTCCGCACCGGAAAACCTCGGCCTCGCCTTCACCTACAACGAACCCCTGATCGGCGCGGAATACCTGCTCGACGCCGCGCCCCTGCTCAGGCGCGCGGGAATGAAGGTCGTGCTGGTCAGCAACGGAATGATCTGCCCGGAACCGCTCGAGGAGCTGTTGCCCTTCATCGACGCGATGAACATAGACGTGAAAGCGTTTTCGCCGGAGTTCTACCGCAGAATGGGCGGGGATTTGGAAACGGTCAAGCGGAACGTCGCGCGCTGCGCCGCATGCTGTCACGTGGAGGTGACGACCTTGATCATCCCGGGAGAAAACGACGGCGACGGCGAAATGGCGGCGCTGTCCGAATGGCTCGCCTCGATCTCCCGCGGCATCCCGCTCCACCTCTCGCGCTTCTTTCCGCGGCACAGGATGCGGGAAAAACCGCCGACGCCCGTCGCAAGCCTTTCGCGCCTGGCCGAAATCGCGGGGCGGGCGCTCAGGCACGTGCATATCGGCAATGTTTGAATCTCTGGACGCGCATGCGCCCCCGCTTCAACCAAAGCAAAGAATCGGAGTATATATATATGGAAAAAACTGCGCAATACGAAACCGTGGCCTTGGACGACGGCAGGGACGCGCTGATCATCCTCGACCAGACCAAGCTGCCGAACGAGGCCGTTTTCCTGCGCCTCACGCGCACGGAGGACATCTGCCGCGCGATCCGCGTGCTGCAGGTGCGCGGCGCGCCGGCCATCGGCGTGGCGGCGGCCTACGGCCTCTATCTGGCGGCAAAATCCATCGATGCATCCGATTGCGGCGCGTTTTGCGAACAATTCAAGGCCGCCAGGGATGCCCTCGCCGCGTCGCGTCCCACGGCGGTCAACCTCTTCCGGGCGCTCGACCGCATGGAAAGCGTCGTGTCGGCGCACGGGGACCTGCCCCCGGCGCGCATCAAAACGCTGCTGCGCGAGGAAGCGATCCGCATCGGCGAGGAGGACGCGGCCGCCTGCCGCGCCATAGGCGAACACGGCCTCGGCCTGCTGCGGGACGGCGACGGCATTCTGACCCACTGCAACGCCGGATATCTCGCGACGACGAAATACGGCACCGCGCTCGCGCCCATCCACATCGGCCTCGAAAGGGGCTATCGCTTCCGCGTGTTCGTCGATGAAACGAGGCCCCTCTTGCAGGGCGCGCGCCTCACGGCCTTCGAGCTCTGCTCCGCCGGCGCGGAAACGACGCTCATCTGCGACAACATGGCCGCTCAAGTGATGCGGAACGGATGGGTGCGGGCCGTGCTCGTGGGCTGCGACCGGCTCGCCGCCAACGGGGACGCCTGCAACAAGATCGGCACCTCCGGCGTGGCGATTCTGGCGAAGCACTACGGCATTCCGTTCTACGTCTGCCTGCCGACCTCCACGATCGACCTGCAAACCGCGACGGGGGACGGCATCCCCATCGAGCAGAGGCCTCCCGAGGAAGTCACGGAGATGTGGTACGAAAAGCGCATGGCCCCTGCGGGCGTGCGCGTGTACAACCCCGCCTTCGACGTCACGGACCACGCGCTGATCGCGGGCATCGTGACCGAGCGCGGCATCCTGTATCCGCCCTACGGCGAGAACATACGGCGCGCCGCGCGGGACGGGGACGGAACCTTGGCGCAATGCGGATCATCCGCGCTTGCGCCCGAGCTTGGGAAAACGACGGGCGCGTCTTCTGTGCCCAAGCCGCTCAACGCAGCATCTCTGTAATATTTTTCCAATATCGCGCGGGCATGAACCGCCGCTGACAGGCCGGGTTGCTCCGTTCGCGGATGGCGATCGCGTCGAAATATTCGCGCCAGAGCTTGCGATATTGCAGTTCCTCTCCCGTTTCGGCGAGCGCGCCCGCATCGCGAAAATCCGTGATATACCATTCGCCCGCCGCAGACACGAGGGCTTTGCCTCGGCGCACGTCGTGTATGATCAAGGCTTCGTTTTTGAAGCGGTCGCAGAAGTGGGGCGCCAGAAATTCGACGATGTCGTGATCCGGCGCCATGGGCGCGCGGAGGATGGCCCTCCCGGCGCTTCCCGCGACGGGCCTGACCTCCGAAAAGCGAAGCAGACCGCACATCCTGTGCACCTCCTTCACCACCGCTTGCTCTATGCGCTGCACGGCGAACACGACGGGGTTGCCGTGCAGCAGGCGTATCTTGGAACCCTCCCTGAACCCGAGGCGTATGTAGCGCAGCAACGCCGTTTCCTTGTCGGGCACACTCGAACAAAAGACCGTGTAGATCCGCTTCATATCGTTTTTGGATATCTTGTTTTCGATGGCGGCGTAAACGCGGGCCGCCTTCTCTCCGTCCGTTTCCACGATGCTGTGGGCGCGAAGCAGGTCGCCTTGGTAGCGGGCCGCAGGGAATATGCCCTCGGCCCTTTCCCCGTAATAGTGTCCGAACACGCAGCACAGGAAGCCCTCGAAGCTGCCGTCGTACAGATAATCCACGGCCGCCTCCTTTCAGCCCCCGTTTCGGCGCTTTGGCGGGCACGGCGCGTCTGCGGGCGCGGCGAACGCATCGGGCATGTCCGGCGACGTGCGTTCGGCGGGCGCGGGCGCAAGGGGCGCGGCAAGCGACGGCGCGGCGGGCGCAACGGGCGCATTGCGCATGTCCGGCGCCGCGTGTCCGGCCGGTGCGGCGGGCGCGAAGGGCGCGCCCGCGAGCGGGAAGCCGCCGTCGAACATGGAGATCTGCGGCGATTCCTTCCGCTCCGTCAGGCTGTTTCGAATGTCTGCGGGCTGCAACAGCAGGTTTTTGATATACACGGGGTCCGGGCCCTTGCCGCCGTAATACTTTCCCGAGCAGGTGATGAAGAAGCGCGCCCGCTTCAGCACGACGCCCATCTTCTTGAGGTCGTCGTATTTGACCGCCGCGATGCGCCTTTGGCGGGCTATGCGCAGGGCGGAGACGCTGCCGATGCCCGGAACGCGCAGCAGCAGCTCCGGCGGCGCCTTGTTGATCTCTACGGGGAACCGCTCTATGTGGCGCAGCGCCCAGCCGGTCTTGGGGTCCAGATCCGCGTCCAGAAACGGATGGGCCTCGTCCAGGATTTCATCCGCCGCAAAGCCGTAGAAGCGCAGGAGCCAATCCGCCTGATAGAGCCTGTGCTCCCGCAACAGCGGCGGCGGCGAAAACCGCGCGGGCAGCTCCGGCGCGTCGCTCACGGGGATGTAGGCCGAAAAGTAGACCCGCTTCAGCCGAAATATCCTGTACAGGGATTCCGAGGTCTTGATGATCTGCCTGTCGCTCTCCGGCGAAGCGCCGATGATCATCTGCGTGGATTGCCCGCCCGGCGCGAAGCGCTCCCTGTACCGTCCGCGCGGCGCCGCCACGGGGTTTTGGCTGCGCACGAGATCCGCCGGGCAGCCGTCCCCCGCCGTCATGTCGGCGCCCATCGGCTTCAGGCGATCCATGAAGCCCGGGCCTTTCAGCGTCTTTTGCTCCGCCAGCGTCTGCGAGATCCGCTTCATGGGGCCGAATACGCCGCCGGGCTTCTTCTGCGGCGCCAGCAGGCGCAGGCTCTCCTCGGAGGGGAGTTCCACGTTCACGCTGAGCCTGTCCGCGGCCATGCCGATGCGCGTCAGCAGCTCCGGCGACACCCCGGGAATGATCTTCGCGTGAATGTAGCCCGCGAAGAGGTGTTCCTCCCGCAAAAGATGCAGACAGCGGCAGATCTTTTCCGCCGTGTCGTCCGGCGAAACCTCGACGGCGGAGCTCAAAAACAAGCCCTCGATGTAGTTGCGGCGATAGAATTCCATGACGAGCTCCGCCAGCTCGTGCGGCTCGAAGGCGGCCCGCCGCGTGTCGGCGCTCCTGCGGTTCACGCAGTATTTGCAGTCGTAGACGCATCTGTTGGTGAGGAGCACCTTCAGCAGGCTGACGCAGCGGCCGTCCGCCGTCCAGGAATGGCAGATGCCCGCGGCGCAGGCGTTGCCGACGCGTCCCATGTTCGTGCGGTCCACGCCGCTCGTGGCGCAGGAAACGTCGTACTTGGCGCCGTCGCTGAGTATCTTCAGTTTTTCGAATATGGCCCCGTCCATCGCGCGCTCCGTCGTCGTTTGCAAACACATGTTCTTAAATCATAGCATACATCGAACGCATGTTCAAGAGGTTCGCGCAAAAAAACCGAACTTCGACCTCACCGCAACGACCGGCGGCGTATCCCGCCTAAGAAAAACGCGGAATTTGCAGTCTGTATGGAGGGTGTTCTTGATGTCTATGCGATGCCGTATAACCCGGCGCGCCCAGTCGTGTGCATGGATAAAAGCTGATTGGTGTGCTCTGTACAGAACGCAAAATGCCGGGCGGCTCTCGATCGCGAAGCCGCCCGGCATTTTGCATGACAAGACATAAAACCGGAAACCGGCAGTTCTAAAAAGTGCTCTTAATGAAATTTCTAAACGCGCTTTCCTCTTCCTTCTGATCTATCACCATGATATAGGCGCCTGCCGTCATGCTGGACGTGAATGGCGGGACAGTAAAACGCAGATCGCTTTCCAGCGTGTTCGCCTTGATTTTAAGATCGCCCTGCATGCCGAATTTCGCGGAAACGATGTCGTCTTTTTTCAGGATGACCGCATCGCCCACCTCGTCTCCATCGGAACTGATGGGGACAACGATGATTTCCTTGCGCGCTTCCGAAAAACCGATTGCATAATTGCTTACCTTTTTCGTAAGAATTCCGGTTTTTACGAAATATCCGTAAACGACCTTGTACGGCGCGGGGTTCTCGACTCGCTGCCCAAACGCTCTCTTAATGATTTCATGCGACTCTTGACTTTTTTTTTCGCTCGGTCCAAACATTTTCGCGCTTCCTTTCATTGATCACTATGCGCCCAATAGCCTTTATGCCCGGCACTTTAAGGGACGAAACGGAATGGGTGTTCAAGCTGTCCATGACGAGTTTCACTTTGGGCGCGTCAGAGTAATGTACTTCAAGCAGCGCCCGGATCCGCAAAATCCAATCGCGCTTGTTTCTGTGTTCCGACGCATGGGCGTGTCTCGGTTCGGTGAACATGAATATGCTGCAAATGCCTTCACGAACGTGCGCATACTCCTCTTTGGCGGTCTTTCCGGGTTTCATCGGAACGGGTTCGCGCTTCTCCCCGAGGCATTGATGCGATTGCCCGTCCGTGCAGACCATGGGGATGTGCGGATCATAAGGCAACCGGCATAGCCCCAAGATGTCCTCGCACTAGCGCTTCCTGCGCAGACCGCCGCCCGCCACGCCGATCCGCGTGTGGGCCTTGCTCATGGAAACGCGGGCCTTTAAGAATTCCTGCTCGTTGCTGTCCATGCGCGCGTGGGATTTGATCCATTCCTCCGCCTTTTGGCCGGACAGCTTCGCCCGTTCGACGTCAATCTCCTCCGGCCATTCGGCATAGTCGGTGAAGATCGTGAACTTGTCCTTTATGTCGATGAAGCCTCCCGAGATGGCGGCTATCCTGAAATCCTTTTGCCCGGCTTCCTGTATCCAAAGCTCGCCCGTGTCGAGCAGCTTGCAGGCCCAGGTGTGGTTCGCCATAAAGCCCTCGTCGCCCGCCAGCGTGCGCGCGATCACGAGCTCCGTTTCGCCGCGGTAGAACAGCTTCTCCGGGGTGATGATGTCGAGCATGACACTCTTAGGCATTTTTTTCGAACCTTTCCACGACCTCGTCTATGCCGCCCGCGAACAGGAACAGGGCCTCGGGGACGGCGTCGTGCTTGCCCTCCAATATCTCGCGGAAGCCCCGGACCGTTTCCTTGAGCGTGACGTATTTGCCGGGCGTGCCCGTGAAGGCTTCGGCCACGCTGAAGGGCTGCGACATGAAGCGCTGTATCTTCCGCGCGCGCGCGACGACGAGCTTGTCGTCGTCCGACAGCTCATCCATGCCGAGGATCGCTATGATGTCCTGCAGGTCCTTGTATTTTTGCAGCACCTCCTGCACGCCGCGCGCCGTATTGTAGTGATCGTCGCCGAGGATCAGCGGATCCATGATGCGCGAGGTGGAGGCCAGCGGATCGACCGCGGGATAGATGCCCAGCTCCGTGATGGCCCGCGACAGCGTCGTGGTCGCGTC
>JAISNR010000091.1 GCA_031276135.1 Eubacteriales Family XIII. Incertae Sedis bacterium | reverse complement strand
GACGGCGCCTTTACGATCACGGGCACGACGGAACCCGGCGCGCGCGTGGTGAGCAGCACGGGACAGAGCGCGGTCGGCGGCGCCGACGGGCGGTTCACGCTGCAAGGCGTCATAAGCGGGAGCGGGGAAGATGTGTTGATCACGGCGACGGACGCGGCCGGCAACGCGACCACGGAGGGCATGACGATGGTTCGCGCCGGCGGCGGAGGCGGCGATTTTGGCGGCGGAGGCGGCGGAGGCGGCGGCGCTGCGCCCAGGGATCCCGCAGCCGAGGACGGCAAAGCGCCTTCGGCCGGTTGGACGAATCCGTTCACGGATGTGAACAAATCCGATTGGTACTACGGCGACGTGGAATTCGTTTTGGCGAATGGCCTGTTTGTCGGAACGAGCGCGACCTCGTTCAGTCCCCGGCTGCCCATGACGCGCGGGATGATCGTCACGGTGCTCGGCAGATTGGCAAAAATCGACACCGGCCAATACGCCGGCGACAGCTTTGACGACGTGGCGGCGGACAAATACTACGCCGCGTTCGTCCGCTGGGCGAAGGAGAGCGGCATCGTGTCCGGCGTCGGCGGCAACCTGTTCGCGCCGGACAGCGACATCACGCGGCAGGATATGGCGGTCATCCTCTGCCGCTACGCGCGGTTCATGGGCATAGAATTGCCCAAGAAAGAGGAAAAGCGGGCGTTCGCGGACGAAGCCCGCATTGCCGGCTACGCGTCGGAGGCCGTATACGCCATGCGGGAGGCCGGCATCATCACCGGCAAGCCGGGCAATCTGGCGGATCCGCAGGGCAAGGCCACAAGGGCCGAAGTCGCGGCCATGTTCCACAGGTTCGTCGAGGCAACGAAGTGAGAACGCCGGACGGCGGAGCACGATAAGAATCGCGGCAATGCCGGTTGCGGGCGATCGAGCATCGCCGCAGCCGGACTGTCAACCGGGCGGCGCATTGCGCCGCCCGGGCGCAGGCAAAAATATCACGGGGTTTGAATAGTAACTCTTGCCGGATATCTTTTTGTGCAATTGGACAAAACCCCTTGACAGCACGAATTTGAAAACCCCGCGTTTCGGAGAGCGGGTTCTCTTGGGGCGAGTTTCCGAAAGTCCGCGTTTCAAAAGCGCGGCGCCGCGCATGGCCGCGCTCCTTTTATTCAGCCAAAATGTATGCTTTGTCCTCCTTGTCGGAACCGCGCTTGGCTATCAACCCCGCCTCCGCCATTTCGCGTATTATCGCGTAAGCCCGCGTCTGCTTCACGCCGAGTATATTCTGTACGCCCTCGTTGGTGATGCCGCCATTTTCCCGCATATAGTTCAGCATGGCCTCGCGCACGGCAATCTCCGGGTAGTCGTATTGTTCCACACGGTCAAGCCCTGTGTCAAGGAACGGGCCGTTTCAAACCTTTCGCCGTCTGTCAGCTTAATCATTTCGCGGATTTGCTCAAAGCCGGCGGGGACGCTGGACGCGCCTTGCCGAACGTAAACACCGGAGGGTTTCAAGCCCTTTTCCGGCAGGAAGTAGGGCTTGTGCGTTCCCTCGCTCACCGTGACGACAATGCCGCTCTCGCTTGTTTCATAGCGGACGAACATGGTTACATCGGGCAGCAGACCATCGCGTAGGCTGTTGGCAATCCGCGTCAGTGTGCTGTCTTTATCGGGTATGGGATAGATGTTCCCCTCGTTGTCGCGCCCGACATAAATCACGCCGCCGCCCGAATTGGCAAAAGCCATTACCGCTTTCTTGATGTCATCGGTATATTCCCGCTTAAATTCAGTGTTGTTGTTTTCATACATTTGATTTCACCCCATTTCACTTTTCATAATCATATCACAACATTTCACTTTTTCAAGTGAAATCATGAAATGAGATAGGACTGAAGAGCAAACAAAAATACATGCTTGCCCGCCTTCCGGGGCGGTTTGTCAAGGAGGTTTGTCACGCGAAATCGCTAAATTTTTATTAACAAGAGATTTCGCCTGTGTATTAGCAGGTTTATGAGCGGATGCCTCAAAGTTGAGTCGGCCGATATTTATTTGGAACAGTCGATTTCGACAGAAACAATATTGATGTATGGCTTATTATAATGCGCAATAGAACATAATATTTGCGTATTCTCAAAATAAAGCTTGACAATTAACAATGTGTTATGTTATTTTACATATAGATAATTCTATATGGAGGTATGGCTATGCGAATGAGCTATATGAAACTTTGGCACTTATTGCTTGATAGGGGCATTAACAAGACCGCCTTGATGAAAGCTACAGGGATTGGCACGACCTCTATGGCGAAGCTCTCAAAGGGCGAGAACTGCTATACGGACATACTGGTCAAGGTTTGCGCGGTGCTGAATTGTCAGCCCGGTGACATAATGGAACTTGTGGCAGACGAGCCAATAATCGCAAAAGGAGGCCGTCATGTCAAACGCTGAATCTAACCGAGTTGAATATAAGCGCGAGTTAAACGACAAGCTCGAACGCTCTGTTGTTGCTTTTCTGAATACGAACGAAGGCGGATTGCTTTATATCGGTGTTGAAGACGACGGCAAACCTTTTGGCGTTCCCAATATCGACTTGGTTCAGCGGCAAATCAGTGGCCGCATCAAAGATAATATTTCACCGTCCGCGCTTGGGCTATACGATGTCGCTGTTGAGAAAATTGACGGAGTTGCGGTAATCAAGGTCATAGTGTCCAGCGGGAATGAAAAGCCGTATTATCTGCGTAGTCAAGGTCGGTCAGAGAAAGGTTGTTTTATTCGCGTCGGAAGTTCTGTGCAACCTATGACGACGCAGATGATTGACAACCTGTATTCGCGTCACCGCCCTGTGTCGCTCGGGAATATTCCCACACCACGCAAAGAGCTGACATTTGAACAGCTTGAAATCTACTATCAGGCGAAGAAACTGAAACTGAATGACAGTTTCAAGACCTCGCTTGAACTGCTCACACCGGATGGCGCGGACAGCTATGTTGCCTATATGCTTGCTGATGAGAACGGCGTTTCAATCAAAGTGGCGAAGTATGCAGGCGCAAACAAGGTTGACCTCATTGAGAATTACGAGTACGGCTACTGCTGTCTGATTACGGCAACAAAGAAAGTGCTTGACCGTATGGAAGTCGAAAACCGCACGTTCGCAAAGATTACGCCGAAAACACGAATAGAGAAGCAAATGGTGGATAGCACCGCGCTCAAAGAGGCGGTTATTAACGCCATTGTGCATAACGATTACAGCCGGAACGCTGTGCCGACCGTTGAAATTTTCTCCGACCGAATCACGATTACCTCATACGGCGGTTTGCCGGAGGGGTTATCGCGCGAGAGTTTCTTTGCGTGTTGCTCAATGCCGCGCAACCGCGAACTTATGCGTGTGTTCCGTGATGTCGGGTTGGTCGAACAACTGGGTTCAGGTATGGGCAGAATTCTGAACGCTTATGACAGAAGCGTTTTCGAGTTCAAAGGCAATTTTTTGATAGTGTCATTCCCGTTTGCGGAGGGCTTTGAAGCCGCGATTAACGCCAAAGATAATGAACTTGGCGTTAATAATGGCGTTAAAGTTGGCGCTGATGAAATTATTCTCGCAATTCGCTCCAACCCAAAAATTACGCTAAAAGAACTTGCAAAAGTTACAAGTATTTCGCGGCGCACATTGGACCGCGAAATCGATGAGTTGAAAGCGTCCGGAAAACTAAAGCGGGTAGGGTCAACACGCTCCGGGCATTGGGAGGTTTGCGAATGACCGTTGAATCCATTAAAGGCAAAATCCTCCTACTCGAAGATGACGCAATGATAGCCTCCGGGGGTTGAAATTTCGGGTATGAAAAAGAGCTTGCATATGCGCCGGATTCATGTAAAATAGCATTGAAGGGGAGCGAAACGGAAGATTTCGGCCCGTTTCGGCGCATGGAAAAACAAAGGTCGCTCCGAATCGTTTTTTTGAAACATTCAGTGCCACCCCGGTTTTGTTCCGCATCTCGGGACCGTGCCGCCTTCTTTTTCGTGTTTACCGCTCCGGCAACGACGGCGCCGGGTTGATGTCATTTGCTTGGACAACCTTGGCGCCGAGTTTTTCAAGCAACCCGTTTATGCCCTTGTGTTGGCGCGAAAAGACTTCGACGGGCGTCTGCCCGCCGAGGGCTTTTCGCGCATACGAGTTGATGTGGCTCATCATGAGATCCGCGTCGTCCTGCGTAAGCCCGTTCATCGAGGTTCCTTTCGGCAGGATCATCCGAATGAACCTGTGGTTGTTTTCGCAGGAAGCCTTTTGGTTCGATTGATAAGGATCGCAGTAGAACACCTTTGTCCGCAACGTGCCGTCTTCGGCCCTTTCGACGCCGGTCGGGGCGGAGAACTCAGGCCCGTTGTCGGGATTCTCCTTGAGATACGCCGACAGGTCTTCCATCGTCCGCCCGCGTCTGCACGAGCGCTCGACCTTGACGGCGGGCTTTTTCCTGCGGGGCCTCATTTTGACCTTCCTCGCCAAATCCGTGCTCGACGCCCCGAAGAAATTCGCCGCGATATACTTGTACAGCGTCTTGTCCGAGATCGCGCAATATTTGCTTTAACGAAACGCTTAGATCGAGGGCGTGTTCTATCGTCCTGCGCTCGCAAAGCGTGAGCCTTTTGTAATTCTTTGCCATGTCGATGTCCTTTCCGACTTGACGATTCATTTTTTCGCAAATGCCTGCGAAAGTAAAACACGCAAGCAAAAGACATCCGGAAACGAATGGCGAGCGATTCGATTGCTTGAATCGTGGCGAACCGAAGCCCCGGAAAGAGAAGGCGGAAAAACGCCGCAAACGTACTGACTGCCTGTGTTTTGGTGGGTCTGTGACAACCCTCCTTAACACTCTACACCCTCCGGAACAAGTTTCATAACATTGAATATATTTACATATGCCTGTTTTGCCTTTCGTCAAAAAGACGACAGGGCAATTTTTTCGCCGATTTCAAAAAAATCGTACCGTTCCATATTTCGGAATCAGTGCCTTTCCGGTATAATCGGGTCAGGCGAACCGTACTTGTGCCACTCGTTTCGGGAAGCGTCATGATTCTCTTTGATGGCTATTTTTGAAGTTGAGAAAGAGAGGAATACAAAATGGGTGCGTTTGATTACAAGAAAACGCAAAAGGAGCTATACTTGCCGACAACCACGCCGTCCATCATCGACGTGCCGGAGATGGTATTTATTATGATAGACGGGCAGGGTGACCCGAACACAAGCGCGGAGTACAAAACCGCCGTGGAAATCCTGTACGGGCTGTCCTATTCCATCAAGATGAGCAAGAAAAGCGGCGACCGGCCGGATGGATATTTCGATTTCGTCGTGCCGCCGCTGGAAGGGCTGTGGTGGCATAAGGACGGCGGCGTGATCTCGGATGTTTCCGATAAAGCCGGTTTTGCTTGGACGTCGATGATTCGCCAGCCGGAGTTTGTGACCGGCGAGGTGTTTGAGGTTGCAATGGCGGCGCTCGCCCGGAAGAAGCCGGAACTCGACTTGTCGCTTGCGCGCCTCGAAAAGCTCACAGAGGGGCTCTGCGCCCAGATTTTGCATATTGGGTCCTATGACGACGAGCCTGCGACCGTGGCCGTGTTGGAAAAGTTTATCGCGTCAGAAGGGTTGCGCTCCGATTTTTCCGACAAGCGCAGACATCACGAGATATACCTCGGCGACCCGCGCAGGACAGCGCCGGAGAAATTAAAGACCGTGATTCGGTATCCGATAGCAGGGAGGACCGGCCGATGATGCGCAACCCCTTCAAGCAGGCGGGCGCGACACCATCCGGCTCACATTTGAGGAAATCAAGGTACTTCTCGGCTTCGA
>JAISNR010000077.1 GCA_031276135.1 Eubacteriales Family XIII. Incertae Sedis bacterium | reverse complement strand
CCCGCCTTGACCTTGGCGATGTCGAGCTCGTCCACATTGATCGTGAAGCTCATCTCGCTCATGTCGGCGATCACGGCCATCACCGTCTTTGTGGAGGTTTCGAGGGAATCGCCGGCCTTTACGCTCTTCGATATGACCGAGCCGGAGATCGGCGCGGTCAGCTCGTAATCGGCGAGCTGCTTCGCGGCGTTCTCGTAGGAAAGCTCCGCCTCGCGCAGCGACAGATAGCCGTCCCGCAGCGTGTCGTCCGCCGTGTCGCTTGACAACTCGATGAGGGTCGCGCCCGCGCCGACGCTCTCGCCCACGAGCACGTTCAGCTTCGCCACCATCCCGCCGGCCCGCGCGGTGACGAGCTTCTCCGCGCCGCCCTTGAGCGCGCCGCCCTCGTAGCTCTGCAAGCCGCCGGCCTCGACGCTCACAAAGGTTCCGGCGGACAGCAAGCCCGGATTTTCGACGCGCACATCGACGTCCACCACCGTTGCATAGCCGTCCACCAGGCGGCTCGTATCGTAGACCTTCTCGATGACTCCGTCCAGAACCTCAAAGCTGTTCTCCACGGTGACGCGAACGGCCTGCCCCTCATAGAGCAGGCCCGCGTCGCCCTCGCCGAACGGAATGCGGGCGGTCAGGCTGCCGTCGTCCACGACCTTCGCGACGCGCGCGCCCGCGTTCACGCTGTCGCCCTCCTGCACGTAGAGCTCGACGACCTTGCCGGCGATGGGCGAAACGACGACGCCGGAGACGGATTCCAAGGTCTTTTCGTAGTTCATGCGAGACTTTTCGAGCGAAAGATTCGCCCGCTCGAGGGAATTGCGCATCTCCGAGGCATCGAAGGTGTACAGCAGTTGTCCCTTCTCCACGCTGTCGCCCTCGCGAAAGGTGTCGCTCAGAACCTCGCCGCCCACGAGGGAAACGACCTCGTACCGGGCGACCGGCTCAAGGCTTCCCGAGCCCGTGAGCGACACGGCGATATCGCCGCGCGCCACCGTGAATTCCGTGTATTCGAGGGCATCGGCCTCTTGCAAGAACAGCGTTCGCCCGCCGAACAGCGCCGCGCAGACAAGGGCGACCGCGCAGACCGCAATCGCGACGCCGCGCTTTTTTGCAAACATCTTCTTCATATTTCGGAATCTCCTTCTCTGTTCTCGCCTATTCCCAATAAAGGAATCATAAACCAAAACACCACGCCGTCCGCATTGTTGATCAATCCGTATGTGCCGCCGTGCGCGTTTACGATCGTCTTTACGATGTACAACCCGAGTCCCGCGTGATTCTCCCCTTCGCGCGCGCGCGCGCGGTCGGTCTTGTAAAAGCTCTCCCACACGCGGCTCACATCCTCCCGCGCGATGGGTCTGCCCTCGTTGAACACGGAGAAGAACGCGCGCGCGCCGGAGCGCTTGAGAGACACGGAAACGCGCCCGCCCGCCGCCGTGTGCGACACGGCGTTTATCACGTAGTTTTTGACGGCCTGTTCCAGATAGTGGCCGTCGCCCTCGACAAGGAGGCCTTCCTGCAAATTCGCGTCGAGTTCGATGCCGTCGAACAGCGGGTGCATGCGCGCGAGCAGGTCTTCGCAGAAGCCGGAGAAATCGAGCGCCTCCGTCTTCATGCCGGACAGGCCGTTTTCGAGCGAGGCTATGTCGAGCAGGCTCTTTGCCATCGCGTCCAGCCGATTCACCTCGTCGATGATCGTGTCGCAGTAAAAATCCTTGTCCGCCGAATCGATGTTGTTTTTCAGATTCTCGCTGTACAGCTGGAGCAGGCAGAGCGGCGTTTTAAACTCGTGCGAGACGTTGGCCACGAATTCGCGGCGCATCCTGTCCAATTGCAACTGCCGGTCGATGTCGGATTGCAGACGCTCGTTCTTCTCCTTCAGGTCGGCGATCATCAGCTTCAGGTTCTCCGCCATCGCGTTGATGCTCGCGGACAGCTCGGACAGCTCGACGGTGCTCAGATTCTCGTCCGCGCGCGCGTCGAAACGCAGACCGGCCACATTCTGCGCGACGGCGCCGATCTCGCGTATCGGCTTTGAGAAGCGCCGCGAGAACACGAGCGCGCAGACGACGCCGAGCAGCAGGACGACTGCGGAAATGCGCAAATTCGCCCATGAAAGCAGACGCACGCCCGTCTCGATGGATTCCACGGGCGTTTCGATGATGGCGTAACGCGCCTCTCCCTCGTAATCGAATCTGCCGTTCAGCAGGATTAGGGTTTCGCCGCCCCGGTCGCGCTGCGCCACCCTTGCTCGCGCGTCCTCGGGAAAGGCGCCGCGGTCGAAAGGGCCTATGAACAGAAAGCGCCGGCGTATCACGGGGATTTCGATGTTCCGGCTGCTGTACACGAGTCCTTTGTCGCTGAAAATCAATATGTCGATGTTGTCGCCCTCGGCCTTCTCCGTCAAGCGGTAGATGAAATCCGGGTCGTCCGAATAATTGCGCGGAAGCGCTTCGAACAGCCTGTTGACGGTGGATTTTTTCTGCTCGATCAGCAAGGGACCCGACAGGAAGGCGTTGAAGACCAGCTGTCCGAGGAGCGTCGCGAGGACGAGGGCGCAGGTGAAGATCGTCATCTTCGTGGCTATGGAGATCTTCATGCATCCGCCTCGAAACGATAACCGATTCTGTGAACCGTCTTGATGTATTCGCCGCAGGTTTCCAGCTTGCCGCGCAGCTGCTTGACGTGGGTGTCCACCGTGCGCGCATCGCCCTCGAAGTCGTAGCCCCACACCTCGTTCAAGATCTGCTCGCGCGTCAGCGCACGGTTCCGATTCGAGGCGAGGCAGCAGAGCAGATCGAATTCCTTGGGCGTGAGCTCGACGCGCTTCTCGCCGAGCGAGACGAAGCGCCGCGCCGGGCTGATGCGCAGGGGGCCGGCCTCGATCTCGCCGGCCCGGTCCTTGCCGGCCCGCTTCAGCACCGCCTCCACGCGGGCGAGCAGCAGGGAGGTGGAGAAGGGCTTGGAAATGTAGTCGTCCGCGCCGTGCCGAAAGCCCGTGATCTGGTCGTATTCCTCGGCCCGCGCGGTCAGCATGATGGCGGGAACGCCCGAATCGCGGCGAATCTCCTTCAAGACGGAAAAGCCGTCGGCGACGGGCATCATGACGTCGAGCAGCAGCAGGTCGATCTTCGTGCTGTGTTCGTAAAAGACGTCCAGAGCCTCGCCGCCGTCATAGGCCACAAGCGTACGATAGCCGCGCGCGCCGAAAAAATCCCGCAACGCCCGCGTGATCTTCGCCTCGTCGTCCACGATTAAGATACAGGGTTTTCCGTCCAGCATATCGCGCGCACCGTCCCCGGACCGCCGTCCGTCCTTTCATTCCAAATATACTGCCATTGTGTGATGAACTTGTGAGAAATGAAAAAAACATCCGATTCCGGAGAAAAAAAAGAAACGCGGCGCATGCGCCCCGTTTTACTCCCCGCGCGAAAAAGCGCAGCCCGCAAAGCCCGCGTTCTTCTCACGGCGCGGATGTTTCCCGCAGCGCTTCGGGCGGCCCGTATGTCCGCACCGTCGTTCTGTTGCGGCCGCCTCGCTTCGATTCGTACAGCGCATCGTCCGCCGCCCGCAACGCTTCGCCCGTCGGCGTATCCGCCGCAGGCCGCACGAAACAGACGCCGACGCTGATGGACACATAGGGCGAAACGTCCGTCCGCGCGCTTGGGATCCGCATCGCCTGCAGATTCTCGCGGGCCTTGTCGGCCAACATGCAATCCTCCTCGCTCTCCGCCTCGAAGACCACGAGAAATTCCTCGCCACCGTATCTGCTTACGATATCCGAAGCGCGGCGAAAGCTCCGTTGCAGACAATTCGCGACCTGCATCAGGCATTTGTCCCCCTCCAGATGGCCGAACGCGTCGTTGTAGCTCTTGAAAAAATCGATGTCCGCGATGGCGACGGCAAGCCGGCGCTTGTCCTTGACGGCTTGCTGCCACAGGTCGTCAAAGGAGCGCGTGAAGGCGCGGCGATTGGCCACGCCCGTCATCTGATCCGTGTTCGCCATGACCGTCAGCTCCCTGTTGCTCTTCTCGAGCCGCACACTTTGCAGGAAGTTCGACACGTACATATCGTACAGGAACACGGAGCCGCACACGGACAGGCCGATTATGATGATCAGGTTCGTCCAGGTGTCGGTGAGCACGATGGAGTTCCATGTCTGCGATATGTCGCGGACGGAGTACATTGCCGCGCACACGTAAACGAATGATGCGCCGATGCCGATCAGACTTTGCAGGGGATGGATCACGGGCACCATGCTGAGGATCAGCACCGCGATGATATAGCTGTTGACGCCGCCGCCGGACAGGATGTTGAACGTGCAGAACACGAGCTGAATCGCGCAGTACAGATAGAGAAAGACATTTACTAGAATCCGCGCACTGTGGCCGGATATGCGCTTCTTTCGCGCGCGCGCGAACAGAAACCAGAACAGCAGACCCATCAGAAGCGTGGCCAGGGACAGCACCACGTAGTACGCGATATCGACCGGCAGACCGCCTGCCGCGTCAAAGTTTTGGCTTCCCGTCGGCTTCAGGATGTTCAGAAGATTGAGGGCGATCTGCAAAACGACCACGTAGATCGCAAAAACATACATGCGGTTGACGTTGGTTTCGGTCCGCCGCTCCTCGAATTGTTCGCGCAGCTCGGGCGGAATCCTGTGCAAAAATCGTCGCCCGCCCTTGCGTTTTGCGGCATGATCAATGCCCTTGCGTTCAATATTATCCAAGATTTCACCCGTTGTTCACTTTCACCGCTGTACAATACCATACTAAATTGGTATTAAAAAAACATTCTCCATATTATTTCGGCAAGTTTGCCGGTTTCTTTACGGTGCGGGCCGGGAAAATATCGCGTTTTGTGCGGCGCAAGGCGGCGGACGCTCACACGCGCCTACTCTCCTTCGATGTTCCGGAAATCCTCGTCCCGCCCCCAGACGGAATCCACGTGGATCACCGTGACCAGCGCGTTCCTGTCCAGCTTGGCGACGCGCGCGCGGATCAGCATGCTCTCCCTCGGCGAGCACAGCGTGATCATCTGTCTGCGCTC
>JAISNR010000075.1 GCA_031276135.1 Eubacteriales Family XIII. Incertae Sedis bacterium | reverse complement strand
CAGGCCATCGAATTCACGAAGTCCGTCGTCGATGGAAGCATCGTGAAAAAATACGAGGCTTTGGATATCGATTCGCTGAAGGACGTCGGAACGTTGCTTAAAAACATCAAGGCCGACGTGGATGCGGCGACAGAGGTCACGCGCTCGGTGGACATCATCGAGCGGAATTTGCAGAAATATCTGGGCGACAAGTCCGTTTCGGATTACATCCTGCACTACCTGCAAGACACGCTGCCCGCTCTCGTTGACGAACTCCTTGCGAGCGCGAATGCCGACTTCGGCGACTTGGCCGTGGGCGACTTCATCGGCGATACGCTCGGCTCGATCGCGGATCTCGAATTCGACGGCACGGGCGAGGCGCTCAAGTACCTCGGCTACGTGTCCGAAGCGCTGGGCGAGCTGATCGCCTTCTATGACGAAGTCGAAGCGCTGTTCACCTACAATGAAGAGTACATACAAGGCGTTGAACTCGACAAGGTGCTGGACGCGCTCGGCATAGACCGCGCCGCGCTCGTCGCGCTGATCGACGGCGTGCTCGATCGATCGGCGGAGGACCTTGCGGACATACTGGACAATGTCGGCGTCAACACAGGGAACGTCGCGCAGCAGATTCGCGACGAATTGAAAAAGCTCGCCGACAGCACGAAAGACTTCACGGATTTCGTCGAGCAGCTCAAATCCATGGCGGACGGCGCCGAGGCGCTGTACGATGCCGCAGAGGGCTACCTGACCGAGAACGACGCAAAGGCGATCCTTGCGGACATCTACAAGTATTACGGAGCGGACATTCGCAATGCCGTTTGGGATTTGCTTGAGGAGGAAGCCGATTTCACGCGGGACGACCTCCAAGAAATCAAAGATAAGGTAACAGAAGCCGCAAACACGATTCAGGACTGCATCAGGCTGTTCAATCAAATCAAAACGAATACGGAAGCGTTCCTCGAATGGGCCGCCTCCGACAAGGCGGAAGCATGGGCCAAGGAAGAGGCCGAGAAGTTCGCGAAGGATCTGACCAAGCAGCTCATCGAAGAGCTGAAGAAAGAGCTCGCGAAGGCCGTGGCCAACTCCGGACTGCCGGAGGCGATGCAGGAGGCTTGCGAAAAAGCCCAAGCGATCGTGGACGAGATGATTGACATCTACACGCAAATACAAATCGCGATCGTCAAGGCGGAGCAGATTCAAGCGTACATCAATGAGCACTTCGACCCGGATAAGATCGACGCCGCGCTTGCGTATTTCGCGAAGAATCTGGCCGAGCGCCTGTTCCGAGATTTGGTGCGGATCATACAAGACGAAACCGGTCTCACTCCGGAGAAGATAAACGACATTACAAAAACGATCAGAGAGATCGTCGCCGCCTTGACGGACATATGCGATGACATCCATGAGGCCATCGAGAAGGCGGAAGAGATTTACCGCTGGATCGAGGACAACGTCAACGATGAGAACGTCGAGAAGGCGCTTAGGGCGCTGGCTGCGGAGCTTGAACGGAGGATTGTCGTCTGCCTGACGAATTTGGCCGAAGAGCTTGAGAAGGCCGCAGACGCGAAGATCGATAGGATCAAAGAGATTCTGGAGGGCTTCCAAAAAGATCTGGATGATATCGCGGCGGCGCTGTGCGCTTGGTACGACTGCGTTTCCAATGCGGCAGAAGCGGAGCTCACGAAGCTGATCGAAGAGCTTGAAGCCTTGATCGAAGAGCGCGAAGAAATGCGGGAAGCGCTGAAGGAGCTCATCGATGCCGCGCTCCGGCAGACATGGGCTGACATCGAAGCGGCGGCCGAGGCGTTTTGGCAGGATCCCGACGTCGAAGCGTTCCGCCACGATGTGGAGGAAGCGTTAGAGAATATTTGCGGCGATCTCCGGTTCGTCATAGGGACCTTGAAAGATCCACCTGTTATTACCCAAAGAGGCACCATTACATCCGGTGCGGCTGTGTTTGCCAGACAATTGAGCACGAATTACGACGAGCTGTTGGCTAAGCACCTGTATATACTGGGCGGTCAAACCTTGAAGGAGCTCCTTGGGGATCTCGGATTCACATTTGGGTACGTGGCGATAGGCAGTTCTAACGACCTGCTTGTGACATACGACGGCGAAGTCACGGCCAAGGACCGGGCGGAAGGCGGAAAAGGAGGCGTCGCATGGGTCATTCGCTTCCGAGAAGAACCTTGGATTCGGTATTTGGCCGAGGAAGAGGACGTGACCATTGATCCGAATAACGACGGTGACGATGACGCAGATGCGGACGCCGACGCGGATGCTGACGCTGATGCAGATGCGGACGCCGACGCAGATGCTGACGCTGATGCGGACGCGGACGCCGATGCCGATGCTGATGCTGATGCGGACGCCGACGCGGACGCAGATGCCGATGCGGATGCAGATGCCGACACGGACACTGACACTGACACCGATACGGACACGGACACTGACACGGACGCCGATGCAGATGCAGATGCCGACGCGGATGCGGATGCGGATGCTGACGCCGACGCGGATACGGACACTGACACTGACACGGACACGGACACGGATACCGACGTCAGCGGCGGTAACGAAGGCGGCGTCATCAGCGGTGGCGGCGGTACCGGCGGAGGAGGAGGCGGCGACATCGGCGGCGGCGGATTTCCCGGTGGCGGCGGTGGCGGCGGTGGCGGCGGAGCGCCGACCGCGACGATTGTGGACGAGGAAACCCCGCTCACGACCATAGAGGACGAAGAAACCCCGCTCGCGGCCTTTATCACGGAGCGCATCGCGTACATCGCCGGCTATCCGGACGGCACGGTCAACCCGGACGGCAGCCTCACGCGCGCGGAGGTCGCGGCCATGCTCTTCAGGCTGATCAGCGACGCGGGCAAGAACGATCCGCTGACATCGACCTTCACGGACGTCGCGGCAGACAAGTGGTACGCGCAGGCCATCGCGTATCTCGCGCAGATCGGCATCCTCACAGGCTATGAGGACGGGACCTTCAAGCCCAATGCGGAGATCACGCGCGCCGAATTTGCCGCCATCCTCTCCAGATTCGACGCGAGCCGGAGCGCGGCCGGCGAAGCGAGGTTCAGCGACGTGACGGAACGCCACTGGGCATTCGATGAGATCGGCAATGCGGCCGAAAAGGGATGGGTCAACGGATATCCCGACAGCACGTTCAAGCCGCAGAACGCGATCACGCGGGCGGAGGCTGTGACGGCCATCAACAACGTGCTGGATCGCGAGCTGACGACGGAGGACGTTCCGGCCGACGCGCCGCGCTTCAACGATCTGGCCGAGAAGCACTGGGCCTATACGGACATAATCGAAGCGGCTTATGACTGGGCAGTCGCCGCAAAGGCGGAAGCGGCCGAAACGGAAGCGGCCGAAGGCGCGGAAACAGAAGCGGAAGCCGAGGCGGAAAAGACCGACAAGTAGAACCGAAACACGAAGATCCGGAAGGCGGCGCGACCCGTCGCCCTCCGGTCATCGAAGTATGCAAGGCGCCTCGCACGGTGTATGTTCGTGCGAGGCGCCTTTTTTGAGGCGGTATTCCGATGGGCAAAAAGACGAAATACATCAGAAACGCGAAGAACAATTCGCTCGCGAAGGGGGCACGGCTCCTGCGGGACATAAGAGCGACGGAGGGTGTGCGAACGCACACGGATCGAGTGCCCGGGGACGACGCGCGCGCACTGTTCGCGCGGAAGCTGTCACTGTTGCGAGACGCCGTTTTTTCCAAGGCGGACGCCGTGCCGCCGCAAGAAAACGCCGTCGTGTTCCTGTCGCTTTCGGACGCCTTGAGCAGGGCGAAGGTGTTCTGCGGCAAGGGCGCGGATATCGAAACCGCATGGGAGGACGCGGCGGACAAGGCGGAGCAATGCGTGCGGCGGTCTGCGCCGGCCGCGGTTTGGTTGAAAGCGGATGTCGTCACGGAGCGGGAACGCGTCTTTTACGAGGACTTCCTCACAGAGCTCTTCGCGCGCGCGCAGGGAAACAAGGGGGCATACGCCTACCCTTGCGGTGTCGCCTTCGACGATGATTTTGAAGCGGCCTTGCTGAGCGGGGAATTCAATTCTTGCGATGTTTGGGCCTGGCCCAAGAAAGAACAGGGCTTCAAGACGGACAATCTCAGGGCACGCTTTGCGGAAAAAGGCGTGCGCTTCACAGATGTCCCCAAAAAATTCATCGTATTCAAAACGATGGGATTTGTTGCGGATGAAAACGACCGCGTGTTCGAACTCCGCTGTGACGACGCGGACTACGGCCGGCGCATCGTCGATTTCACGAGGGAAACGGCCGTCGGCCTGATCGAGCGGTCGACGGATTTCCTCCTGAAGAATCAAAAGGAAGACGGCAGTTTCGTATACGGCTACATCTCCGCGAACCAGAACACGCTCACGAGTTACAATATTCTGCGGCATGCGGGGAGCGCACTCTCCGTCATGCAGCGTGCGGATCTGCTCGGCGAGGATTTCGGAAGCGCGATCAAGCGGGCGAACGACTTCCTTATCGCAAATATTCGTCAAAAGGACGAAAGCACCGCCTTTGTCGCGGACGGGGCGGAAATCAAGCTCGGCGGCAACGGTATCGCCGCCGTAGCGTTCGCCGCTTACGGCGAATTCTTCGGATCGAATCCATACATCCCCATTGTTCAGCGGCTGGCGAACGGCATCCTGGAGATGCAGGAGTCCGACGGCTCATATTTTCACGTTTTGCACACGGAGGACTTTTCGCGCAAGGAGCGCAACCGCATCGTCTACTACGACGGCGAGGCGACCTACGCGCTGGCCAAGGCCTATTCGCTCACGGGCGATGAAAGATACCTCAAAGCGGCGGAAAAGGCCGTGCGCTTCTTCATCGACAACGAATATGAAAAATTCCGCGACCATTGGATCGCCTACGCGCTGAACGAGGTCACGAAGCACGTTCACAAGCAGGCGTATTTCGATTTCGCCCTGCGAAACGCGCAGTCGAATCTCGACACGATCTTTAAGCAGGCGACGCCGTACCACACCTATCTCGAACTGCTCATGGCGGCGTTCAATACATTCAAACGGCTCAAAATCCTGTGCGAAAACGACGCGAGCCTCAGCGTCCCCGACTTCTTCGGCGAGACGGATTTGGCACGGACGATCTGGAAGCGAGCAGTATATATGCAAAATTATTACTACTATCCCGAATTCGCGATGTACATGAAGCGACCCGGGCGAATCGCCTACACCTTCAACGTGCGCCACCAAAATTGGCGCGTCCGCATCGACGACATTCAGCATTTTGTGGGCGGCTACTATGAGTTCTGCAAGAACTTCCGCCTGCTCGCGAAGTACCTCGACGGATACGGTTTCTCCGACGAGGGCATAGAGCGCTTCACGGCCGGCTTCGGCCGGAAGCCCGCCGGCGGAGTGCTCGGGAGGATCAGGGGTTTATGGACGAAACGGTAAAATGCGCGTTCGCGCGCAAGGCGCGGAATGTTCCGTGGCATGCCGACGAACTCGCGGAATTCCTTGAAGGTGAGTGGATTGTTCCGCCGTCGAAAGATTGGGGCGCATCGTATATCGTCTATGCGGGTTGCGGCAGTGCGCTCTCAAAGGAGGCGCCCGTTTCGGTCGTCACCGAGAAATACGCGAAATATCCAAAACAGTCAAAGGCTTTCATCTTTGACGGAGAGAAGGATGTGACGCATATGGGCATTCCCGCGCTTTCCGTGCAAAACCCAAACGACGCGATGATGAAATTGGTGCGTTTCGGCCGGGAGAGCATGACGGGAAAGGTGGTTGCCGTCACCGGGAGCGTCGGAAAAACCTCGACGAAGGACATGCTCTCGGAATTGCTGAAAACAGTCGGAACCTGCGTGCATACCTTCGGGAGCCAAAATACGCTGTCGGGAATCAGATCGGTGCTGGCGGGCATGGTGTCGAACCCGGAATACGCGGTGCTGGAGGTCTGCTCGCATGTTCTCAACGCGAGATTGCGGGAAACCGTGAACCTCATACGCCCCGATATCGCCGTCATCACGCAGGTATGCCTCGCGCACGCGGACGAGCTCGGCTTCGGGAGCGAGGCCGACGTTGCCGTTTGCAAGGCGCGGATCGCGGAAAACATACGGGACGGCGGTGTCTGCTTGGTCAATCGGGAAATCGCGGAATACGACTTGGTCAAAAAGACGGTGGAGGGCTATGGCGCGCGCGTCGTGTCATACGGACTCGACGAAAAAGCCGATGTTTGGATCGCCGAGGCAAAAGAATCGGGCGACGGATTTTTCGTTTCCGCAAATATATTCGGAAATCGCTTGTGTTACGAAACGCCGTATTTTGGGTTTGGCTTCGCGCTCAACTCGCTCGCCGCGCTTACAGCCGTGCATCTTCTTGGCGCGGACGCGCACAGGGCGGCCGAAAGATTTTCCGATCTTCCCGTACCCAAGCATCGCATGAGCATACGCGCCTTGGATGTAAAAGGCGGTCGGGCAAAGCTGATCGACGACTGCTTTAACGCGCAACCCCTTGCCGTGATCGACGCGCTGCATACGCTCAAAGCGATGACGCCGATGCCCGGAGGCAGAAAGGTTGCCGTCTTGGGCGATATCAGAACCTTTTCGGGCAAATTTATCGACGAGTACAAGACCTTGACAAGGCCCATCGTCGAATCCGCCGATTCGGTGTATCTTGTCGGGAAGGATGTCATGACAATTCGGGGCGAATTGCCTGTCGGAATTGTCGCCGGCGCGTTTGCGGACATCGATGAGGCGGCGGAAAAACTGCCCGGATGCATACGGCCAAATGATACCGTACTGGTCAAGGTCACGAGCGCGGGACGGGAAAAATTCAATCTGGCGGTGAAACTTATGGACGCAACCGGAAAAATATGAAACGAAAGGGCCGCCGGCGACCCGTCGCGCGCTTTTGATTGTTTGGGATCATGCGGCGGTAAACACGGGCGGGCCGCAGAGGAGGGATGCCATGCGATGCGAAAGCTGCAACACCCAAAACGCGCCGGGAGCGGAATACTGCGCCGGTTGCGGAGAAAGGCTTTTCTACGACGAGGAGTTCTTCAAGCGCGAGAACAATGTGGATGCCCTGCCAAAGCTCAGCGACGAAATGAAGCCGATCCGCGCGTTCAAGGGAGGTCGCTGGCCGGCGGTGATCGCGCGGAGCCTCTTCAATGCCTCGGGAAAGGCAGCGCCGGAAACGGAACAGGCGAAGAAGCGCGGAAATGCGGAAGCGGCCGTCGCCTTCTGCATCGTCGCGGTGTTGCTCGCGGTTTTGTTCGTCACGCGGGTGCTGCGGTGACGGAAGCTGCAATGCGCGGGGTGGATGAGGATTTCCGGTGCTTCGGCCTGACGGACGACAAGAATGCCTATCATCATAGGTATTTTCTTTACGATCGGGAGCACGGCAACCTGTTTACAAACCTGCTGCAAATTGATATACTTGAGGTGACAAAGCTTTCCAAGGGCGGGGACGGAACGCCGCTCCGGGACCGGGCGGAGTTTTTCGGAGCGGACAACGCGGCGCTCGACGATATTCGGAACGCCTTGCCGGGACATCGGAAGCGGCAGGATGCCGCGCGTCTGCGGATTCCAAAAAATGCCGGCAAAAACAAAAAAGCCGATACATATTGTAATTTTATCGGCGGAAAGGTATAATATTGTTATGAGTGAATCGATTGAACAACTGGCCGCGTGGATCGCGGAGAGCGAAAACATTGTTTTTTTCGGGGGCGCAGGCGTATCGACGGAGAGCGGCATACCCGATTTTCGTTCGGAATCCGGCCTGTACAACGCGCAGACCAAGTACGGCCGCTCGCCGGAGGAGATCATCTCGCATTCGTTCTTCGTCCGTTCGCCGGAGGTATTCTACGCGTACTACAAGGAGAATCTGATCTATCCCGACGCAAAGCCAAACAAGGCGCATCGCGCGCTGGCGGCGCTCGAGGAGATGGGAAAGCTGAGCGCGGTCGTGACCCAGAACATAGACGGCTTGCATCAGCTTGCGGGCAACCGGACGGTCTACGAGTTGCACGGCTCCGTGCTGCGCAACGATTGTACGCGCTGCGGCGCTTCCTACGATCTCGCGTATATTCTGGATCCCGCCAACTGCGTGGGCAAGGACGGGAACCGGAGCGCGATCCCGTGGTGCAGCGCCTGCGGGAGCATGGTGAAGCCGGACGTCGT
>JAISNR010000177.1 GCA_031276135.1 Eubacteriales Family XIII. Incertae Sedis bacterium | reverse complement strand
CATCCCGCGCGCATCTTCATGGGCGACGGGGGCGCGCTGTTTCTGGGCTTCATGCTGGCGTCGATCTCGATCATCGGCCCCGTGAAGCGCGCCACGGTGATCGCCATCATCATACCCGTTCTCGTGCTCGGCTTGCCCATCTTCGACATGGCCTTCGCGATACTCCGCAGGCTCCTCGGCGGCAGGCCCATCATGGAGGCGGACAAGGGGCATCTGCACCACCGGCTCATGGCGGCGGGCATGGGACAGAAGCGGTCCGTGCTGACGCTCTACGGCATCAGCGGGATCATGGGCGTGACCGCCGTCGTGTTCAGCCGCGATCTCTTCGCGGAGGCCGCCGCGCTGTTTCTGATCGCGGTCATGTTCCTCTACATCTTCCTGTCCGACACCACGGGTTCCTATACCAAGGCGCGGGGTATCAACGCGTGGCGCGCGGAGAGGCGCAAAAAAACATGAAAGTGCTGACCGTATTCGGGACGCGTCCCGAGGCCATCAAGATGGCGCCGCTCGTGCGGCGCCTGAATGAGGACGGAGAGATTGAATCCGTGCTGTGCGTGACCGCGCAGCACCGCGAGATGCTGGACAGCGTACTCGCGCTGTTCGAACTCACGCCGGACTACGATCTGAACATCATGCGGCCGAACCAGACCATAGGCGCGATCACGGCGAACGTGCTCGCGGGGATGGAGGGCGTGATCGAAAGGGAAGCGCCCGATGTGCTGCTCGTCCACGGCGACACGACCACGACCCTTGCCGCCGCGCTGGCCGGCTTCTATCGGATGTGCGGGATCGGCCACGTGGAGGCCGGCCTGCGCACCCACGACAAATACTCCCCCTACCCCGAGGAGATGAACCGCGTGCTGACGGGCCGCCTCGCGGATTTCCACTTCGCCCCGACGCCGCGCAACAGGGACAACCTGCTGCGGGAGGGCGCGGACGAAAGCAAGGTGTTCGTCACGGGCAACACGGTCATCGACGCGCTGCTCGACATCTCGAAACGGCCCTACACCTTCGAAGAAGGGCCGCTCGCGGCGATCGACTTCGGAAAGCGGCGCCTGATCACCGTCACCTGCCACAGGCGCGAAAACCTCGGCGAAAACATGGTTTCCGTCTTTTCGGCGGTGCGGGACATCGCGGAGGCCTTCGAGGACGTAGAGGTCGTCTATCCCGTGCATCTGAACCCGCGCGTGCGCGCGGCCGCGGACGCGACCTTGCGCGGCGCGGCGCGCGTACACCTGATCGAACCGCTCGGCTACCTGCCCTTTGTGAAATTGATGTCAATGTCGCACCTGATCATCACCGACTCCGGCGGCATGCAGGAGGAGGCGCCCTCCCTCGGCAAGCCCGTGCTCGTCGTCCGCAGGGAAACGGAGCGGCCGGAGGCCGTCGAAGCGGGCACCGTGCGGCTCGCCGGCGTGCGGCGGGAGGAGATCTTCGCGCACGCGGCGGAGCTTTTGACGGACCGGGCCGCCTACGATCGGATGGCGCGGGCCGTGAACCCCTACGGCGACGGCTTCGCGAGCCGCCGCATCGTGGATATCCTGAAAGCGAAGGTCGCGAGCAAAACGGTATTGAAGCAATAACCCGCAGCCGGCGTCCAACGATAAAACAGATCCGCCGGCGCGAATGCGCAATGAAAAGAGGAAGTGAACGGCATGTTGAATATGAATATTTCCGATTTTAGAAACAACATCGGGGGATTGCTCGAACAGACCATAAAATACAACGAACCCGTCAGCATCCGCACAAAAAGCGGAAATGTCGTGTTAATCAGTGAGGACGACTATAACGGCCTGATGGAAACCTTGTATCTTTGTTCGATTCCGGGCATGAAAAATCGCATTGAAGAAGGGATTCGCACACCGATCTCCGAATGTTTGTCGGAAAACGATGTGGAATGGTAATGTACTCGATTGTTTTCACAAAGAGAGCCGCAAACGAAATTTCAAAGCTGAAAACGGCAAAACTCGATCAAAAGGCAATCTCGTTGATTGATATCATCCGAAAAGATCCATATCAATCACCGCCGTCATTCGAGAAATTGAGAGGAGATTTACAAGGGACCTTTTCTCGCAGGATAAACATCCGACACAGACTTGTGTACGAAGTGCTTGAGGCCGAAAAATGCGTTAAGATCATCAGCATGTGGACGCATTATGAATGATTCGCGCACCGATTGCCCTGTATCGAAACAATATCGTTTCGGAATGATATAAATGATATAATGATATAATTTTCATCAAAAAAACTTTACTTTTCGGCGCAATGGAATTATAATTTATAGAAAGCCTTATTGTTTATGAAAAATACCGTGAAGGATTTGGCCGCTTTCAAGAATCAAATATTTTTTCACGGGCTTGTGGCCGCGTTGATTTTTGAAGCGGGTTCTCTGTTATTTTTGGGCTTTGACGCAGGATTTGCCTACGGCCTCGCGCTCGGAACCGCCGTGTCCGTCGTGAATTTCAATATTCTCGCGCACACCTCCCGGCGGCTTTTGAACGGCGGCCGCGCGTGGATGGGCTTTGCCGGCTACCTAGTCAGGCTCGCCGTCTACGGCTTCGCGTTTTACATGGCCCTGCGCGTGAGCCATGCCGCCGCGATCGGCACGGCGCTCGGCTTTCTGACGCTGAAGCTCGCGATTTATTATATTTACGGCTTCAAGACGCCGCGCCTCGCAAAAAAATCCCCCGCGAATCGAAAGCTTTCGCCCCTGCCGTATCAAAAACCGCGCAGAAAGGGGCTTATGAAGGACATCTTCGGTTCACCCTATGACGACGAAGAAAGCGGGGACGGCGCGGACGGCGAATCGAAGGAAGAATGAAAAATTTGCCCGGCAAATCCCGGACGGGGGTTTGCGCGGCGACGAGCAAGGAGGTTTTAATGCGTCATGCATGATTTAACCCACATAGGCCCGCGCGTCATCGTGCAGTTCGGCGACAGCGGCATCTACATTACCGAAACGGTGATCTTCGGGTGGATCGTCGCGGCGGTGCTGATCATCCTCGCGCTCTGGTCCACGCACAACATGCAGCGGGTACCGAAGGGCAAGCAGGTGATCGCGGAATTCGTGGTCCGGACCATCTACAACCTCGTGATCAATACGATGGGCAAGCACTGCGAGAAATTCGCACCCTACATGGGGACGCTGTTCCTGTTCCTGATCCTCGGCAACATGCTCGGCCTGTTCGGTCTCCGGCCGACCACCGCCGACGTCAACATGACCTTCGCGCTGGCGGGGGCCACCTTCCTGATCATACAGTACAACGGCTTCAAGACGATGGGTTTTGTGGGCAAGCTCAAGCACATGGCGGACCCCTATCCCTTCATGTTTCCGCTCAAGATCATCGAGGAACTGTCCTTCCCGATTTCGCTCAGCTTCCGGCTTTTCGGCAACATCCTCGGCGGCGTCATCATCATGGCCCTGATCTTCAACGGCCTGCACGGCGCGTCCGAAGCCTTGCTCGGCCGCATCCCGTTCATCGGCGAGATTCCGTGGTTGCAGGCGGTCCTCCCCCTGCCCGCGAACGCGTTCTTTGACATATTCGAGCCGGTGTTGCAGGCATTCATCTTCACGATGCTGACCATGGTTTTCGTGAGCATGGCGGTGGTGTCCCACGAGGAACACGATCACTGACAAGCCGCGGCGTCCTGCGCATTGCGGCACCCGTCCGGCGGCGCCGGACAATATACGTTACAGCAACAAGCACGCAACAACCATTTCATTTGTAGGAGGAAACCATCATGTCTTTAGTAACACCTTTAGCCTTTGTTCTCGGATTGTCCGCACTCGGAGCGGGCTTCACGATGGTCGCGGCCATCGGCATCGGCCTCGGCCAGGGCTTTGCGGCGGGCAAGGCGGTCGAAGGCGTCGCCAGGCAGCCCGAAGCGAAGGGCGACATCCTGCAGACCATGCTGGTCGGCCAAGCGGTCGCGGAAACGACGGGTATCTTCGCGCTGATCATCGCCATGGTGCTGCTCTTCGCCAATCCTTTCATTTCGCAGCTTTCCTGAGCCGGTGACATGATATGGGAGAACAAATCATGGTCAGAGGTCTGATAGACTTCGGACCGACGCTTCTCATGAACCTGATCACGCTCATCGTGCTCTACCTGATCCTGAAGAAGTTTTTCTTCGAGAAGGTGCGGGATTTCGTGCAGGCGCGCGAGCAGGCCGTAAAGGACGCTTTTGACAACGCCGATCACATAAACAAGCTCGCCGACGAAAAGCTGCGGGAGTACAACGAACAGCTCACGCAGATCGAAGCGAAGAGCCGGGAGGCCGTCAAGGAGAGCAAACTGCGGGCGGACGAGCGGGCGCGCGAGATCTTGGACGAGGCGAGCCGCAAGGCCGGCGCGATGATCACGCAGGCGGAACGCGAGATCGAAAAAGAAAAGCTGCGCTCCGTCGGGGAAATGCGCGACCACATCGCTTCCCTCGCCATATACGCGGCCGAAAGGATCCTTGAGAAAGAGCTGGATCAGACCGCGCAGACGGCCATCATCGACAGCGTCATAGAGCAGGCGGAGAATTCAAAATGGACGCATTGACGGTGTCCGCGACCTACGGGTCCGCCATGTTTGAGGTCGCCCGCGATTTGGGCAAAATCGAAACCATGGGCGAGGACCTCGCGGCGATCGACCGGATATTTCAAGATGAGCCGGATTTTTTTAATCTGGTTTGCAGCCCGAGCATCGACGCGCAGGGAAAGAAGGACGCGATCCGCGCCGTTTTGGAAGGACAGGTTGACAAGGAACTGTTGCACTTCCTGTTCATTCTGATCGACAAACGGCGCATCGGCGGTTTTCACGCGATCGTGAAAGCCTATCGCGCGCAGGTGAACGCGAATCTCGGCGTTTCGATCGGGACCGCGTATTCCGCCGTGCCCCTGTCCGAGGACAGGCGCATACGCTTGGAGGCGGAAACGGGCAAGCTTCTCCAAAAGAAGGTGCGGCTCGAAAACCTGATCGACGGCGAGATCATCGGGGGTGTGCGCATATTCGTCGATGGAAAGCTGATCGACGCCAGCATCCGAAAACGCCTGGACACCTTGAAGGAGCAGCTTTCGCAATCGTAGGCTCCGCGTCCGGCTTGCCCCATTACAGAATCGAGGAGAGAACACTATGAATCTCAGACCTGAGGAAATAAGCGCGGTCATAAGAGAGCAGATCAAGAATTACAAAAACGAACTGAACATCTCCGATTTCGGAACGGTCATACAGGTCGGCGACGGCATCGCGCGGATATACGGGCTGGACCACTGCATGTCCGGCGAACTTCTGGAGTTTCCGAACGAGGTGTACGGCATGGCCCTGAACCTCGAAGAGGACAACGTCGGCGTCGTGATCATGGGCAACGACAAGGGCATCCGCGAGGGCGACATCGTGAAACCCACGGGCAGGGTCGTCGAGGTCCCCGTCGGCGAGGAACTGATCGGCCGCGTCGTCAGCGCCATAGGCATGCCGCTCGACGGCAAGGGCCCCATCAAGACGAAGAAAACGAGGCCCGTCGAGAGCCCCGCACCCGGGGTTTTGGCGCGCAAATCCGTTCACGAGCCTCTGCAGACGGGCATCAAGGCCATCGATTCGATGATTCCGATCGGCAAGGGCCAACGGGAGCTCATCATCGGCGACAGGCAGACGGGAAAGACGGCCATCGCCATAGACACCATACTGAACCAGAAGGACGCGGACGTCATCTGCATCTACGTCGCGATCGGCCAGAAGAAGTCGACCGTCGCGCAGATGGTGCAGCAGCTCGAGGACAAGGGGGCGATGCAGTACACCATCGTCGTGTCCGCGACGGCCAGCGACGTCGCGCCGCTCCAGTACATCGCGCCCTACGCCGGCTGCGCCATGGGCGAGGAATTCATGTACGCGGGCAAGCACGTCCTCGTCATCTACGACGACCTCTCGAAGCACGCGGTCGCCTACCGGGCCATGTCGCTGCTCCTGCGCAGGCCGCCGGGCCGCGAAGCCTACCCGGGCGACGTATTCTACCTGCACAGCAGACTGCTCGAGCGGGCCGCGAAGCTCTCCGACAAGCTCGGCGCGGGCTCGCTGACGGCGCTTCCCATCATCGAAACGCAGGCCGGCGACATATCGGCCTACATACCCACGAACGTGATCTCGATCACGGACGGGCAGATATTCCTGGAATCGGACCTGTTCTTCTCGGGCCAGCGCCCCGCCGTGAACGCCGGCATCTCCGTGTCGCGCGTCGGCGGCAACGCGCAGATCAAGGCCATGAAGCAGGTCGCGAGCAAGGTCAAGCTCGAGCTCGCGCAGTACCGCGAGCTGGCGAGCTTCTCGCAGTTCGGTTCGGACCTCGACAAGGAAACAAAAGAACGCCTCGATCACGGACTCGTGCTCATGGAGGTGATCAAGCAGCGCCAGTACAGTCCCGTGCCCGTCGAGCATCAGATCATGATCTTCTTCGCGGCCGTCAACGGCTATCTGAGCGATATCGAGATCGACAAGATCAAGGCTTTCGAGAAGGGCCTGTACGACTTTGCCGATACGCATTACCCCAAGATCGGCGAAAGCATCCAATCCGCCGGCACCCTTGACAAGGATGCGGAAGAAGCGCTCAAAGAGGCGATCGTGAAGTACAAGGACGTGTTCAAGAAGGAATATGACACCCTGCTGTGATTCATGACGCCGGGTCACGGTCCGGGATCGGACCGGGCGGCTCGGCGGCCCGCCTTTCCGACCCCGGGCCGGAACGGCGGCCATTATTTGGAGGAAGATTTTGGCAAACAGCTCAATGCAGGACATAAAGCGCCGCGTCAAGAGCGTTACGAATATAGAGCACATCACGAACGCCATGAAACTGGTGTCGGCGGCGAAGCTTCGGAGGGCAAAGACCACCTTCGAGAAAACCGGCGAATATTTGCACTTCGTGACGGAATCCATCGAGGATATATTCAACAACAACGCGGACATCCCGAAGAAATATCTGGAAGGCAACCGCGAGATCAAGACCACCTGTTACATCGTGGTCACAAGCAACAAGGGACTCTGCGGCAGCTTCAATTCCAATGTGATCAAGCGGGCCGAGGCGGAGATCAAGGCCGACCCGGAGCGCCCCGAGATCGTGGCGGTCGGCAGCAGGGGGCGTGACTA
>JAISNR010000008.1 GCA_031276135.1 Eubacteriales Family XIII. Incertae Sedis bacterium | reverse complement strand
GCCGCCTTTGGAAATCTCCAGCACGACAGGCGCGCCGGAGCGGTCGAAGTACGCTGTGTTTCCGGGGACGTAGACCTCGTTGATGCAACCGTCAAACTCGATATAGCAGCCGGATGCGGTCAACAAGCCGCCCATACTTTCCCGATGCTCCTTGCCGAGCAGGGTCAATAAGCCGCTTGCCGGCCTACCCGACGCTGCCCTCGCCCGGACAGCCGCTGCATCCTCATCCGAAAGAAAGTCGTTTTCATAGAGAAACTTACCGAGCAGGGCGTCGCTTGTGATGTCGCTCACCACATGGCAGTTTTCTGTGCTGAAGGTCAGATTGATCAGCCGGGGAAGCGGGATGGGCTGCCCTTTGTTCCGACCGACTTCGATCTTAACCATGGCCTCGAAAATATCCGGGACCTCCTTGATGTATTTCTCTGTCCGCATTGCCAGCAGGTTAAGTTCGGGGAGATTGGCATCCCGGCGGATGTGCGGACGCAGCCAATCATGCTTGCAGTACACCGATTCTGACGAATATATGACCGTGTCGTCGGCGATCCGCGCTTTCTGCAGCGCGTCTTGAAACTCCGCCCATGTCGCGGGCAATTCCAACGTCGCCGAGGTATTCGCCCCAAAAATTCCGGGACGCGCGATTTCTGCAGTGAATACGCTCATTGGCTCATGCCTCCCATATTCATGCTTTCCTTCGGCATGGTCCGCCCCGCCGCGCATGTCCCCATGCCGCCGACCGGCTGCGTCTGCCCGTAATTTTGAAGCTGTCGGCGCCCCGCCGCGCCCCGTCCGCCCTTTGCACCGCTTTTTGCCGGGCGCGGAACCTGCATCATCATTCGCTCAAACGCCGCTGACGCAGTGTCCTGTAAAAAGTATTTTGCCATTTCGTTCTCCGTCCTTTCCTTTTGCCCGGAAACGCAAAAAAGGCCGGGGATCCGACCTTCTCAGGTCAAATTCCCGGCCTCCGCAATATTTCCGTTTTCTTTGGTTTGCGGGGGTTCAAGTCCCGCCGCTTTGTGTAAAACCGCCCGATATATCCACGAAAACGGACATTTTTTATCCGCCCCTCAGAAACCCGAAAACCCGCATCACTGCGGGCTTTCTCAGTCCAATATCTATATTGGATAATTTTGCTGGCGGAGTGGGTGGGATTCGAACCCACGTGAGGTGTCCCTCAAACTGATTTCGAGTCAGCCCCTTTATGACCGCTTCGATACCTCTCCATATTCATTTTATTGCATAAACGGCGACTCTTTATTCATTGTCACATGATTTCGAGTCAGCCCCGTTATGACCGCTTCGATATCCCTCCGCAGAATCGGTCGAATGTTATTGTACCATAAATCGCCGCGCACCACAAATGGTTTTTTGCCCGTTGCGGCTTTTTCTGTATCGTTTGAATGCAATCATGAAAGGCCCGGGCGTTTTTTGCCTGCGTCGCGGTTTCGCCCGGTCATTCTCTGATCTCGCCGCCCGTTCCGAGCGTTACGACCTGCCACGGGATGAACCTGCCGGACGCCTTCAGCGCGCTGACGGCGGCCTGCTCGATCCCGCCGCAGCAAGGCACTTCCATACGAACGACGGTGAGCGATCGGATGTCGTTGCGGGAGAGAAGATCGGTGAGCTTTTCGGCGTAATCCACGCCGTCCAATTTCGGACATCCGATGAGCGTCACCTTGCCGCGCATAAACCCGCTGTGAAAGTCCGCCCGCGCGTATGCCGCGCAGTCGGCGGCGACGAGCAGCTTTGCGCCGTCGAAATACGGAGCGCGCAAGGGCGCGAGTTTGATCTGCACCGGCCACTGCCTAAGCTCGCTGCGCGAATCGCCCGCAGCCCCGGCGGGGACGGCGGTTTGCGCAAGGCTGCGCGCGCCGGCGCAGGGCCGGTTCTTCTCCCGTTGATTCTGTTGCATCGCAACCGCGTCGTATTCCGCCGCTTCGCGCTCGATGAAGGCGATCGCCCCGGCCGGACACACGGGAAGGCAGTTGCCGAGTCCGTCGCAGAAATCGTCCCGCAGGAGTTTGGCCTTGCCGCCGACGATGCCGATCGCCCCTTCGTGGCAGGCGTCGGCGCAGAGGCCGCAACCGTTGCATTTGTTCTCGTCGATTTCGATGATTTTTCGCTTCAAGCGTTTCACCTCCCTGTCTTTGCAAACCCATTATACTACAAAAGCCGTGTTCGCGGCAAGCTCGGAAAAAGCGCCGGCTTTGGCCGACGCTTAGGCAAAGCGTTTCCCGAGCGATCTGCGCGTTGGGGTTTTCGGGCGGGCGTGCATGCAAGGCAATCCGGCGGCCTCAACCCACAATATTAAATTATTTGAAAATATTTCAAAAATATTCTTGACATATTTATCTAAATAAGGTATGATGGCCCTAGATAATAAGTGGGGTAAATGGAAATGATATCAATACTGCTTTTGGATGAGGATCGGGAATATGCGGCCCTGCTCGCGCAGAGGCTCGCTGCGGCCGGACGCGAGTTTTCGGTGGCGGCCGCAGCGCCGTCCGCGGCTTTCGGCTCGGTCGACGGGGGGCGCGCGAATGCGCCCCACGACTTCGCGATCCTGAGCGAAGCCGCTGCGGCGGAAAGCCTTGCGCGCGGCGCGGACTTCGGCGGGGCGCGCAGGGTCATCCTTTCGGAATCCGGCAATGCGCCCGCGGACGGGCGCGGATGCCTGTATGCGGACCGCTTTGGCAGGGTCAGCAGCCTCGCCGCCCTTCTGCGCGCCGAATACGCGGCCCTGCATGGGAACGGCGGTTTCCCCCAAAACCTCGGCGGCGCCGTGAAGTACATCGGCTGTTTTGGGCTCGGCGGCTGTTGCGGCACTTCGTCGGTCGCGATCGGCATCGGCAGGGATTTCGCCGCCCATAAGGGCAGACGCACGCTGTATGTGAGCCTCGAAACCCTGGAGGCGGAGGGCCTTTGCATGCGCAGAGCGGAGGGCGAAAGGCACATCGGCGATTTTCTGTATCTGCTGCTGCGCGGGCGGGAGGCGGATTTGCGCCTGTTTCTGGAGGCCTGTCTGTTTCGGGACAACTGCGGGCTGGCGCGCTTCTTCCCCTCGCCGGTTCTGAACGACCTCGCCCGCGCCTCGCCGGAGGAAAGCGGCGCGTTCCTGCGCTTTCTCGACGCCTGCGGCGGCTTTGATGTCGTCGTGCTGGACCTCGGAAGCGCGTGCGGGGACCTCGTCTTGCAGACCGCACGGCTGTGCGACGCGCTGGTCCTCGTCGAGAACGGCAGTCTGCCCGACACGGGCAAGCGCGAACGCGCGGCCGCGCTCCTGCGCGCGGCGTGGCGGCCGAGCGGCGACGGAGATCCCCTCCGCGTGGAGAGCATGCTGCGCTTCTCCTACGGCGCGGACGAGGAGGCCGCCGCCGAAACGGCTCGGGAGGCCGGCGAAGCGAAGCCGGCGCCGGAGGACGGCGGAGAGCGGATCGAAATCGACTATGACAGCGCGAGCTTTCGGCGCTTTGACGGCGTGACGGACTTTGTGCTGACGGGCGAATTCGGGTTCGGCATACGCAGGCTTTCGGACAGTCTGCTCGCGCGCATCTGCGAATAAGAAAGGAACGAAAATGGACAATGCGGCGCTTGTGAAAGAAATAACGAAGGCCATGCGCGAACGCGTCGGCGCGCTGCCCGACGGCGGCGACGAGGCCGTGTTCGCGGCCATCGAGGACTTCGTGCTCCGCCACGGCGAAGCGGCCGCGCTGCCCGCGCGCGAAAAGGCCGCGCTGATCGACACCGTGTTCTGCCGCATCCGAAAGGATTTGAGCATCCTGCAGCCCTTCGCGGATGACCGCGCGGTTTCGGAGATCATGGTGAACGGCATGGATCGCGTATTCATCGAGAAGAACGGGCGCGTCTTTGAAACGGACCTGCGCTTCGAAAGCACGGAGGAATTGGAGGAGATCATCCGGCGCATCGCCTCCGGCGTACACCGGGAGATCAACGAGATGAACCCCATCCTGGACGCCCGCCTCCGCGACGGTTCGCGCGTGAACGCCGTC
Source organism: Eubacteriales Family XIII. Incertae Sedis bacterium (assembly GCA_031276135.1). Classification (GTDB taxonomy): domain Bacteria; phylum Bacillota; class Clostridia; order Peptostreptococcales; family Anaerovoracaceae; genus JAITLA01. The sequence continues at coordinate 6,604 of JAISNR010000008.1, read as the reverse complement.
TACAGGAACGTGGCGCTGAACGGGCCCATCCTGACGATCCGAAAATTCCCGGAAAACCGCATCACGATGGACGATCTCCTGTCCTTTGAAACGATCACGGAAGAGGCTGCTGAATTCCTGCGCGTACTCGTCGAATGCGCCTACAACATCTTCATCAGCGGCGGCACGAGTTCGGGCAAGACCACCTTTTTGAACGTGCTGTCAAACTACATACCGACGGATGAGCGCATCATCGTCATAGAGGATTCCGCAGAGCTTCAGATCACGGCGATCCGCAACATCGTGCGGCTCGAATGCCGCAATGCGAACGTGCAGGGCAAGGGGGAGGTCAGCATGCGGCAGCTGATCAAGTCGAGTCTGCGCATGCGTCCGAACCGCATCATCGTCGGCGAGGTGCGCGGCGAGGAGGTCCTCGATATGATACAGGCCATGAACACGGGGCACGACGGCTCGCTTTCCACGGGGCACGGCAATTCCCCGAAGGGCATGATCTGCAGGCTTGAAGCCATGTATCTGCAGGCCGCCGATTTTCCGGCCGAGGCCATCCGCCGGCAGATATCGGAGGCGATCGAGATCATGGTGCATCTGGGCAAATCCGCGGACGGACGCAGGCGCGTGCTCGAAATCTGCGAGGTCGCGGGCATGTCGGGCGGCGAGATCGAATTGAATCCGCTGTTCAAATACGAGGCGGGGCAAGGGCTGAAGGCCACCGGCGCCGCATTGCAAAACGATACGAAACGGAAGATGCGTGGAGGCGCGCTGTGAGATGCCGGATTACAACAGCTATGAAATGACACCGAAGGAAACGCGGCGGTATTGCTTGGTCGCCGTGCCGGCCCTGTTGCTCGCGGGGCAGGTATTCTACCAGAGCCCTGTCTGCTCCGCGTTGCTGGCTCTGCTGGCCCTTCCGTGCAAACGCCTGTACGAACGGCGTTTGGCGGAGAAGCGAAGGAGCGCGCTCGCCATTTCGTTCCGCGATCTGCTCTACTCGCTGTCGGCCTCGTTTTCGACGGGACGGCAGATGCCGGAGGCGCTCAAGGAGGGCCTGACGGCCATGCGGCTCATCTATCCGGAAAGCGCGCCCATCGTGCGCGAGCTCGCGCACATGACCGCGCGCATCTTCGAAAGCAGGGACGACGAGGCGTCCGTGCTCGACGATTTCGCGAATCGAAGCTGCAGCGAGGACATACGGAACTTCGTGGACGCCTATTTCATATGCCGCAGGACGGGCGGGGATATGGAGGCCATGGTCGTGAAGGCCTCCGCCCTGATCATCGATAAGATTGAGATCCAAAAGGAACTCAAAACGCTCACGGCGCAGAAGAGGATGGAAGCGAACATTCTGCTCATGCTGCCCGCCGTCCTGCTCCTGTTCCTGCAACTGTTTTCGCCGGACTACATCGCGGCGCTCTACGAAGGCGCGGCGGGCCGGCTCGTCATGACGGCGGCGCTGGGCCTGATGGCGTTGTCCTACGCGTGGAGCCTCCGTCTTACAAATTTTGAAATACGTGGATAAAAGGGAGGTCGTTCGCATGAAAGGCATGTTCGGGGATCGCCGTGCGCGGCGTGAACGCGCGGCGCGCGGCGCGAAAAAAGGAGCGGTCGCACGGCTTGCGGAACGGATGCCGCAGGCGCTGACGGGCAGCGCGGACGAGATGGAGCGTCGCTGGAAGGCGGCTTTCGGAAGCGGAGATTTTCGCGAACAGACAGAGGCGATACGGCGCAGGAACGCGACGTATTGGCTCATCTGCATCGGCTTATCGCTTCTGCTGCTCGCGGCGTTTGCCGTGCAGCTCGCGGGCGGCGGCGCGCCCATCGCGTCCGTGGAACGCCCGCCTTACCCTTCCGATCCCCTGCGCGTAAGCGCTGCGGTGGAGGCCGAATACGGGGATGCTTCGGTCAGGCGCAAGGTGGAATTGACGGTGCGGCCGAAGGCGCCGGATGAGGCGGAGAAGCGCGCGCGCATCGAGGAAACGGCGCGCAGGCTGCCGCAGTTGATACTGGGTGAAAACGAGAACCTGTCCGCAGTCGGATCGGACCTGAACCTGATCGCGTTCGACGGGGAAACCGGCGTCAGCATCGCGTGGACGTCCGAAAACCCCGCGCTGATCGGCGACGACGGCACCCTGAACCGTGTGGCCGGCAGGGAGGGGGACAGACTGACGCTCAAGGCGCGGCTCAGCCTCGAGGACATCTCGAAGGAGGCGGAGATCGAGGCCGTGCTGGGCGGCGCTGCGGCTTCGGAGAGGGATCTCGCGGACGATGTCGCCGGCATTCTGGCGGAAACCCTGGCCGCGGTGAACGCTTCGGAGGAGGGCGACGCGCTGACACTGCCGCGCGCGGACGCGCACGGTGTGCGTTACCGCTGGGGCGACGGCGCCGCGGATGCGCACATCCCCGAGCTTCTGGCCCTCGCGGTGTTCGGCCTCTTCCTGTACCGCAGCCGCTACAGTTCCATCGACAAGCGCATAAAGGCGGCGCGGCGGAGCATGATCAAGGACTTTCCGGAGTTCATCGACAAGCTGCTTCTGATGCTGAACGCCGGGCTGGTGGTGTCGGAGGCCATCTCGCGCATCGCTGCGGATTACGAGCTCCGCAGGGGCGCGGGAAAGCCGCGCCGGCTCTACGAAGAGCTCGCGGCGATCCGGCAGCGCGTCGAGAACACGAACGCGTCGCTGTCCGTCGAGTTGAACAGCATGGCGGCGCGCAGCGGCGTCCGCGAGATGATGCGCTTCGCCGCCGTCGTGTCCGACAACATCGACAAGGGCAGCGCCTTGGCGGAGAAGCTGAAAGCGGAGGGGGAGCTCGTGTGGAAGCTCCGAAGAAAGGACACGGAAGAGGCCGGCAGGCTGGCGGAAACGAAGATGATCCTGCCGATGACGCTGACGCTGTTGACGCTGATCCTGATCACGATGGCACCCGCCGTGCTCGACATGTAGCGCGTGCAGACAGCTGTAAGGCTATACCTTCGGGCATATGCGGATATTGTTAAAATTATACTTTATTGAAAACGAGAGGAGAATCAAAATGAAAAGCAGCAAAAATGGAAACGAAAAAAGGAGATTCACAATGAAGAACAGCAAAAAAGGCATGGAGTTGGTGCAGGTGGGCATACTGATCGGCATCGCGGTCTTTCTCGGTCTGATCTTCAAGACGCAGATCGGCGATTTCATCAACGGCGTATTCAACAGCCTGATGGGAGCCGGATTCTGATGCGCGTCCGCGCGCGGCGGGGCATCTCGCGGTGGGCCTGTGCGCGTTGCGTGCGGCGGCGAGCGATTCGCGGCGGCTTCCCTGCGGAGCCGCCGCAGCGGAGGCAGGGCGGCAAGCGCGGCACGGCCATGGTCGAGGCGGCCGTCGTGTTCCCGCTCGTGATCGCCGCGGTGATGGCGGTCATCTATCTGATGATCAACCTGTACAGCTTCACGGCGCTGCGCGCCTCCCTGCACGTCGCCCTGCGCGCCGAGGCCGACGCGGAAACGGGACTGTGCGAAGCCGTCATAGCCGACGGGCGCGTGTACGACCGCTATCGCCTCGCCGCAGAGCGCCGCGGCATAAGCCCTACGCATCACCGCAAGGGTCTGCTCAACCCCTATGTGGCGGCGGAGGCCGACAAGAGCTACGGGGGGAACGCCATGATTCGGGGCAGCGTGACGCGAAAGCATTTTGGGCGCTGTTATGTGCTGGACGAGGTGGGAATCGTGCGGAATCTGTCGCTTGCGACGAGCGTGACAAACACCGGTGGGAAGGAATGAGCGTTGTGAAGGATGAAAGAAAACGGGCAAGCGAAGCGCTTGCGGCCGCCGTGCCTCTCGCGGCGCGCGCGGGAAGGGCGCTTCGCGGCAGAAGGGGTTCGTCCGCCGTGTTCCTGGTCATGATCTTCTCCGCGCTGCTGCTGCTCGCGAGCACGCTGATCGGGGCGGCGGGGCTTGCGGCCGGGAAGAGCTACGGCGATCTCGTGTTCCGCATGGCGGGCCGCTCCCTGCTCGCCGAGTACGACAGGAGGCTCTACGCGGATTACGGGCTGTTCGCCATGCGCAGCGACGAAACGGAGGCCGCGCGCGGCTTGACGCATTACGGCGACGCGAGCTTGAAGAACGGCGGGCGCGCCGGCGCCGTGTGGCTGCTGCCGTGCGAGGTACGGGATCTGCGCGTGTACCTGAGCGATTTTTCGTTGCTCGACGTCAATATCTTCGAGGAACAGGTTTTGGATGACATTAAATTTATTATGGTAAACAAAATTGTCGAGAAGTTGCAGTCCGCCGCCGCGGAGGGTACGGATGCAGCGGAATCGCGGACGATCAATAACCAAGCGGTTCTGAACAGCCTGCCGTCCAAGGGTTTGGGCGGCGGCGGGCCGGCGGTCGCGTCCATGCTCGCCGCCGGTCTGCCCTCTGCGGGCGAGCTGTTGAACGGCGGTACGGACGCCTTCCTCGTTTCGGAGTACATCATGGCCCGTTTCGCGCACGCCCACGAAGCCGTGCCGAAGCTCGCGGCGCGGCACACGCGCTTTTTCCGAAACGAGGTGGAATACATCCTGATCGGCGGCCGCAGCGACGCGGAGAATCTGAAGGACGTCGAGAGCAGACTCCGCCTGCTCCGCTTCGCGCTGAACGAGGTCTGCGTGCACAGCAACAGGGAACTGTCGGCCCAAGCGGACATCGTCGTGAATTCGCTGGCCGCCATCTTTCCGGAGGTGCCCGTCCTGCTCATCCGAGAGCTCGTATTCGCGGTTTGGGTGACGCTGGAAACAGAGAACGACATGAAGCTGCTGCGCGAGGGCCGTGAGGTCGCGCTCATCAAACAAAGCGCCAACTGGGCTGTCGAGGCCGAGCAGGTTCCGTCGGTCATATTCGCATATTTCGAAAGCGCCGCAAACTCCGAGGGCAACATGCCCGACATCGGGAAAACGTCCGAAAACGCCTCGCGTTACATGGGAGCGCTTTCCCCGCGCGACGCGAGCGGCTTCTCCTACGGCGATTACCTCCGCCTCTTCCTCTTCTTCACGGCGCGGGAGAACAAGCTGCTGCGGAGCATGGATCTGATACAGATCAACATGAAAACGGGATATTACGAGTCCTTTTTGCTGCGGGAGCACTATACGGGTCTGCGCTACGAGCTCGTCATGAACGGAGATCGTTACAAATACAGGCAGAGCTACGACGCGCCGGAGCAGGGTGCGGAACGGAACGGGTGACTGTGAAATGCAAAGAAAAACGATGTTCCCGCGCTCGCGGCGGGGTTCCTTCACGCTCGAAGCGGCGATCTTTCTGCCGATCTTCATCCTCGCCGCGCTGACGGTCGCGTACCTGATCAAGCTGATCGCGGTGCAGGAAAACGCGTTTCACGCCTTCGCGGACGAAACCCGAAAGGTTGCGGCGGAGGCTTCGCTGTCGCCCTATCCGCTGTTTTTCAAAGGAGATGTCCTTGCGCGCATCGGAGAGGAAAACGGCGGCGAGCTCGAAAACCTGCGCCTGTCGCGCTTCGATTACCGCTACGGTTTCGGGGAATACACGGAACAGATCCGCGTGACGATCGATTACGACATCGGCGTCAAGCTGCCGGCCGCCCTCATACGCGCGATCCCCGTATCGGATACGATACTCTGCCGGGCCTTCGTCGGCGCGACGAACGCGGACGTTCCCATGTCGAACGAAGAGATGGAGGAGGAAAAGACCTCGCGCACCGTGTGGATCTTCCCGCGCGCCGGCACGAAGTACCACGGCGAAACCTGCTCTTATATCGCGGTGTATCCCAAGGAACTCCTCCTCGGCGAGGGCGTCAGGCGGCGCTACGCGCCCTGCAAGCTCTGCGATCCCGGCTCGTTGCCGGCCGGCAGCGTCGTCTACTGCTTCCAAAGCGCGGGAAAGGCTTTCCATCGCGGCGATTGCAGCTCCGTGGACCGCTATGTGACGCCGATCGAGCTCGAGGAGGCCGAGGCGCGGGGCTATACGCCCTGCGCGAAGTGCGGGGGATATTAGAACCCGGCGGCGATTTCGCAGAACGCGCGAACGCGCGCGCGGCGCTTTAAAGGAGGCTGTTATGTTGCATTTGATCGAAGCGGAGGGCGGCAAGCGCTGCGCGGAGCCGGATACGGCGGACGTGCTGCCCTTCGAGGAACGGATTTTGGCGTCCGGACGCTGCGGCGCCGTGCTGCCCGCCGTGGTTCTGACCGTGGACGGTCGGCGGCGCATACGCTACGATACCACGGGGTACCTGTGCTTTTCGGCCTATCCCTTTCGCCATTTGGACGAGGCGCTCGGCGTGCTGTACGAGGTCCCGCTGCTCCTCCTCGAAGCGGAGGATTATCTTCTGCGCGCGGACAAGTTCGCCCTGAGCGGGGACGCGCTCTTCGTCGAGGCGAAGAACCGCAGACCCGGCCTGCTCTACGGCGCCTCGGAAACGCCCCGTGCGGGCTTCGCGGCGGGCTATGCCTCGCTGCTCGCCTCGGCGCGCGGTTTGGAACACATAACGGGCCTGCCCGCCGCCGTGCGGCGCATCGAGGAACGCATACGCCTCGAAAACCCCGATATCGGGAAGCTGCTCCGCATCGTCGAGGACGTGCGGCGCGAATGGAATTATATTCATCCCGCCGGCGCGGCCG
>JAISNR010000213.1 GCA_031276135.1 Eubacteriales Family XIII. Incertae Sedis bacterium | reverse complement strand
TGGTGGACGCGCGGAAATACTGGTGCCCGGTATTCGCCCAGCTGGATGCGGATTTCGTTCTCCAAGGTCACGACCACGTATACTCGAGGGGTTTTGTGAATGCGGACGGCACGAAGGCGCTTGACGCGCCCGTCGGCAGCACCGTGAGCGATCCCGAGAACGCGCCTCTGTACATGATAGGCGGACACGCGGGCGGCCTCAAGTGGTACTCGATGAAAAACTACACGGTTGGAGCCGGCGACCCCTTGCTCCCGAATTACGCCTTCCTCGACGTGGATTCGGCCAACCCCGGCCACAACGCCGACTCGCGCGGCAGCGACAGCAAGAGGGAGCAGGTTATCGTCGAGCTTGCGGTCAGCGAAGAAAAGGTCGATATCAAGTGCTACATGTTCAAGTATGACGAGGCAAGCGACGCGATCACGACGGGCAAATACCTCTATGACTCGCTCACGGTGTTGAAGGCGGACGGCGAAGAGGAGCCGGAAGACGACGGCAAACCCACCGCGTCCGTAAGCGGCCCCGTCGCGGCCGACATCAAGGACGGAGAGGAAATCGAGTACGTGGTTTCCTATTCAAATCTTGACAATGCCAACGCTTTTGACACGGCAATCGAATACGACGCCGGCAAGCTCGAGTTGGTAAAGGCGGAAAGCATTCCTTCAGACGCCTCCTTCAGCTACCCCACCGCAGACGCGGAAAACGGCAAGATCGCTTTGATCACGGGCCTTTCGAAGCCCGTCAGCGGAGATCAGGACATAGCCAAGTTCGTGTTCAAGGTAAAGAGCGACGCGCAGACGGGACAAACGATCGTGAAGCTCGTCAGGGCGAACACGGTGGCTGCGAAGCTCGATGAAAGCGGCAACATGTTAGTGGGTTCGGTCGATGTGTCGGCCGAAATAAAGGGCGACGCGTCCACGGAGATTACGGACGAAATACCCGAAACACCCGAAACTCCGCCGGAGGACGTCAACGGCGACGGAGAATTCACGCTTGCGGATCTTTCGATGGCTCTCGGACATTACCAGTCCACGGATCCCGCGGATCTCGCCGAATACGATTTGAACGGCGACGGCGTGATCGACTCTGCGGATTACATCATAATCTGCTTGGCCATCAGGAACGGCAACTGAACCAATTCCATGCGGATTTGACACGTCCGGAAAAATCGGTAAGGAGGGAGGCGCGCATCGTCTCCTTTCTTACTGTATTATGGCAACCGAACGGTTGCAAGGGAGGCGGCCATGCGCAAAAAAATCATTTGGGGCGTGTTTATCGCGGCCTTCTTCGCATTCCTGATATTGTTCAACGGGAGCTTGGATTATCCGAGTCCCGGGGACATACAGACGGGCAACATGTATGAAAAAGCGGTCGTGACGCGGGTGATGTCCGACACGCTGGCGCCGGATCCGGACTTTCCCGAGATCAAAATCGGCGTCCAAGAGCTGGAGTTCAGAATACTGACGGGGGAGCAAAGGGGCAAGCTCTTTCTCGCGAACAACTTTGTGGGCAGGCTGGACAACAAGCCCGCGAATGCCGGCACAAAGATGATCGTTTCGAGCTATGACGGCTTCGTGAGCGGCACGGTCGTCGATTACAGCCGCGAGGACGTGCTCTACGCGCTGGCGCTTGCCTTCGTCGCGGCGCTCGCTCTGTTCGGGGGCATGAAAGGGCTGAAAGCTTTTATGGCGCTTGCCTTCACGCTCATATGCGTCATCTTTCTGTTCGTGCCCATGCTTTTGAAGGGGGTCGAGCCGATCCTTGCGGCGGTTGTCATCGTGACGCTTTCCACCGCCGTCACGATGCTGGCGCTGAACGGTTTCAGCAGAAAGACCGTCGCAGCGACGGGCGGCTGCATGATCTGCACCTTTCTTGCGGGCGGACTGGCCTTGGCCGCCGGTTGGTTCGCGCACGTTTCGACCTACACGACGGCCGAGGCCGAACACCTCATATTCATAGCGCAGAGCACCCGGCTGAGCCTGCACGACATATTGTTCTCGGGCATCATCATCGCCTCGTCGGGCGCGGTGATGGACACGTCCATATCCATCGCCTCGTCCATGCACGAGCTGCGCGAGCTCGACCCCGCGATGCCGTCCGGCGCGTTGCTGCGCTCCGGCCTGAACATCGGCCGCGACATCATGGGAACGATGGCGAACACGCTCATACTCGCGTTTACGGGCAGCGGCATAAACACCATATTGGTGGTGTTTATGTATCAAATGCCGTATTTGCGAATCATAAACATCAGCGGTTTGGCGGTTGAGATATTGCGCGGGCTTTCGGGCAGCATAGGGCTCGTGCTGTCGATCCCGGTGACGGCGGCGCTGGCCGTCAGGCTCATGCCGCCGGAGGCGCAGCGGAACGATCTTCCCGCGAAATGCAAAGAAAGGAAAATTACATGACAAGAATCAAGGCGGTGATCTTCGACTGGGCCGGAACGACCGTGGATTTCGGGTCCTTCGCGCCCGTGGAAGCGTTCAAAAAAGCCTTTGTCGATTTCGGCCTGACGCCGACGATCGAAGAAACCCGCGCGCCGATGGGGATGCAGAAGCGCGCGCACATAGAAGCCATGCTGTCGGGGGAACGCTTGTCCGCCCGGTGGCGCGATCTCAACGGGCGGCCCTGGACGGACGGGGACGTGGACGAGATCTACGCGCGCTTCGAACCGGCGCTTTTCGCCGTCCTGCGGGGGCATGCGGCGCCGCTGCCCGGCGTGCTCGAAACCGTCGCCCGCATACGGGAGATGGATGTCCGCATAGGCTCCACGACGGGCTATACGGCCGCCATGATGGAGCTCGTGGCCGGCGCGGCGGCGTCGGCGGGCTACGCGCCCGACTGTCTGGTGTGCCCGGACGAGGTCGGCGGCGTCGGCCGGCCCTACCCTTACATGATTTGGCGCAATCTTGAAAAAATGGGCGTCCTGTCTGTGGGCGAGGCGCTGAAGGTCGGCGATACGGCCGCCGACATGCAGGAGGGCAAGAACGCGGGCTGCTTGGTCGTCGGCGTGATCGAGGGTTCCAGCATGCTCGGACTGAGCGAGGCGGAGCTGGGCGCCCTGCGGGAGGACGAAAAGCGCCGCGCCTTTGAGGAAGCGCGGCGCGGATACATGTGGGCGGGCGCGGATAGGGTCATAGACAACATCAGGGAGCTGCCGGAGCTGCTCGCTTCGCTTGCGCGGTGAGGCAGGTCCTGTTTTCTGAGGAATCCGAGGTCCGGATCTCCCCGGAAAGCGCCGCTTCCAATATCCCCTCTATGTCCTTCTCGACCAGCTTGCAGGGGTTGATCGCGAGCAGACGGAAGCCCATCGTGCCTTCGATGATGGGGCCGAAGTCCTCCCGCGCGATCCCGATCTCGGGGAGCGAGGCGGGTGCCTGCACGTCCAAAAGCAAATCGTGCACGGCTTCGACGGACGCGTAGGCCGCTTCCCGCGCGCTCAGACCCTCGACGTTCTCCCCGAGAGCGACGGCGATGTCCTTGAATTTTTTCAGATTTCCCACGCAGTTCCGACGCATGGCGTAGGGCAGGATCACGCCGTTTGCGATGCCGTGCGCGGTGTGGTGCAGACCGCCCAGGGCCTGCGCGATGCCGTGGACGACGCCCAGACCGCCGTTCACGAAGGCCGCGCCCGCGATCAGGGCGGCCATGGCCATGTTCGTCCTCGCTTCGAGGTTTTGGCCGTTCGCGACTGCGGTTCTCAGGTTCTCTCCGATCAACTTGATCGCATAAATCCCCAGCGCGTCGCTGATGGGTTCCGCGTTCAGGGAGGTGTAGGATTCGATCGCGTGCGTCAGCGCGTCCATGCCGGTCGAGGCCGTGATCAGCGGCGGCATGCCCACGTGCAG
>JAISNR010000159.1 GCA_031276135.1 Eubacteriales Family XIII. Incertae Sedis bacterium | reverse complement strand
CCCACGGCCGTAAGGCCCCCGTCCGGATAGACGATGTTGCCCGTCACAAAGTCGGAGGCGGACGAGGCGAGGTACACGGCCGTCCCGATGCAGTCGTCCGGCATGGCCATCTTCTTCATCGGCAGGCCGTCGGCGAGCTGCTTGCGGTAGGCGTCGCCGCCGCGCGATTCGATCAGGCCGGTCATCATCGGCGTTTCCGTGACGGTCGGGCCGAAGGCGTTGACCGTGATGCCGTATTGCCCGAGCTCGGAGGCGAGCTGCTTCGTCAGCATATCGACGGCGCCCTTCGTCGTGCAGTAGCCGCAGTTGCCCGGCGTCTTGGTCGCGACCTTGCCGCGCACGGACGAAACATTGATGATCTTGCCGTACTTGTTCTCGATCATGTACTTGCCGAAGTGCTTGCAGCACAGCATGACGCTGTAGACGTTGACCTCCAGCATCTGCTTGAACACGTCCATCGGGAAATCCTGCGCGTCGAATTTCTTGTTGAAGCCCTGCGAGTTGACGAGGATGTCCACCTTGCCGAAATCCTTGTTCGCCTTCTCCGCAAGCGCCGCGACGCTCGCCTCGTCCGTCGCGTCCACCGTGTAATAACTGACCGCCGCGCCCGTCTTGTCCTTGAGCTCAAGTGCGGCCCGCTTCAGCGATTCCTCGCTGCGCGAGGCGATGGCCACGCGCGCGCCGGCCGCCGCCAAACCCTGTGCCACCGCCTGTCCGATGCCGCCGGCGCCGCCCACGACAACCGCGTTCCTGCCTGTCAAATCAAAAAGACCCATATTCGTATCTCCTTCCGCTTGTAAAAAATATTACATTAATTCCACGATATCCGCCATTCCGAGACCGCCCGCTATACACAGCGTGGCCAGTCCGTAACGCGTGCCGCGCTTCTTCATCTCGTGAATCAGCGTGACGAGGATGCGGCAGCCGGACGAGCCGACGGGATGCCCGAGCGCGATCGCGCCGCCGTTCACGTTCACGATCTCCTGCGAAAGGCCGAGTTCGCGGATGCACGCGAGGGACTGCGCCGCAAAAGCCTCGTTCAACTCCGCGAGGCCGATGTCCGAGATGTTCAGACCGGCCTTGCCGAGCGCCTTCCGCGTGGCGTTTATGGGCGCGATGCCCATGATGCGCGGATCCACGCCGGCATTCGCGATGCCGACAAAGCGCGCGATCGGCTTGAGCCCGAGCGCTGCGGCCTTCTCGGCCGTCATCAAAAGCACGGCGGAAGCGCCGTCGTTTCGGCCCGAGGCGTTGCCCGCCGTCACGGAACCGCCGGCCTTGAACACCGTCTTTAGCTTTCCGAGCGCCTCGAGCGTCGTGTCGCGCGGATATTCGTCGGTGTCGAACACGATCGGGTCGCCCTTTCGCTGCGGGATCGAAACGGGAACGATCTCATCCTTGAAGCGCCCCGCCGCGATCGCGGCCAGGGCCCGCTTCTGGCTCTGCAGCGCGAACGCGTCCTGATCCTCACGGGACACGTTGAATTGCTCCGCGACGTTTTCCGCCGTCATGCCCATGTTGAATCTGCCATAGATTTCCTGCGGCTGGCTCTGCGGCTGCACCTCGACGAGCGAATCCAGCAGCAATGCGTTGCCCGTGCCGAGACCGAAGCGAGCGCCGCGCATGTAGAAGGGCGCGGTGCTCATGGATTCCGTGCCGCCCGCCAGCACGACCTCGCACTGGCCCGCCAGAATGCTCATCAGCCCGTTGTTGACCGCCGTGAGGCCGGACGCGCACTGGCGCATCACGGTGTAGGCCGCCGTTTCGACCGGAATGGCGGTCCGCAGCATGGAAAGCCGCGCGATGTTCGGATTGTCGGAGGATTGACGGCAGTGGCCGAAGATCACTTCGTCTATCTCGCCGGGCGCTATGCCGCTCCTGTCCAGAATCCCCTGTATCACGACCCGCGCGAGTTCTTCGGGCGGAACGCTCTTCAGCGTGCCGCCGATCCTGCCTACCGCCGTGCGACAGGCTTCAACGATTACGACATCTCCCATCTGCGATTCCTCCCGTTATGGCATCTGCCGGGCGGCGGCACAAGTACCGCCGTGCGACAGGCTTCAACGATTACAACTTTTTTCATTTTAAGAAAATCCTCCCGATTTTCGCCGGTGCCCGATTCCGCGCTCCGCCGCTCAGCCGGCGGCCTCCAGATACGTCACGGCGACATAATGGTCCCTGTCCGTCGTCGCGGCATAGCGCGCTTCTTTGTAGCCGTCCATGCTGATCCGCACGTCTATGGTCTTGCCCTTGGGCAGCCATTCCACCTCCCAATCGCCGAAATAGTTCGTCACGGTTTCCCAGCTTTCCCCGCTCTCCTCGCACGAGAGGCGCACCGTCGCGCCGATGGCGACCTCGTCGAGCTCGCGCGGCAGCCGGACGGTTCCCGCGAGGAACACCGTCGGTATGTTCAGATACACCACGTTGCCTCTGCGGCCCTCCAGCCCCTCGGGCGGCGTGACGCGATTCGCCGCGATGAACCGGCTGATCTCGCTGTCCGGATCGTCCAGATCGCCGAAGAACAGCGCCCTGTTCGGGCAAGCCTCCACGCAGCGCGGGCGCTTGAACGCGGGATCGCCGAGGTAGGCGAGATATTCGCCGTCGTCGAGCAACTCCGCGCACATCGTGCACTTCTGCGGAATCTGCAATTCCTCGTTCCAGAACGTCGCGCCCAGCGGACAGGCGTCAACGATGGCCTTCTGCCCCTTCGACTTCTCGGGATCGATGATCACGATGCCGTCGTCCCGCTTGTACACGGCGCCGTCCTTCGCGACCTCGGCGCAGGCGGGCTTCTCGCAGTGGGCGCACAGCACGGGGACCGTCGCGGTCTTGATGCGGCGCGAATCGTCGCCGCGCTCCCATTCCTTTATGTTGATCCAAAACTGGCCCATCATGGGCTGCGGCGCGGAATATTTTCCCGCAAAACCGCAGTGCTCGTCCTTGCAGGCCGTAAAACAACAGTAACACGCCATACATTGACGCGAATCAACGGCAATTCCCCATCTCATTGTGCCGACGCTCCTTTCCGCAAATACAAAGCTCTCGCTTTCTGCTGGATCTTCTCAAAACCGTGGCCCTCGATGATCTCCCTGCACGTTTCGGCGTCCGCGTCCGCGTCCCGCGCCACGGCGTCGAGCTTGCTCTCGAAGAGCTGCGAATCGGGAATCGCACCCTCGTACTTGCATATGTCGAGCAGCGTGGAATTGGGCGCCATGCCCGGCACCATATCGCCTATGAGCCTGCCCGGCGTCAGCACGTTCACGCAGCCGCCGATGTCCATCGAGGTTTCGCCGGGCTTGACGGGATTGTATATGCCGGAGGAACCGTAGGCGTGTATGGTGTTGACCTCCACCCTGTACGTGACGCGCGCGACGCAGATCACGCTGCCGCGTTCGTTGAACAGCTTCACCATGTCCCCGTCGCGAATGCCCTTTTCCGCCGCCTTCGCGGGGTGGATGCGCGCGATCAGATAGGGGTTGCCGTTGATGTACTTCCTGTTTTCGGGAATCTCCCAGAACCACGGCGTCGAGGAATTGTGCTGCGTGTGATAGTCGAAACGCGGATGCGGACTGATCAGGTGAAATGGATATTTTCGCGCCTTGATCGAATGATGGCCCTCCCAGCTGCGCTTGTAGGTCGCGATCGGCGTGCGGGCCTCGTCGTGCGGCGCCCAGTACAAAAGCGATTCGGACACGAATTCAAACTTTCCCGTAAACGTTCCCAATTTGCCCTCTTCTTGGAACGGTTTGTGGTTCGGCGTGTCGCAGGGGTAGCCCTCGGCGAACCAGCGGAAGCCGTAATGCCGCTCCCTGTCCTCGGGAACGCCCGCGATGTAATAGCCCTTCTTCGTGAAGTCCTCCCACGATATCTTCCCGCAAAGGTCCGATTTCTCCCAGAAGCGCTTGCACCACGCGAGCTCGTCGCGGCCCTCGGAGAATGCGTCGCCGAAGCCGAGCCGCCCGGCCAGATCCGCGAAGATGGCGTAGTCCGACCTCGATTCCCACAGGGGCTCGATCGCCTTGTCCTGAAACACGACGACCTGCCAGCTGCAGCCCGTCTGCGAGTGCGACTGGTAGCCGCCGTTGCCGGAATTGCAGTATTCGCCGATGTCATAGCGTTCGAGGTTCGTGCAGGCGGGCAGGATCACGTCCGCGAAGCGCGCTTCGCCGTGGAAGTGGATGTCCTGATTCACGACGAATTCGAG
>JAISNR010000157.1 GCA_031276135.1 Eubacteriales Family XIII. Incertae Sedis bacterium | reverse complement strand
GCGCATACGAAATACTGGACATCGATCCGTACCTGCGGCCTTTTCGCGGGGACATCGAGCTTCGCATGCAGAATTATGCGCGCATGCGCGCGCGTCTGCAGGGCGGGGCGGGCAGCCTGTCCTCCTGCGCGAACGGCCACCTGTTCTTCGGCTTTCACCGCTCGGAGGACGGCTGGGTGTACCGCGAATGGGCGCCGAACGCGGCCGAGATCCGGCTCTTCGGCGATTTCAACGGCTGGAACCGCAACGAGCTGCCGATGCACCGCCTGTCGGACGGAACGTGGGAGCTCTTCGTGCGCGGCGAGCCGCCGCACGGATCCAAGGCGCGCATCCTGATCCGCACGGCGACGGAGAGCTTTGAGCGCATCCCGCTCTACTGCAAGCGCGTCGTGCAGGACCCCGCGAGCCTCGCGTTCGACGGCCAGATCTGGCTGCCGGACGCGCCTTTTGCGTGGACGGACGCCGGCTTCGCGCGCGAACGCGGCGAAACCCTGCTGATCTACGAGGCGCATGTGGGCATGTCCGGCGAGAAGGCCGGCATCACCTCCTACACGGAATTTCGGGATTTCATGCTGCCCAAGGTGCGCGAACTCGGCTACAACGCGATCCAGCTGATGGCAATCATGGAACACCCTTATTACGGTTCCTTTGGATACCAGGTGTCGAATTTCTTCGCGGCTTCGTCGCGCTTCGGCCTGCCGGAGGATCTCAAATCCCTGATCGACGCGGCGCACGGCATGGGCCTCGCGGTCTTTCTCGATCTGGTGCATTCCCACGCGGCGCGGAACGAAACGGAGGGCCTCGCGCGCTTCGACGGGACCGTGTACCAGCTCTTTCACCGCGGCGCGCGCGGCGACCACCCGCAATGGGACAGCAAGCTGTTCGATTACGGAAACCCGGGCGTACTGCACTTCCTGCTCTCCAATCTGAAATTCTGGCTGGAGGAATACCACTTCGACGGCTTTCGCTTCGACGGCATCACGTCGATGCTCTATCACGACCACGGCCTCGGCGCGAGCTTCGACGATTACGGAAAATACTTCTCCATGAACACGGATGTGGACGCGGTCGCCTATCTGCAGCTCGCGACGGAGCTGTGCCGCGAGGTGAAGCCCGATTGCACGCTCATTGCCGAGGATATGAGCGGCATGCCCGGCATGTGCCTGCCCGTCGCGAGCGGCGGCATCGGCTTCGACTACAGGCTCGGCATGGGCTTGCCGGACATGTGGATCCGCTACCTCGACAAGCGGCGCGACGAGGATTGGAACGTGGGCGCGCTCTGGCATGAGCTGACGCAGCGGCGTCCGCGCGAGAAGGTGGTCGGCTACTGCGAATCCCACGATCAGGCTCTTGTGGGAGACAAGACCATAATGTTCCGGCTCGCGGACGCGGAGATGTACCACTGCATGAACAAGGATTCCATGAATCCCCGCATCGACCGCGCCATGGCCCTGCACAAGATGATCCGCCTGATCACCTGCACCTGCGCGGGGGAAGCCTATCTGAACTTCATGGGCAATGAATTCGGGCATCCGGAATGGATCGATTTTCCGCGCCCCGGGAACGGGAACAGCTACCATCACGCGCGCCGCCGCTGGGACCTGCCCGCGAACGACCTGCTGCGCTACCGCTTCCTGTGGGATTTCGACAAGGCCATGCTCCGCCTCGTGAAGGAAAACGGCCTGCTCGCCTTTCCCGCAGAGCTGATCTTCCTGCACGAAGAGAACAAGCTGCTCGCCTATCGCAAGGGCCGCTTTTTCTTCTTCTTCAACTTCCATCCGATGCGCGACGGCGTCTTTTCGATTCATTCGCCCGCGTTTGCGCGCTGGGCACAGGTCCTGCACACGAGTCTGCCCGAATTCGGGGGCTACCGCCCGGGCGACTGCGACTTCCTCTCGCAGGACGGGGACGAGAAGCGGGTGTCGGCGGACAGGCGCGCCGCGCTCGTCTTTGAAGAACGCTTCTGCACGGACGGCGGGTCGTCAGAGTAAAATCGAATAAATCAAACCGTTTTTTAAAATAACAGAATCCGGGCTTGCGAACAAGCCCGGATTTCGATTTTCGGCACATGGCCGGCTTTGGCGTTGTTATTCTGCGGAGAACAGCTTCTGCCACGCGCCGTTCGTCCATTTGTAGGTCGTGCCGGCTTCGAAGCCCGCGTCGCCGTCGCCGATCTTGATGTTCGCGCCGCTTTGCAGGGTCAGCAGGGCGCCGTCCTCGCCGTAAATCCTGTCCGCCGCGCTTCCCGCGCCCGCGAAGGTCAGCGTCTTGCCGGCCGCGATTTCAAGGGACGCGTGGCCGCCGATCATGATCTTGTCCGTGGCCGCGAGGGCCAGGTCTCCCGCGACGCTGCTTGCGCCGTCGTGGAAGCCGATCGTGCGGATTTCCGCATCGCGGGTTATGTAGGCGTCCGCCGTGCGGCCGTCTGATGCCATTCGAATCGAGTTCGGACCGAACAGTTGCACGCCGCCTATGGTCACGTCAGGCGTTTCTTCGCCGCTTGTCCACAATTGAAGGCTCCCGTCTTTGGCGTATCCGATTCCGTCCGGGTGATCGCCGATTTCGAGCGTACCGCCCACGACGAGCGGAGCGCCATCCATATGCAGGGAACCGTTGATTGTGAGGTTTCCGGCGATCAAAAACTTCGGGGAAGAACCGAAACTCACACCGCTGCCCGCAGGGATAGTCAGGTTGCCGGATATGCTGATGGGAGAAGCACTCTCGGGATCTTCGGGGGCATTGTTGCTCCATGGTTCCGAAACCGATACGCTGTATCCGCTCTCAAGTATACTGATAAAAGATTCGGAAGCTCCGAAATCGGAGGCGCGCAAACCATATACAACATTGCCGCCTTGCTCCTTCACAAGCTGTCCGCCATCGGATATTACGATTTGATCCGCAGCGGTTTGAAATGTACCCGCAACGACGAGCTTGCCATTTGCGCCGATTGTAAGCGTTTTCTTGTTGCCGGACATGGAGAGGTTTCTGTCTTTTGGAATTGTGAATTCCTCATTCAGTTCACAGGGTTCCGTCACACGGACGCTGTAAATTTTATCGTCTGCAAGATAATTTCGCGTCATATCGCTGTTCAGGCCGGCAACGTAAACATGTATAACTCCGTTCACCACGCGTATATTTGTCGTGTCAAGCGCGACGTTGGAATTGTTGTAAGAAATAATGGCATTTCCCCCATAACCGTAAATAGAACTGTCGAGGCCGATTGTAAACTCTCCCTCAACGATCAATGTATACGCCGCCGGGATATGGAAAAACGCAGAGTTGGTAATCAACAGTTCCGTACCCTCGGGAATGATCAAATCGCTTGTGGCGGTAACGCCCGCGCTGAGCAGTATTTTCGTCGTCCCCTTGCCAAGCTCCGTTTGGATGCCGCCGAAGGTCGTGACCTCGACGTATTCCGAGAGATCGACGGTCGGGCCGCCCGGCGTCGCCGGGTTTGCGGGATCGGTCGGGTTTGCGGGATTGCTCGGATTCGAGGGATTGCTCGGCGTCGATGCGGAACCTCCGCCACCGCCGCCGCCCCCTCCACCGCCGCCGGACGTGCCCGTCGCGGGCGGTGTTGCGTTCGTGTTCACCGCGCCTGCGGGGATATCGCCCGCGATGTCGTCCGCGATCTTCACGGATGCGACGCTGCCCTTGACCGCCGACACGCTGACCGCCGCGTTGTTGATCGTCAGCGAAGCGATCTTCGCGCCCGCCCTGACCTCTATGATCGCGGGGTTTTCGACCACGACGTTCGCGATGTTCGCGCCCGCTTCAAAGACGATGCGGACGGGCGAGGCGGACGAGGACTTGTACACGAGGACGTTCGGAATGACGGTCTTTGCGCCGAGCAGACGGATCGAGTGCTCGCCGCCGCCGCGAACGATCAGCCGTCCCTTGACCGCCACGTTGTCGAGCGTCGCGTCGCCCTCTGCGACGCCGTCCGCGATGATCAGATCGCCCGACACGGCGGCTTCCTTGACCGTGACACCGCTCGCGTTGACGATCAGATCGCCTGTTACGTCACCCGTTTTCTCTCCCGGCTCGCCGTAGATCGCGCCGACCATGTTTTCGATCACCTGCATCGCTTCCGCGCGCGTATAGGCTTTCTTGGGCGAGAAATTGTCCGCGCCCGTCCCGTTCACATAACCGCGCTCACGAAACGCGGCGACGTAGCCCTTGTACGCTTCGCCCGTGTTCGCGTCGTCCGCAAAGCCGCTCGCGTCCGCATCGGAGGCGATGTGATAGGCGCTTGCGATGATCTTCACCGCCAGCTCGCGCGTGAGCGGCAGTGCGGCCTCTTCGGGCGTCATCGCACCCGCCGCGACCGCTTTGCGCACGGCATCCTCCGCGCCCCGCCACGATTCCGCGTAGCCGGGAAGCGCGCCGTCATAGCGCGCCGCATAGCCGAAAGTGCGCGTGAGGACGGTCGCCAGCTCGTCCTGCGTCATGGCCCTGTCCGGCGCAAAGCTGCCGTCGCCGTTGCCGCGCAGTACGCCGTAACCGCTCCATTTCTCGATGGCGGCCGCGCCCCAGTGCCCGTCCGTGTCGCTGTAGCCCGCCGCAAAGACGGGCGCCGCAACGCACAGGAACGACAGGGCGATCGCGATCACCGAACAGAACACAAATGCTTTTTTTGGCTTCATCTCGTTTTTCCTTCCTCATACAACAGCAAATTTATCTTTTCGCAAGATCCGGGCATATTGCCCGAATCGGAAGCTTCATGCCACGCTCGCCTATTTGACCGATTCAACGAACCTGTGCAGCATGGCGGCGGCTTCGGCGCGCGTCGCTTCGCCCTGCGGGTCGAACAGATTGCCGGGCTTGCCCGCGATGATGCCGTCTTTGTAACAGTACATCGCGCCTTCCGTCGCCCAATCGGATATGTTCCGCACATCGGCGAAGTCAAGCCGCACCGCCCAATTTCCCTGCGGCTCGGTGCCCGCGTACTGCGCGTAGCGATACAGTATGACCGCGATCTGCTCGCGCGTGACGTCGTCGTTCGGCGCGAACTTGCCGTCGCCCACACCGGCGACCACGTCCTTCTCCGCCGCCCAGTTCACGGCCGCGCCGTACCAAGACGCGCCGTCCACATCGTCAAAGGCCGCGTTTTCCCCTGCGGCGGGAGAAGCCGCAAGGCGGTGCAGGATCGTGACGAGCATCGCGCGCGTGAGCTTGGCTTGCGGACTGAACGCCGTCGCCGAGGTGCCCGTCATGAGGCCGTTCGCGTGGACGTATTCTACGTCGCCGAAGAACCAGTCGCTTGTTTTTACGTCCGCGAAAAGATTGCCCTGCGGCCGGTCCGTTTCGTTTTCGTCATAGGCCAAGAGGTACAGCGACAGGTGGTCCGTCGTGAACACGACGGATTTTGCCGCCGCGTCATAGTGTGTTTCCATTTTTTGCATATTGCCCCGCTCGTCCAGACGGTACACGACAAGGCCGTTCGCTTCTTCTCCCGCCTTGATTTCATAGGGAATCGAAACGGTGATCAGCCCGCCGTCGAAGCTCGTTATGTAAGCGCCGCCCGCGTCCCTGACGGAGACGTCGTACAGGGGACGATCACCCGCGACCGCTTTCTGTTCCGAATTGAGCGCGGAGGAATTCGCCGCTTTCAGGGACAGGGTGACGGCGCCGTTCGCCTGCGCGCCCGCGCTTGCCGCCGCCTCCTTGGAGAGCGTGACCGCGCCCTGCGGCAGCTTGACGTCGAGCGCCAAATCCGCTTCCGCGAGTTTTGTCAGCGCGGCCTTGGGCAAGGTCGCCGCCGTCGCGCCGGACAGCTTCGACAGGTCGAACACCGCCGCGCCCTCGCTCTTGGCGATCACCTCGTCCACCTTGCCGTCGGGCAGGGAGAGCGTCGCGTTGCCGCCGGAAAGGGTGTGGCTCACGGACACGGAACCGCCGGCGGACGTGACGGTCTGCGCCGCAGGGACGCTTCCGCTTCCGCCGCCTCCGCCGGAACCGCCGCTTGGTGTCTCCGTCGGATCGGACGAGGATGATTTTACCGTGATGGTGAAGCCTTTCGTATATTGCGAACCGTATTTTACCCCGTTCAAAATAACTGCCAGAATCTTCGCCGTCCCCGCTTCCGGCGCTGAAAATACTCCGTTGCGGATTGTCGCGCCGGTATTTCCCTGATTATAGACACTCCAGATAATATTCTTCGAAGTGGCATTGGCGGGTTCCACAACGGCGACATCGCCGAGAATCAACTCCGTTCCGGCCACAGTCTCCGCAGGCACGCCTGAGATATTCGTCACAGGCACGTTGGGAACCCAATGGGCGTAAACCGTGCTGTCGGAGGTGAACACGGTGTCAGTTGTGACCAACGTGCCTCCTTCGGGATCGGTGAACCATCCTTCGAGAGCGTCGGAGTCTGTCTTGTAGGCACTTGGCAATGCGATCAGTTTTCCGTTTCGATCTGTCGTATCCTTGGCGTAAGAGCCGTTTTGCCCCCCGTTCGGGTCAAAGGAAATAAGATAATATGTAGCCGTTGGGTCCTCTTTCAATAAGATCTCGCCGTAGCCGGAATGATTGAAATTGCCTCCGTTGCGCCCTTTGTACCAAATCGAACCGTCTGTTTTCTTTATCAAATAGTCCCCGTAGCCGGAATCCGTTATCTCGGCCACATCGCCGATTGTTTCGTCACCGCCGTAGCGCGCAAAATGATAGGTTCCGCCGTCGTCAAGCCAAGGGTTTTTGAAGCCGGCGATGATCTCATCCACGTTTTCCGTTACCTGCGTGGGTATTTTGAATTCCGCTTGCAATTGACCCGTTTCATCGTAATCCGTTCCCCATTTCCACAGGGAACCGTCGGTTTTGATCGCATGCACCAACATGTCAGAGGGCTCGTTTTCGTCATTCGCGATCCGCACGGAGCGCACACCATCCATAATCTTGACGGGAATAAAGCGTTCTTCCTGCGTTCCGTCGCCAAGCTGATAGGATTTGTTCGCGCCCCATCCCCACAGGGAAGCGTCCGTTTTGATCGCGAAAGCAAAGTCACAATCAATTTCCGCGCAAACGGCACTCACGCCGTCCATGATTTGCGCGGGTTCAAAACGCTCAAAAAATGTATATCCTTGAGAATTGAGATAACTGATGTTCCCTTCACGATTGTCTCCGAGAATGCCGCCTGTCCCTTGGAATCCCCAAGACCACAGACTCCCGTCCGTTTTTAGCACAAAGGTGGCGTCTATGCTGTTCCCGATGCGCACGCTTGCCGCAGATGTCATAATGGGTTCCGGTGCCGGCCGCTTTTTATAAACGACATAACCTTTCTCGTCCACGCCGTTGCCTTCGTTTCCCCAAGTCCACAGAACGCCGTCTTTGATCGCGTAAGAATGTTGGTACGTCGTCGCGAGGGAAAAATGTTCGCCCGCTGTGGCGGTTTCGGGAAATTTTTCGCTCCATCCCGCGAAGGCAGGCGTTCCCGTCGCGGTAATTAGAATGAACGTGAGAACGAACGCCGTGATCTTGAGACTTTTCATTGCAATTCTCCTTTTTGATTCCATAAGTGTTATGCATTGCGGCAGAGGTTTTCAAACAGGCCCTACAGCGAATTGCTGCACCCACCGGGTTCCGCCGTTTGGGCCATGGACGGCGCCGATGCCAATATAAGCATAGGCTTCATGCAATATATTCGCCCTGTGTCCGGTGGAGCCCATCCAAGCACTCATCACCGTTTGCGGCGTGCTTTGCCCCAAAGCGATGTTCTCACCCACGCCAAATCCTCTCGTTCTTGGCACGAGCGACCACACCATTTCGGCAGGGCTTCCGTATGTTGGCGACTCATGGGCGAAGTAATTGTTATCCAAGAGATCCTGTGCCTTCAGCTGCGCGGATTCATTGAGTTCCGGCAGCATCTTCAGTTCCGGCAGACCCTCATTCTCCCGCGCGGCGTTTACCCGCTGCAGCACTCCGTTCCGCATTTCCTCCAGGCTCATGGTTGGCGGCACGGAGCAGTCTACGGTTGTCGCCCTGTACGCAAATCCGCGCTCCGTCAGAATCGCCATTTCTCCGCGCGTAATGGTCGCGCCGCCCAAACCGTTCTCCGGAAGCCAGCCCATATCCCTTGCCGTTTCAATTGAATCGTCGTAATCCCAGCCGTCAAATCCGTCGCCGCCTTTGGTATTCAAGCCATAGCGCAGGAGCGTCGCGCAGGCCATCTTCGGGCTGACCGACGCCTGCGGATCGAAGCGATCCGCGCTCACGCCTTGCATCAAGTCGTCATAGCAGTATTCGATGTAGGGCAGCGCCCAGGCCGGCAGATCGACAAACGCGCTGACGCGCTTTTCCGGAACGGCGAAGTATTCCCGAAGCGCCTCCTCCCATTGGCTGAGGCCTCCGATGGTTGTGCTGTAGGATATGGCGTCAAGGCGCGTCAGGAACACGGCAAGCTCCGCCCGCGTCATGCCCTTATCCAGATTCAGATTGCCGTTCTCGTCGCCCTGCATTACGCCCCACAGCACAAGATACTCGGCGGCGGCTTCGGCAAGGCCGTCGGGGATGTCCTCGCTTTCGGCAAGGGAGGCAGGGGCGACGGCAAAGGCAAGCAACGCCGACAGCAGGGCAATGGCGGGCAATCGCAAGAAGCTTGAATTTCTCATTGCGGAACCTCCTTAATGATGGAGTGATAAGTATCAAAATGTGTACCTTTTGATACCGCCACAAGCCGTTCAAACCGGCTGTTCCGATGCGTTTCGAAATCTCGGAAAATGCGAAAAACATGAATATTTTATAGATTCTGTCTGAATTGTTGCGGAATAGCTTGAATTTCGGCAGGTATGGTATTATAATTGTCTTTATTGGGCAGGCTGTCAAAAGGTACACCTTTTGACAGCCCATTTTTGCCGTTTACCGCTCCCGGTTCCCGCAAATGGCGTTCGTATCTGTTGCGAAATCAGCGCGGCGGCGGCTCCGCAAACGCATATGATGGAGGTTCCTTGAGCAGATGTCGCTCTCGTCGCATCGCGACAACCTGATCCTTAAAGGCGGCTTCTGATCGCGTCAATGGTGGGCGTCGATCGTCGCGCCACAATGGACATGGACGCGACGGTGAAGGGTCTGTCGATCGACCGCGGGAGGGTCGAAGGCGAAACCGCTCAAACACAAATGCCGGCCGCATTTAGGCAGCAATATCCCCAAACGCGCCGGCTCCGATCGAATTTTTAAAGAATTTTCAAAGAATTCAAAAATACTGTATACAAGCGCAAAAACTTGTGTATAATAATCACAGAACGGCATTTTTGAATGAATTGCTGAACTGCGGCGCGTTTGCGCGGCGGCAAAGCGGTCGTGCGGCCCGATTTTGCGAGGCATTTCGGCGATTTGGCCGGTTTTGGCAAGACACTTGCGCGAATGCAAGGAAGGACGGCAAGATGGAATATATAAGACTTACGGAAAAGAATCGGTCGTGGTTTGCGCCTCTGCTCGGCGATGCGCAAAATAACCTTTGGACGGCGGCGAACCATTATGCGTTGGGTGCCGTGGACCAAGGCAGGGCCTGTGGTCTGCTGATCTTTCACTGGACGGGAGAGCTCGCGGACATCGTGTATTTGACCGTCGCCGACGCTTGCCGCCGCCGAGGCGTCGCGACGGGCTTGGTGCAAGATCTGTGCCGTCACGCCTATGCGGTTACGGTGCCCGTGACCGCGGATTTTGCGGCCACGGACAAAAGCGACCCCCTGTATCTTTTTTTCGCCGATATGGACAATTTTACGGTGGGTGAGGACGAAGGCGGCGTATTCAGGCTCAGCTGCGGCGAACTTAGGGAATCCCGCCGCATGAAGGAATTTTTGCCTCTTGGATCCGGGATCGTGCCTTTCTTCTCGTTGCCGGAATGGGATCAGAAGCGATTTTGCCATACGCTTGCCGCTCAAAACATTCCATACGCGCGGGAATGGGAAGATCATCGCCCGCTGATGGTGGAAGATTTATGCCTTTGTTGGGCGGAAGAGGAAGTGGAGGCTGCGGTGTTTGTGGAGCGGACGGCGGGGCGGGATTTGTCGCCGGCCTTCGTCCGGAACGACGGGCGGCGGCAAATCCGGCTGTTTGGCCTGTTTGCCGAGATGGAAAAAAGGATCGCCGAAAGCGGGGAAGAAGGGGATTTTGTCATTGCGGCGACGACGGAAAAGGTGAGGAAGCTGGTAGAGAAACTGTATCCGAGCGCCCGGCCGGAAGAGATGTTTTTCCGGGCGGTTTGGGATATGACGGTACAGGAGGACAATTGATGTCGGATCACGAAACAATGATGGAGATGCGGCGCCGGCAACTGATGGAGGGCGTCACCCGGTCGGTGAAGGCAATTGTATCCGTCGAAGAACAAAGCCGGTCGGTGGAAACGACGATGCCCATGGAAGAACAGACCCGACATGATTTGCAGGAGCCTGTGCTGCCGGAACCGCAATTCGTCCGGGGCATGGCGACGGAGGCCGATCTTCGGGAAGACGCCGGAACCGTCACGCTAAAGGAAAGCGGGAGCGAACGGAAAAAACGGCATGAGCGGGAGCGTGCCCGACAAAAGGTTCTGCGTCAAAGCCGGCAGGTCCGCATTTTGGAGGGCGGGCTTTTGTTGCGGCGTTCCGGTTTGCTCGAAGGCCGGGAAATGACGGGGAAGCAGCTGCATCAAGAGAAGCGGCTGTTGAAGGAAAAACTGAAGGAAATCCTGCTGGAGCGGGAAGCCAAGCTGAAGGAGGCGGAATCGAGCGGTCGGCTGGATGAGGCGAACAAGTTGAGGATTGACTGGGAAACCCAAACCGAACGGGCAAAGGCGGCGGGAGAGTATGCCCGCATCCTGACGCCGGGTTCAAAGGAACGACGGGAGGCGATGGATGTCAAAGAGCGAATGGAATTGAAAGCGGACAATCTCAAACGCCTTTACAAGCTGACGCAGATTGCCAATCCGGTGGAGCGCGAACGGGAGGCGGAAACCCTCAAGCGCCACAATCGTTACGACAAGTTGAAAGGCGTTTTCAGAAAGGACAATCCCCTGTCCCACGAGGACGCGGTTTGGAAGCATCCCGAAAACGGCCACGTATTGGTCAATGTGGGCCGGGCGTATTTTGGCGGCACAAAGCCGATGTATATTTTTGAGGATCGGAGTGAACCGATCAATATGCCGAACAGGCAGACCCGCTATAAGCAATATTTGTTCAAGGAAGCGACGAATTGCATCGGGCATTATAAGCCGGAAGGCGCGTTGGTCACCGAAGCCGCGGCAAACCTGCAAAAGATCATTTGCGGAGACTACGCCATCTCCGCGTTTGCGGCGATCGGGGCGGACGGCAAGGTATTGGGTTCGTTTCAGGAAAAGCTGGATGTCCGCAGCCGGGAGGAGGGGGCGGTGGATCTCTTTTCCTGGCAGGCGGATCCGACCGCCTCTCCCGCTCCGGATGAGGATGTGAAGCGGGAGATCCTGCGGGAGCACACCCTGGACTGGCTTTTGTGTAATTTTGATACAAAAGGAGAAAATTTCCTGAATCGCACGGACGGCCACCTCAGCTCCTTTGACAAGG
>JAISNR010000223.1 GCA_031276135.1 Eubacteriales Family XIII. Incertae Sedis bacterium | reverse complement strand
GAGGAAATTGCATAATTCAATATTCCCAGCGAAAAATAATGAGCGACTTTAAACGACGAAGGCGATTTCTTCGTTGCGCACGTTCCATATTCCGCTGTCAAATGTCGAAACACAGTCTCCTTTAATGCTTTTCGGTTTCGTTCGCATACCAAACAAACCCTTCCGAAGCGATACCGTCCTTCAGTTCACCGCAAGCGTTCCCGCGATCAAAGTTATGCAATTGAGCAACACATGAACCCTTGCCTTGCCCAAGCCCGCCACTCGGATATTGTTCATGTTCAGTTTCTCTTTCAGCCGCGAGAACATCCTTTCGACGGAAGTGCGCATGTTGTACAGCGTCTGCCACGCGGCGGAAGCGCGGTGCGGGTATCCGAGACGCCGCAGGTCCTCCTTCCATGGCAGTTTCAACGTATAACCGTAGTTTGAAGGCGAACACCACGCCGTTCCCATCGGGCAATCGCAACGGCCGGTCATATGGGGACATCTGAATTTCAAAAAGTCTCCGTCCCTGCCGTAATATGTGAGCGGGTAACCCATGGAGCACACGGGCTCGTATTTCTCGTTCATGCCTTCGGGCGGCCCGTTCTTCGACCGCTCGTTGAGCGCGATGACGGGCGTCCTTTTTTGAACTTTTGCAATCTCATCGTATATATACTCGGCGTCATAGCCCGAATCCATCATAACGTGTTTGGGGTCGATCGCCCCGCCGTAATTGGAATCCATGATCCTGAGCAGCGGGATCGCCACGCCGCTGTCGTGCGTGTTCGCAGGCGTCACGAGGATTTCCATCGGAAGTTCGCTTTTGCAGTCGCATACGGCATGCACTTTCCAACCGTACCAATAATGTCTCACGCCGTCCGTCCCTTTCTTCACGCCCCAATGGGGATGGATGCAGTCGTCGGGCAATTTGCTTGACGGGCGGGCTTTTTCATACGCTTCGAGTTCCGATGAGTCAATCGCCGCGCGGGTTCCCTCGATGACGCCGCGTTCCTTGGCTTTTAAGACAAGCTCTCTGAACAGACGCATCAGACTTTTCGTCGCAGCCAACTTTTCGTAGAGTCTGCAAAACACCGATTCGGACGGCACGTCGCCCAAAACGCCGAAGCCGCAGGTCCATCTCAGCACGGGATCCGCTCTGAGACGTTCCGTCAACTTGTTGATCCTCGTGTCCTTTGCAAGTTGTGCCGAAACCAAAGCCGCGAGCAACGACGAAATCGAATATCCCTTGGGGCCTCTGCTTCCGGGTTTCTTGCCAAGCGCGCGCTCAAGCTTCGAGAAGTCGAGTTCGTCGAGTATTTTCATGAGTTGTGTTTCCGGCTGAAATTTTAAAATTTCATCGAACGAAAACAGGCTGTATTGGTGTATAATCATAGTGAGGGTCGCTCCTTTCGGTTGATTTTGTCATCACCATAATTATACCATATGTTAGGGGTAGACCCTCCTTTTTATCCCGTTAAGAACACGGGTTTTTCAATGCTTGCGGAATTATGCAATTTCCTCGATTCCCAAAAAGGCGAAATGCGCTTCTATTTGAACGATTCTCCGATAAGGCCGCAATCGCCCGTTTCGACGATAGAGGCCAACATCGAATCCGTCCTCGGCAATCAGTATTACATCGGTTTCACCGCCGCCGGCGGCGGTGAATGGCAGGAGGTGCTGCTCCGCCAGTTCTACGTGTTCAACGAATACGCGTCCGAGGTGAATTTCAACAAGGCCGGCACGGATATCGTCATACCCGATCAGAGCGAGGACGAGCGCGTGGTGGATTACACGCCGCCGTCGCCGCCCGTGATCGCGCAGAGCGAACGCGGCATGACGGAAACGCTCATGGCCTTCACCGTCGGCGGTTCGGAAGACGCGAACGGCGTCAAAAAATATCAATACCGCATCGGAGGCGATTCGCTTTGGCGCGATTACGCGGAAGGCGAAGCGTTCGTCCTCGACGCCTCGAAAATCGTCGCGACGCCCATAAGCTTGGGCGGCGACGTCACGGTATACGCGCGCGCTCTCGACCACGGGGGCAACATCTCGAACGAAACCGAAGCGACGCTGCGCTACGATATAGCGCCGGGACCGACGCTGACCTCGCCCGCGGACGGCTCGCAAGACCTGTTCCCGGAGAACGCGAGGGAACTCGTGCTTTCGTTCAAGAGCAGGATAAATTCCGCAATCGTCGGGAGCGTGACGGTGCAAGACGGCGCGGGCGCGGACATAGCGTTCGCGGACGGACCCGTCGTGGCGAACGACGCGCGCTGGGATCCGTCATACGGTAAGCTGACGCTGCCTTTCGCGCCGGGCGTCATCGACTACGGCAAGAGTTACACCGTGACCGTCGGTGGCTTTCGGAACACGTCGGACGTCGGGATGGATTCGGCCGAGGCATTCGTTTTCTCCACCATCGCCCGCGAAGCCATGCCGAACGCCTCGATCGATTTTGCCGGCGAGCGGCTGACGGGGCTCGCGGACGGCACGGTTTACAAAATAAACGGCGCGGAATACGCGGCGCCGGGCGGCGCGGCGCCGATTCTGCCGGCGTGGTTCGGCACGGAGATCAAAATCATAAATCCGGCTACGTCGAAGGCCGTCGAGAGCGCGGCGCAGACGCTTGCGATACCCGCGCGCCGGGCCGCGCCGAACATCGGCAGCAGACCGGGCTTCATCACGGGTACGACGGCGGATATGGAATACGCGGCGAACGCCGGCGCGGCTTCTTGGACGCTCTGCGCCGCGGGCGAAACCGCCATCGCGAACGGCACGTATTCCGTGCGCCACAGGGCGACGGCGACGGATTTCAAGAGCGCGGCGGCGACGGTTGAGGTGGCCGCGCAGACATACACACTGAATGTCGATGCCGTGACCTTCGATGCCATATCCTTCGGCGACCCGCAGCCCGCCGCGCGGCCCCTCGCGATTCGCAGCAGCGGCAACACGGAGGCGACGATTGCGAGCGTCGCGTCGTCGAACCCCGCGTTCGCGATCATCGGCGGCGGCAACGGCGTCCCTCCGGGCGGCGTGAACGCGTCGTACGCGATACGGCCGGCCGCGGGTCTGCCCGTCGGCGCGCACACGGCCACGGTCACCGTCGCCTATACGGGCGGCAGGACCGCGACGGCGGAGGTCCGCCTTTCCGTGCGCGAGGCGACGCCGGGGATCGCGATCGACTACGAGAAGGAACAGCTTACGGGCTTCGAGCCGGGCAGACTGTACGGCGTGAACGGAGTGCAAAAGACGACGGGTACGGGCTACATCGGAATCGAAAACGCGCAGCTCGGAACGAGCTTGGGGATCGTCCGGGTAAACGCGAACACGGCCCTGAACAGTTCGCCGCAGACGCTCGTCATCCCCGCGCGCGGCTCCGCGCCCGCGGCCGTCACGGCCGTCGATGCGGCATACGCGGACGAAAACGGCGCGCTCGGCGGCCTCACTTTCTCGATGGAATATCGTCGCGCGGGCGCGGTCTCGTGGGCGGATGTTGCGGAGGAGGGAACCATAGCCCTCGCGCCGGGCGCCTACGAAGTGCGGCACAAAGCCGTCGCCGGCGCGCGTTTCCACAGCGCCGCCGTATCCAAAGTCATAGCCGCGAGCCGCAATTACAAGGTGAATGTTTCGGCGGCGCTTCCGGACGGCGCGGACGCGGGCGTTTCCGGCAAGAGCGAAACGAAATACATTGCCCTGACCTTTGACAGGGCCGTGGCGGGGCTGACGACGGCGCAGGTGCAAATCCAAAGCGACTCCGTGGCCAACGTGACGAGCGTCGCGCCGGAGGGCGGCGTGACGCCGAACGCAAAATGGCGCGTCGGCGTGAAGGTGTTTCAAAACGACGCGGACGCGGTTGTAAGCGTATCCAACTGGGAGGACGCCGCAGGCAACGCGTACGCGGTGGACGCCGGCACGGGATCAGGCTACGCGGATTGCGCCGCCGTCAAGGTATTCATGGTCGTGCGGGAAACCTTGCCGGTGCTTGATGTGAATTACACGAACGAAACGCTCACAGGGTTTTCTTCCGGAACAAACGTGGCCTACGCGATCAACGGCGCGGTGCGCCGGACATCCGGCGACACGCTTCCGATCACGGAATTCATAGAGACGGCGGCGGCCGCCGGCGAAACCTTCACGCTCAGCGTCGTAAAGTCGGGCGGATCCGCGACTGTGGACAGCGAACCGCTGATACTGACACTGCCCAAGCGTCCGCCCGCGCCGCAGATCACGTTTACGACGCCCGCGGCTGCGGAAGTGGGAGGCAAGATATCGGGTCTGAGCGATGAGATGGAATACTTGGGGCTTTCGGTCTCCGTATGGACTCCCGTGTCCGAATGGCCGCCGGGAAGCGGAGGTACGCGCGACAATCTCCCGCCCGGCACGTACCGCGTGCGCAAGGCCGCCGTCGAAGCTCCGAGCGGCGCCTTCCACAGCCCGCCCGTCTCCGCGACCTTCCACGCCTTCGGCGCCGTGGAATTCGGCGACGCGTACGAGGGCTACACGCCCGTCGCGCCGCGAATCGTATCAGGCTCATCCATATCCGCCGCGGAATTGCTGGGCACGGATGCGTCTTCGTTTGTTCTGACGCCCGTGGACGGCGCCCCCGGCAAATACGCTGTAAAGCCGACAGACAACCTGCCTGCAAGGAACGGGGAATACGCCGCCACGGTCCAATTTAAAGAAGACAATATCAATAGCAACAAGTACGACGTCTCCTTTGCGGTGCACAAAAAAGCGCGCATCGTCTCCGTCACGCCGCAGGTCGATGACACCACAAGACTTACGGATTCCGTGGCGATCGCATTCGAGAACGCGATCAAGCTCGACTACGGCGACGTCTCCGTCCAAGGCGGCGCGGTGAAAGCACCGCAATATGCGAATTTTAAGGAAATGATCGACGGCAACGATTCAAGCGGTTACAAGACTTACGTCATCGCCGTCACGCCTTCGCTTGGCGCGGCGGACGGCGCGCCGATACGGGTCAGAATCAACCTTGAAAGCGATAACCTGAAAAGCGATTACGCCTACCAGCTTGCGCGGCCGGGCGGCGCGGCCCTCGCGAGCCACGACGGGGCAAAGGTTTCCATCCCGCGCGCGATAGAAAGCGCGTCCGCAACGCCGCCCATCGCGGGCTTCTCGTCCGGCGTCATTCAATTCACGCTGAGTCGCGGCACGGAAGCGGAGCCGCTTTACCCGATAGACGTGGACGCCATCGAGGAATTTCCGAGTTCTCCGAGCGATTATTCCAAGAAGATAGCGCTGTGCCACGAAGACGGCACAATCATAGACATTACCAAGGTTGTGCGCGTGGACGCGGACATGCATCGGGACGAAGCGACCGGAAAATTGCGCGGATATACCTATCGCGTGTTCTTCGTTCCCAAAAAGAGCGGCAAGGTGCGGATATCCCTTCCCGGCTTCGGCATGGCAGACCCGGTCGAGGTGGCCGGAGAGGTCGCCAAGGGGGCGCTCTCCTTCGCGGAGGAGAGTTATTTCCTGAGCGAGGACGGGCGAAATTTCTTGACGGGCAAGGATGACGCGCATCAGACAATATCGCCCATAAACATGAATCCGTCGAACGATCCGAACACCCGCATATATGCCGCTCCGGCATACACCCTGCGCCTGAACAGGGAGGTCGAAGAATGGGAGGTCGAGGCGCTGTACGTCGACGGCAAGCCGTTTGCCGAGGCCGCGTCCTCGCAGGATCTCATCCCCGAGACGTATTTCGTGGGGTATGAAACGAGCAAACCGTATATCTTCGACGGGGTCTCCCAAACCAGCATCGAAAAGCGGATGACCATCGCCTTGCCGGCCGGCTGGACGAAAAAGAACGGGACGCATACCTTCCACGCCGTGCTGAAAAAAACAGGCACGGAGGAATATTCCGCCGCCATGGGCGCGCTGTCCGTAAGCGGCGTCATTCCGACCCATAAGCTCACCGTAATGGGCGGTTCGGGCGGCGGGGAATACCCGGCGGGCGCGCTGGTGCGGATCGAGGGCGAGGAACCCGCGGAAGGCAAAGCCTTCCTTCGCTGGACCGCCGGCGCGACGATTACATCCGTGCTGCGGCTTCCGAGCGACAGGGTCGCGAGCTTGGAGATGCCCATGGAGGATGTGACGCTCACGGCGAACTACGCGGATCGCGCGGCGGCGCCGAGCGCGCAGATCGGCTATATCGACGAATCGCTGCTTCTGCCAAGCGGCGCGTACCGACTCAACGGCGGCGGCGTCTCGGTCGTGACGGACGGCCGCATGGTGATCGACGAAACGTGGTTCGGTACGACGCTTGAGATACGGCGCGTGGTTGCGCACGAGGGTTCGTCGCCGCTCGAAACGAGCGTATTCATTGACGGTATGTCTCAGAAAATACAAATACCGGCGAGACCCGCAAGCGCGCCCGTCGTTTCGGCGGTCGCGGAGAGCGTGCGCGGCCGGAATGACGGAAGGCTGACGGTCGCCGGCGGCGCGGCGGCGGAATATGGCGCGGACGGCTATCTGTGGACAAGGATCGCGGGCGGCGTCGCCGCCGGTCTCGCGCCGGGAAACTACTTTGTGCGCTACGCGGCGACGGATTCCGCCTTTGCGAGCGCGAGCGCGGCGATTGAGATCGCGGCGGGCGCCGAGAGGTCGTCGTCGGGGAATCATTCCGCCGTCGATTTGGCCGAGGTGACGGCCGACGGCGGAAAGGTAAAACTCGATTACGAGAAGAACGGCGGCGAGATCGTCATCGAGCTGCCGAAGGATAAAGTCGGGGAGATCGTCGACAACGAATCCGGCGGCAAAGCGTCTTTCGACCTGTCGAAGATCGAGGATGCGGAGGCGGTGACCTTCCTGCCCAAGTCCGGATTGAGCGCCATAGCGGAGGCCGGGCTCGCGGTCGAGATCGTCTTCCCGCGCGATACCGTGACGCTAAACAGGGATGCCGTGCGTTCGCTGGTGACGCAGGCCGGAGGCAGCGAGATCACGGTCGAACTGCGGGAGCGCGAGGCGAAGGAACTCACGCCCGAGCAGGCGGCCGCTCTGCCGCGCGGCGCGAAAGCCGTCGAGCTCTCCGTGCGCTCCGGGGGCAAATCGATACACGCGTACAGCGGCGAGATCATCGTCGCGATGCCCTATGCGGGCAGGCTGCCCGTGCGGGTGTGGTATCTCGCGGACGACGGCGAGAAGGAGAGCGTCCCGAGCGAATACAGCGCGCAAAGCAAGCTCGTGACCTTCCGTCCGCCGCACCTGTCGGTCTACGCGGCGCTCTACGCGGGTCCGCCCTTCATCGATGTGAACGAGGGAGATTGGTTCTTTGAGGATGTGGATTTCGTCTACGGGGCGGGGCTGATGACGGGCATGAGCGAGACCGTATTCGCGCCGCAGACGGCGGTGACGCGCGGCATGCTGGTGACGGTGCTCGGCAGGCGTTTCGGAGCGGAGGTCTCGAAGTACGCCGGCGCTTCGGCCTTTGCGGACGTGCGCGCGGACGCGTACTTCGCTCCCTATGTCGCGTGGGCGGCGGAAGCGGGAATTGCGCGCGGCGTCGGCGAAAACGCGTTTGAGCCGGATCGGGCGATCACGCGCGAGGAACTCGCAACCCTGCTGTTCCGCTGTGCGGAGTTCGACGGCGCGGCCCCTCGGGGCAATTGGGCCGTAAGACTGCCCTTCGCCGACATTGCGGACATATCCGATTGGGCGACGGAACCCGTGATGTGGGCGTACATGAAAGATCTCGTCAAAGGCAAGCCGGACAAGGTCTTCGACCCGCAAGGCACGGCGACGCGCGCCGAGACCGCCGCGCTGCTGCACAGATTCGCGTCCGCGCTCGAGGAGGACGGCGCCGGCGGCGAAGGCTGACGAATTCCGAGACGGCGGCCCCGCCGGCCTTCGCAAGGCCTCCGGCGACGCGCGGACTAACGCACGCAGCCCCCGTTGGCCTCTATCGTGGCGCCCGTCACGAACGACGCTTCGTCCGAGGCGAGCCATGCGGCTATGTCGGCGATCTCCCGGGGCGTGCCGGCCCTGCCGAGGGGTATGCCTTCTTCGAGCTTGCGAAACATCGCGGGGTTGTCGCGGGCGAGATCCGTCGCCACGAGGCCCGGCGCGAGATTGTTGAGCCGTATGCCGTAGGCCGCGTATTGCTTGGCCAAGCAGCGAGTGAGGTGCTCCATGCCGGCCTTTATGAAGCAGTACAGCGGTTCGTGCGGCGTCGACAGCGTGGCGTCGATGGAGGTGACGTTGATCACATTGCCGGATTTTTGTTCGCGCATGATCGGCAGGACTTCCCACATGGCGTAGATGCCGCCCAGCGCGTCCGTGTCGACGAGGCGGCGCCAGTCCTCGACCGTGGCCTCCTCGAACGGGATGTTGCCCAGCACGCCGGCGTTGTTCACGAGGACGTCCACGCGGCCGTAGCGCGTTAGGACGGCGTCGACGAGCGCTTTGACGTCCTCGCCGCGCGTCACGTCCGTCCGGATGAATACGGCTTCGCCGCCCTCGTCCGCGATTCTGCGCCTGTTCTTCTCGCCGAGTTCTTCGCGGCGGCCCGCCAGCGCCACGCGCGCGCCCTCCCGCGCGAAGCGCAGCGCGATGGCTTCTCCGATTCCCGATGTCGCGCCCGTCACGATGGCGACGCGATCCGCAAGTCTTTTTTCCATACCGTCTCCTCTTACCTGTCGTAGGCTTCCGCGAGAATGGCCGATACGTCCGCCGCCGCGACGGGGCGCGGCGAGAAGTGAAAGGCCATCGCCTCCATGATGGCCGGAACGGCCGCGAGCGCTTCTTCCCTTGATTTTACAAATTCTGAAAACTTCGGAAATCCAACGGCGGAGTAGAGCGTCGCGACCGTGTTCCGCGCGACGGCGCCTATCGTTTCCGCCGGCGCGTCCTCGGGCAATTCCGCGCCCAAGAGGCGCGCGACCTTCGCGACGCGTTCCGGTATGGCGGGCGCCAAGAAGCGCAGGGCCTCCGGCAGCGTCATGGCGCAGGCCGTGCCGTGCGGCATGTGGAAGATCATGCCCAGGGTGAGGCCGATTTCGTGCGGCACGTTGCAAAACGGACCCATGATGGAAAGGCCCGCCAGCGTGGCGGCCAGCTGCAGGCCCTCGCGGGCTTCCGCGTCCGCGCCGTTTTGCACGGCGCGCGTCAGATTGGCGCCGATCAGCGCGATGGCCTTTTCCGCGAGAACGTCGCTGATCGCGTTGCTCTCCGCCGAGGTGAAGGCCTCCACGGCGTGGCAGAGCGCGTCCGCCGCCGTCGTCACGGTGACCGTCCGAGGAAGGCCGAGCGTGAGCTCCGGATCCACGATGCCGAGATCCGTCGCGCAGGGCACGTTCTGCTTGCAGTTGTTCTTCGTGTCCGTGATGATGCCGCCGGGCGTGGCCTCGCTGCCGGTTCCCGCCGTCGTGGGAATCACGACGATGGGCTTCATCGCGCCGGTGTCCGGGCGGATGTCCTCGTGCGCGAGGTAATAATTGGAAATCGGCGGCGGATTCGTGAGCAGCACCTTCGCGCCCTTTCCCGTGTCGAGGGAGCTTCCTCCGCCGATGGCGACCACGCCGTCCACGTTCGCCGCGCGGCCTATGGCCGCGGCCTCCTCGACCGTGTAATCCGGCGGATCGGGAAGCACGCCGTCGTAGCAGACGGTTTCGACGCCGGCCGCGTGAATGACGTCCAGTATCCCGTCGACGATTCCGGCGGCCTTCACGCCTTTGTCGAAGACCACGAGCGCCTTTTTGCAGCCCAGGGCGCACAGCTCCTCGCCCGTGCGCTTCGACGCGCCCCGGCCGAACAGAATGGGGTTGCGGCTTGCCAGAAATGTTGAGGTCATGGTTTGTCTCCTTTATTCATAATAACCCGCGGGGGATTTGAGCAGCGCGGCGAATTGGGCCTCGTCGTGGCCGTACCAGAGCAGGGCGCCCTCGTCCTTCGCGCGGCGCACGATGCTCTCGACGCTTCGGACAAAGCCTTCCCGGTCGAACACGTTGCCCGGCAGGCGCACGGGCGGCCCCACGTTTTCGCGGTTGTAGACCGCGTCGCCCGCCAGCAGGATTTTTCCCGTCTTGGGCAGCTCCACGAGCAGACCGAGCATACCGAAGGAATGTCCGGGGCCGAAGTTCAGGAGGCGCACGCCGGGCAGCAGCTCCCGCTCCGGCTCCTCCCTCGGGATCGGCGTCCAGCGAAGCCCTTGGGATATCCAAAACGCCATGTCGCCGTTCGAGCCGGCCGAAGGATCGTTCAGCGCGTACAGCTTCACGCGCTGCGTGAATTCGTCCTCGTGAACGAAGAACTCGGCCTCCTTGAACAGTTCGAGGTGGCCCGAATGGTCGGCGTGCAGGTGCGAAACCACGACGCGGCGAATGTCCTTTGGTTCGAAGCCAAGCGCGGCGAGGCGGTTTTGGATGTGATCTTCGGGGCGCATGGAAAAGTCCTTGAAGATCATCGGATGCTGGCGCTTTTCGTCCGTGTGGCAGCCGGCGTCCAGCAGGAGCGGGCCGTCCGCGTGCTCGATGAGAACGCTCCAAATCGGCGCGGTCTGCATCTCGGCCGGATCCGCGTCGGCCAGGGAATTCGTCTTGGGGCCGAGCAGATATCCGTTTTCGAGGATGTGCAGTTTCATTTTCGCCATGTCAGCGCTTCCTGTTGTCTATGGCCGGTTTGATTTCGCGGCCCGCCTGCATGTCGGTTAGGGCCTCGTTGACCTCCTCGAGCGCGTAGGTGCGGCTCACGATGTCGGCCAGCGGATACTTGTCCTTGCGCGACTTGATGAATTGCAGCGCTTTGTAAAAATGGCTGATGATGGCGCCGCCGCTGCCGATGATCCGTATGTTCTTCTGCACGAGGGCATAGGGCGTGAAGGGAATTTCGGCGGGGGAGGTCTGCCCCACGACGAGGTAGCGGCCGCCCTTCTGCACGAGATCGACGCCCTCGGCGAAGGCCGGCGGGAAGCCCGAGCATTCGACGACGAGCTCCGGCCCGCGACCGTTCGTGAGCGCCTTGATGCTCTCCTTGCGCGCGGCGTGATCCTTCACCTCGTCTATGTCTATGACATGGTCGGCGCCCCAGCGCTTCGCCAGTTCCAAACGCCCGGCCGGCGCGCCGACGACGATCACTTGGCCCGCGCCGCTCTCCTTGGCGAGCAGCGCCGCGTACAGGCCCACGGGTCCCGCGCCCTGTATCACCGCCGAATCGGCGAGCCCGACGCCGTCGAGCTTTTCAAAGGCCGCCACCACGCTGCGGAAGGCGCAGGCGACGCCGATGGATTCCTCCTCGCTTATCCCGTCCGGTATCTTCACGACCTTCGTGCGCGGGATGACGTATTCGTATTCCGAAAAACCGCCCATCAGCTTCTCGGGCGGCGCCATGCCGTAGCCGATGCGGTGTTCGCAGAGCATGGGCTTTCGCGCTATTTCGCAGTAATAGCAGTCGTAGCAGTCCGCGTGCGCCCATAGGATGCGGTCGCCCTCGCGCAGCGGCTCCCCGGCGGCGTCATGCGTGCGCCCGCGCCCGAGCGCGACGACGCGCCCGATCGTCTCGTGTCCCATGATGTAGGGCGTCGGCGCTTTGATGCCCATCCGGCCGTGCCAAATATGCAAGTCCGATCCGCATATTCCGGCCATTTCCACCTTCACGAGAATCGCGCCGTCCTCTATCGCGGGTATCGCGACCTCTCGAATTTCCAAGGGCTTTCCGTAATCCGGCAGCACGGCCGCCTTGCAGGTTTTCGGTAACGTCATCCGTGGCACATCCTTTCTCTGCGCGCGGCCGCAATGCATTGAAATCTTGCGCGGCAGCGCTTGCTGCTGCGACCGTCGCCTTTGTGCGTCGGACGCGTCGTCCCCGTGCGGCGTCGGGCCGTTGTGGGTTCTGAAGTTTCTACCATAATTTTAATTTTTACGCGCGGCATTGTACAATAAGAATAACTAATAAATATATATGTATATGTCTTAATTGCAGGAAAAACCGAAAAACATTCTAAAGAAAATCCGATTTGTACCGATAAAGGAAAGGAGCGGGTGTGTCCGCGCGGCTAAAGTGAGTTTGCGCGGGCCGGTTTTTGAAAAAGACGAAAGGACGGCGGGGTGGAGAAACGATACAATTTTCGCATCTATCCGAACGCGGCGCAAGAGGCATTGATCGAAAAAAGTCTCGGCTGTTGCCGTTTCGTCTACAACCGCTATCTCGCAAAGAGAATCGAAGCGTACGAAAAAGAGCATCGGCTCATGGGTTTAAACGAATGCGGCCGCGACCTCACGCGTTTGAAGCGCGCGGAGGGTTACGAATGGCTTTCGGAAGCGGATTCGAACGCGCTCCTTGTGGCGCTCAAAGAACTCGACCGCGCGTATAAGGCCTTCTTTCGCAGGGTCAAGAGCGGCGGCGCTCCGGGTTTTCCCAAGTTTCGAAGCAAGAGAGCCAAAAGTTCCTATACCAGCAGGAAACAAATAAACCGCCAAAACATTGAAATCGAAGGTGGCGCGATCAAGCTGCCAAAACTGGGTTTCGTGCGTTGCCGCGTGTCGCGGCGCCCCGAGGGACGCATCCTGTCCGCGACCGTGATGCGGACGAGCAGCGGGAAATATTTCGTCTCCGTGTGCTGCGCGGACCTGCGTCCGACGTCTCTGCCCAAGACGGGCAAAGCGAAGGGTCTGCATCTCGGTCTCGCGTACATTCTCGTCGACTCGGAGGGCGAGCGTGTTGAAAACCCGAGACATTTTGAAAAATCCGAAAAGAAAATCGCTCGTCTTGCTCGCGCTCTGTCCCGAAAATCAAAGGACGGAAAGAACAGGGAAAAGGCGAGAATCAAATTGGCGAGAGCGCACGAGAGGGTCGCAAACCAAAGGAGCGATTTTCTGAACAAGCTCACGACGAAGCTCGTGAAGGAATGCGACGTGATCTGCGTGAGAGATGCGCTGCCCCGTTCGAGACGTTCCGCTCGCGGACGCGGCGCGCGCTTCGCGAAACTTGTCTCCGAGGCGGGACTTGGCGGATTGATGCAAAGGCTTCGCTACAAGTGCGAATGGTACGAGAAAGAACTCATCCTCGTGGATCCGCTTTTCCCGAGCGCGCGCACCTGCGAGCGCTGCGGTTTTGAGAACGACGAGGTGGGTAAGAAAAGCGCGCTTAGGGAGTGGGACTGCCCGTCCTGCGGCGCTCGGCACGAACGCGGCGTGAACGCGGCGCGCAACGTATTGAAAGAAGGACTTAGAACCGGGGGTACGGCCGGACGGGTCGGAACCCGGGACGCTTCGGACTCGTCCGGCGCATCCCGAACGCCCGCGGAGAGCGCATAAGACGGAAACACCCCCGCCGCGCTCGCGGAAGCGAGAATCCCGAGCGACCCCTGTCTCGGGAACGTCAAATCCCATATTATGAATTTCAAAAGGGTTCGGTACGGCAATTTTGTCCCCATTATGTATTATTAAAAGCATGAGGATGCGGAAGCGCAGGTTCTCCGATTGGAAGCGTTTATGAGAAAGCGTCAGCAAAATCAAATATTGGAGCTGCTTCAAACCCTCAAAGAAGCGCAATCGGCGGGACTGTACGGCGATTGCCAAGAGGGCGCTTTGTCCGTCCTCTCCTTCATCGAGAGCGTCGAGGGCGAGGACAATCCCCGCGTCGCCGGCGCGACGGCTCTGCTTTCGGAATACTGCGAACTGCTCTACGGCGCGCACAAAGGCGAAATC
>JAISNR010000178.1 GCA_031276135.1 Eubacteriales Family XIII. Incertae Sedis bacterium | reverse complement strand
CCGCCGGCCTATGCGCGAACCCCCCGGTCTCTCCGATACCCTTCAAACGCCTCCGCCGAAATCGCATCGGGCTCGCGCCCGCCGCCCAGCGTCAGCGCCAGAAAGTACGCTCTTGCCACATCCTCCGCGTAGGCGGCCTTGCGCAGGGTTTCCCCGATGTCCGCCCCGCCGACGGCGAGCAGCCCGTGGTTCTTCAGCAGGCACACGTCCGCCGAAGCCAGGGGTCCGCGTATGCTTTTGGCCAGTTCCTCCGTGCCGGGCCGCGCGAAAGCGGCGACCGCGATCTCACAGCCGCCGTAGAAAGCCGCCTCGAACAGCACGGGGCGGATCGGCTTTCCCGATACCGCAAACGCCGCCGCGTACTGCGAATGGGTGTGAACGACGGACAGGATGTCCGCCCGCAGCCGGTAGGCTTCCGCGTGCATCCTGTATTCGCTCGACGGGCCGCCCCGCGCGCCGGCTTCGAGGATGCGTCCGTCGAGCGAGAGGATCGGCACATCCTCGACCGTCAAATCTTCCCGGCGCATCCCCGCGGGAGAGATCGCCATGCGCCCGCCGACCCTGTCGAGCGCGCTGAAATTCCCGGATTTGTGCTTGCACAAACCGCTCCGCTCCGCCTCCAAGGCGGCTTCCAGAACCTTTTGTTTCAATTCCTCAAGCATGTTCGCACTCCGCCCGATTTGCATAAGGAAGGCGCCGAACTCCGTTCAGTCGGCGTCGCGCAGGCGTTCGATTTCTGCACAGGACAGGCCGGTAAGCATTTGGATTTGTTCGATCGGCAAACGTATGGCCAAAGCATTTCGCGCCATTTCGGCTTTGCTCTCCTCGCGGCCTTCTTTGCGGCCCTCCTCGCGGCCTTCTTTGCGGCCTTCCTCACGGCCCGCTTCGATTTCTTTGCGCAACACCGCCATCTTATGCGCTTCATCCATGAGATACATCTTGCGCGAGCGATAGTGCGCGCGCTCCTTTTCATCTTGGCTGATGCCCGTCAAAATCTCGTTCGCCATTCCGATTTCCTCCTTTGTCATGATGATCTCCCGCAACAGTTCTCCGTGTTTCGGTTCATTCGCATATGCGAAGAAGATACTCCATTGTTCAGCCGGCGTCATTTCCAATACCGGCTTTTTCATCGCCGCGCTGAGCTTGGAAAGCTCGACAAAGACGATGCCGACCGCGTCCGAAAATTCTTCACCTGTTTCGTCGCGGAAGCGGAAGTTGCCGACGAAGTCCTCTCGTTGCGGAAACACGGTAAAGCC
This sequence comes from Eubacteriales Family XIII. Incertae Sedis bacterium, assembly GCA_031276135.1. Lineage (GTDB taxonomy): Bacteria > Bacillota > Clostridia > Peptostreptococcales > Anaerovoracaceae > JAITLA01. The sequence goes on along the minus strand of JAISNR010000178.1, from coordinate 13,252 downwards.
ACAGAACGTGATTTGGAAGCTCTGCATCAGGTCGCCGTAATCGGTGCTGCGTCCTTCCTGCGAAGCATAGAGGTCACACACATAGTAAACGGCACGCTTCTTTAGATTCTTGTGGCTCGTTGCCGCACTGTCGCCATCCATCGGCGTCGTCTGCATCTCTACGTCGATCTGCCTGCCGTCCTCCGTCCTGCAGTTTACGTCGAAGCGCTCCCGCTTCTTACCGATATCGGAAATCGGAAGCTCGTTGTTTCGGACCGTCACATCCGCGACGGGGATGTTCAGAATGCTCGCTATGACGTCCCGGAGCACGGGCTTTGCGTCCGGATGCATAAGCAGGGTCTTGAACACACCGTCCTCCGACGGAGGCAATATTTCGGGTACGAAAATCTCATTTTCGATTTTTGATTTCATCGTTCCGCATCTCCATTGTACACCTTTGGATTTTAAATCGCAATGCGTTTCCGGGCAAAAATCCGTGCTCCGTCAATTCGGCAGTTCGTACATGGCCTCGCGTTCGAGCGCTGTCACGGTCAGAAAGGGCAGGCGGAACACGTCCTCGGTCGCGACGCGCAGCCGCACGACGACGGAGGGATGGCTGATGAAGCCGAACGCGCCGGCGCTTCCGCCGTAGGCGCCTCTGTCGTCGTAGAACGACACGGAGGCGGCGATGGGGCCCGCAGCCCTGACGTCCGGCGCCGGAACGCGGGAAGCCGCCAGCATGTAAGCGACGCAGGCGCGGGCCTCGTCCTCGTTGAAGATCGTGCGGCCCTCGGCATAGGCTTCTTCGTCGAAGTAGAGCGCGGCGCCGGCGGCGCATTCCTCGGCGAGCGCCTTCAAGGCGGTCTGCGCGCGCATGTACCGCCCCATGTCGTTCTGGTAGAACACGAAAGCCGCACAGACCAGCAACAGGCCCGTAAACACGATTAAAACCTTCATGGCTCATCCCGCAGCTTCTCGCTGGCCGTGCTTCCCTCTATGACATAACGGCCCGCGTTTTCCTCGTCGGATATGCCCATCAGCCTGTTACCCGCCATGATCCTCTCAATCGGAACCTCGATTCTGTACGAAATCATCTCGCGCTCGTCGAACCTGTTGCGCCTGTATTTCACGCGATTGTCCGCCTCGATGACAATGTCGCGCTCATCGACCTTGAAGCGCTTTGCGATGTCGCGCGCGAGCGCCGCTCTGATCTCGGGCGTGAACCGCCCCTCCTGCTTGGCCCGCTCCTTTGCGCCGTACACGAGTTCCTGCAGGGCCGCGATCCTGCCTTGGTTCATCTGTTCGAGCGAAAACTGCATGATGAACACCATGATGAGCGGCAGCACGGCGGCCAATACGATAAATTGCTTCATAAACCCCGCTTCCTTTCCGGTTCCGGGCCGGGTACCCGTTCACCCGTTCCGGGCATACACAAAATTTCAATCAAAACCACACAAACGCCGCAATATTTTTGCCTGCGCCCGGTCGGTGCCGGCCCCTCCGCGCCGCCTCATGCCGCCTCGGCCGCTCCCTCTGCCGCGGAAGGCCCTACGGTTCCCGCGTGCGCAGATCGATCTCCTCCGCCCATATCCCCTTCACCGCCGACAGCGTCGAATGCTCGCCGGGACCCGCGATCATGCTGTAGATCGCGAGTCCGAGCGCCAGCATCGCAATCAACACGATAAACTGTTTCATGCCTACTCCATCACGACCAGATGGTCTTCCATCGCCTTCTGCGTCGCGTCCGTGATGGTCTGCGTCGTTTCGCTGAACGACAGGATCATCGTCGAAATCGCGATGCCCAGTATGACCGTGGCCAATAAGATAATCGTCTGTTTCATCGTAAAACCTCCTCAAAAGAACAAGTCGCGCAGCATATCCCGCTGTTCCGCGAAATACGCGACAAATATGAAATTCACGAATATGAGCAATATGTTGACAATGACGGGAATGTAGATCAGGTCGCTCAACATCTCGTCCCGCTTCTTGCGCGCCGTGACGCGCATCTCCTTCAGACTCTTCTGGTAGGAGAGCAGCGACGCGGTGAGCTCCTGCGGATCGATGTCGTCCCATTGCAGCACGACGCGGATGAAATCGAGCCCGATTCCGTCGCCGACCGCCTCCTTGAATTTTTTGACGGCTTCCTCCCGCCTGTTGAGCCGCAAAAGACCCAGCGTCTTGGCATAGGCGGGCTGCAGTACGCCCTTGTTCTCGGCGAGCCTCTGCAGCGCGAGATCCGCGCTCATGCTTCCGCCCATTCCCACGGCCGTGACGTTTCGCAGGAAGCTGATGGCCTCGTAGATCTCCCTGTCCTTTCTCTCCTTCTGCATGTGCTCCCGCAGCGCCTTGATCCGGGAACGCAGCCGCTTGCCTGCGCGCCGCGCGCCCTCCCGTCCGCGGCCTGCGATCGCCAGCCGGCTCCTGGCCGGCAGCGTCAGCCAGCGCGCCGCGCAGGCCGTCAAAGCGCAGACCGCGTACACGCAATATGTGATGTGCTCCATATGCCTCCTCCTTCCCTCAGTAGTCCATCTTTTGATGCGTGACGAGCTCGATCAGGATCACGTTCACGACGAAGAGCATGGCGATCAGGACCAGCAGCGTGAAACCCTCGGGCGTACCCAGTTGGTTCCGCATCAGGGCGGGGAAGGACAGGTCGAGGAAACGCACCGAAATCGCGTTCAGGCCTAGGTACAGGAAGGGCACGAAAAAGGTTATGATGCGCGACGACTCCGCGTTCAGGCGCTTCGTTTCCTCCAGAACAACGCGCGCATCGCGCAGCTGCACGAGGATGTCCTCTATGCCGGGGGATACGTTCATGCCGCGTCCGGCGCCAAGCCTTATGTTGTAGGCCAGCATGCGGCTCCAGTTCGTGTCGATGGCGCGCGCGAAAGCCTCCGTGGCGCGGTGGAGCTTTTCGCCGTTTCCCGCGTTTCGGATCTCCAGCAGCAACTTGAAGAGATACCTGCCGCAGATGCGGAATTCCGTTCCCTTCGCGACCAGCTTCTCCAGGGTTTCACAGACGTTGTAATTCTCAATCCTGTATTGGTTCAAAAAGGCCGCCACGAGCCGCTCTCCTTCCCGGCTTCCGCGACGCCGGATCGTTTCGGCCCGGATCCTGAGCAGGAGGTAGGGCATCAGCGCGACGGCGAGCGCGAACAGCAAGGCGGCGGACAGGCGCATGCTCTGCAAACCCGCGAACAGCATGCACAGGAAGAGGATTCCGCTCACGCTTCGGAAGAGGTTCGTTGAATACTTCCGTTTGAACACGGTATGCAGCAGCACGGCGATGTGTTCGTCCAAGGCGCCCGCGCGCGCGGCGCGGCTTCCGACGTGAAGTCTGCGCCGCGTCTTGAAGATCAAAAGCAGCGTCTTGAACTGTTGCAGGCGCGCCAGCAGCAGCCCGCCCGCGAAGAGCGCGTAGAACGCGCCCGTGATCAATATGCCGATGTTCTCCGTGCGTATCATGACGCGCCTCCTTCTTCCGCCAGTCCGCGCAGCGCCGCGTCGAAGCGGCGGAACGCATCCGCGTCCTCTTCCTCGCCGGCGGCCCGCTTGTCCGCGCCGACGTGATAGTGCCATCTCCAGCGGTCCTCCGCGTGGACGTAGCCGCAGATCTGTGTCATCACGACGCGGCGGCTTTCGGGATCGAGGCCCAGCTCATAGATGCCGCGCAGTCGCTTTTGATCCCTGTTCTTGAGCTGAACGAAATGAAACACGTAGTCGAAGCCGCCCGCGACCCTGTGCGCCGTTTCCTCGATGTCGCCGCCCATCGTCCGCACGATCTCCACGGCGACGTCGTGCGCGAAACTCATGGGATCGCGCGTGTGAAAGGTGAGCTTCATGCGGCGCGTTCCCTTGCGCGCCATGCGGACCGCCGTGTCCAGCGCGACGCCGTCCCGCGCCTCTGCCAGAATGAAATAGTCCGCGTCGCTGCGCAGGAGGTTTTTCGATATGTTTCGCAGCTTTTCGTGATCCGCGATCAGCTGTATGATCGGTGCGTCCGGCATCAGCCGGTGCAGCGGAATCTCCGGATCCGTTTCCACCATCACGCCCTCGAGCCGGTCGTCCTCGCAGCTTTGCCACGTGGAGAGGAAGGTGGTCTTTGCCGAACGAACGGGGCCGCAGAAGGCCACGTTGTAGCCCACGCGCACCATGCTCTTGAAAAAATCCACCGCCTCGGCCGGTATGGAACCCCGCGCCGCCTGTTCCTCGAAGCTGTAGTTCGGTATGATGTAACGCCTGAATACGATCGCGTCCTGCCCGAATTTGGTCATGCCGCCCCGGAAGATCGTCACGCGCGTTCCGTCCAGCATGTACACCTCGTGGAATTCCTTGTCGAAGCGTTCGTCCGGCGTCGTCAGCAGAAAGGCGCGCACCATCTGCTCCCGCCGCTCGGGAGCGATCCGCTGCGGCTTCAAGCGCATGGCGCCATCCTCCAGAAAATAGACGCGGTCCCCTATGATCTTCGCGGAACTGCTCTCCGAGAACGCGCCCGCGAACCATTCCGCCATGCCGGCCAAGCCCCAGTTCTCATGATAGACTGCGTCCGTCAGGGAAGGATACCAGCTCGGGAAGGCGGTTTTCTCGCCCTTGAACCTGCGCAAAAGCACGGAGATCTTGTTCTTGAAGTAGGCGACCTCCTTCTCATAGCCGATGATGGCGCGCTTCTGCACCTCGATGATCTTGTGCGCGTCGTTCCTCTCCTCTTCCCATTCGCGCCGGAACTCGGCTTCGATCTTCTCGCAGATGCCCGCAAAGCTCATGGCCTCTTGGTCGCGCGGCGATTGTTCCGCCAGATATCGTTCTATATAAAACTTTTCCAACGCCTTCTCCTCTTGCGCGGGGCGCTTCCGCCCGCATCCGTGCCCGTCAGCGCGCCCGCCAGCGACGCGATGTCGTCGGCAAAGCCTTCGGCGGCGGAGGCCCACAGGGTTTTGCGCTCTATTTCGGCTTGGCGCCCGCCCTGCGCGAAGCGCACGCAGTGGAACCGCTGCCGCTCCTCGGCGAATCTGCGCGCCACGTAATCCGCAGGGTAGATGTCCTTTTCGATGTAGTTGTTCAGGATGTAGGACTTCGGCATGACGCCGAGCCGTTCGTACAGGACCTTGCGCTTTTCCCATCGCGTCAGCGCCGTTTCCTGCTGCGTCAGCACGAGGAAGCGGTTCGCGTCGTACAAAAGCGCGCCGAACGCGAGGCCGTTGTCCAAGCGGTTGCCGCCGTCCGTGACGACGAGGTCGAAGGCCCGCCCGGCCACGTCCAGCAGGAAGGAGGCCGCCTCGGGCATGTAGTAGCGCTCCTCTTCCTCTCCCGCGATGCCGCCGAGCACGGACAGGTTTTTGATGCGCAGGCAATGCGCGAGCAATTCCTCCTCGCCGAGCAGTCTGCTCTCGAGCCGGCTCTTCAGCGCGTCTATGCTCTCCGCGCCCTCACGCACGTACTCCGTGCTTTCGCGCCCGTTCAGAGCCAAAAACAGCACCCGTTTCTCGGGCAGGCTCTCTGCGGCGGCCTCCGCCACCGACAGCGCGACCATCGTGGTGCCCACCTTGTGGTCGATCCCGTGAAATATGAAATGTTCTCCCAAGCGTCATTCCTCCCTTCGAATCAACAAGAGCGAGGGTTCGAGCGCGTTCTTTGCGTAAGCCCGTATCTCTTCGTAGGCCGCCTTGGTCGCGATGATCTCCACATGGTCGATCACCGCGTTCGCGTCCGTGCGCTCCCGCAGCCCGGGCGCGCCTGCGAGCAGCTCGCCGCTCGGCAGCATGTCACGCACTTCCAGATCATCCATGTCCTTCACAAAGGCAAGCCTGTACCGGCCGAAGCCCGCCCGGTCGCCGAGCGCGGACGCGATCTCCACCGTGTCGCCGCGCCGCAACGCGCTGCTGCGCATGGCGATCCATTCGGCCGGGATCACGAAGAAGGACTGTCCCCTGCTCATGTATTCGTCTTCGGACGCAAATATATCCGCAGATATCTGCTGCCGCGCGGAAACGGGCCACGCCGTCCGCCTGCCCACGATCTCGTCCTCGCGCCCTGCGGGAAAACCTCCCTCGATCACACCGTCCTTGGGAATCAGGACGCTTGTGAGCATATCCGCCCGCACGATCGCGCCCGCGCGGATGTCCGTGCCCGCGACCACCACAAGGTCCATGAGCAAGTTGCTCCGCCCCGCCGTTTCCCAAAACACGAGCCCGGCGACGGCAAGGAGGGCCAGAAATACGCCCAAGACCGTCCTCCATCGTTTCAAAACATCGCCTCCCTTCTGCGGAGGAACCGCCCCCGCCCGCTTTGCCGCCGCCAGTCTTGCCGAAGCGCAGACCGGCGCGGCGTCCGTGTTCGGCCGACGCCTCCTTCGCGCGGCCGGAGCGGGATATTCCCACTTACTCTTTATTATACCAACATATTCCATATTGTCAAGGGTGTTTTTTTATTTTTTTCAAAATGTTTAAATTAAATCCTTTAAAAGGAATATTGACGGAAACGCGCCGGGCGGACGGTCGGCAAACGGAGCAAAAACGCCTTGTGTATGGGTGAAAATATGTTACAATGAACAAGACGGAAGCAGATCGCTCCGGTCGACGGATGCGATGTGTTTCGGCAAAGCGTAAAACACAGAAAAGAAGAGGCGGTGCGCGCGGCCGGCGGGGAATTTTGAGCGGGCGCGGAACGCCGAGATATCAAAGAAAGGGGGAATCGCAGCATGCTTGTCGATGGAGGACGCTTGTTTGCGAGGCAGTTGAAACGGGAAGGTGTGGAACAGATTTTCACCGTTTGCGGCGGGCAGATCATGCCCGTCATCTACGGTTGCAGGGCGGAGGGGATCAAGGTCATCGACGTGCGGCACGAAAACGCGGGCGTTCATGCGGCCGACGCCTACGCGCGCGCCGCGGGCAGGCCGGGCGTTGTGCTCGCGACGGTGACGCCCGGCGCGATGCAGACCATGCAGGGGGTCTTTGAGGCGAGGGCTTCGGGTTCGCCCGTTCTGGTCATTTCGGCCTCCGTGGGCGTCGACGACTTCGACACGGGCGCGGAGCAGGACATGGGCATGGACACGATCGCGGCCCTGCGGGGCAACACGCTTTGGTCCGCGAAGATCTTCGAAACGGAACGCATACCCGAGTATGTAGCCAAGGCATTCCGGCAGATGCTCGGCGCCTCTCCGGGGCCCGCATATCTCGAAACGCCCGTGAATATTATGAAGGCAAGGGTGGAGATGGACGGCGTCCGGTTTCCCGAGAAGTCCCGGACCTCCGCGCAGGCCTTCGGCGACCCCGCGCGCATCGACGCGGCCGCGCAGCTGCTCGTTGAGGCGGAGCGGCCCGTGCTCGTGATCGGCGACGCGGCGGTATTCACCGCAGAGGGCGGCCGCGAGGCGGTCACGGCGCTTTCCGCGCATCTGCGAATGCCCGTGTGCGCCACCGCGATGGCTCGCGGACTGTTCGGCGACGAGGACGACGTCTTGTTCCGCATCGGCGAGGGCGCGCTCTGCGAGGCCGATGTCATCGTCACGCTCGCCGCAGCCATGAATTTCAGGTTGAACAACGGCAAACCGCCGCTGATCAACGAAAACGCCCGCTTCGTTCAGATTCATCCGGATGTGCGCATGATCGGCTTCAACTGTCCCGCCGACGTGGGCATCGTCGCGGGCGCGGGCGCGGCGGCCGGGCAGTTGCTCGAAGCCGTCCAGAAGAGAACCGCGAAGCGGCAGGACGATGCGTGGGCGAAGCGCGCGGAAGCCCTGCACGCCGCGTACCGCGCCGAATGGAACGAGGGCTACGCCGCCGATATCGGCAAGCCGATGCATCCGGGGCGGCTCGCGGCCGAGGTGAGCAAATTCCTCAACGAAGAAGCGCCCGACTGGTCCGTCGCGGCGGACGGCGGCGACGCATATGAATGGATTCTGCGCACCGTGCGGGCGCGCGCGCCGGGACAGATCGTCGGCTACGGCGCGAACGGCACGATCGGCGTGGGCCAAGGCTTCGCCATGGGCCTGTGGCTGGCGCGCGGCAAGCCGGTGCTCGAATACACCGGCGACGGCAGCATCGGCTTCTACCTCGGGGAATTCGACACGATGGCCCGCTTCGGCATGCGGATCATCTGCGTCGTTTCCAACGACGCCCAATGGGGCATGGTCAAAATGGCCGAAACCATGCGAAGCGCGGACGAGGTAAAACAGGGCTATATTGCGACGACGCTGGTCGAAAGAAGGTACGAAAAAATCGCCGAGGCCCTAGGCGGCTACGGCGAATACGTCGAGGACATCAAAGAGGTGATCCCCGCCATCAAAAGAGCTTATCATTCGGGCAAACCGTCGATCATCAACGTCCGAGTGGCCGACGGTTATCCCTGCCCGTTCACCGTCATGTACGGATGCGGCGGGCGTCCGCTGACGAAGGAGGAAATCGCCGCCTATTACGCGAAACCGTAGGGCGGCGCCCGCCGCCCCGACCGCCGCAGGGTTTTCCTTTAGGATCTGAACACGGTCTTGCCGCCCAAGATCGTCTGCTCGACCTTCATCTCCATGATCCTCTCGGGCTCGTCGTCGACCGACGTGGGATCGATGTTCATGACGACGATGTCCGCCAGCTTGCCGGCCTCCAGCGTGCCCTTCTTGTGTTCGTCGAAGGTCAGGTAGGCGCCGGCGGCCGTGTAGGCGTACATGACCTCCTGCGCGGTGATCCGCTCGCTCTCGCCGCAGGACAGATCGCCCGCCGACTTTCTCACGAGGGCCGCGCGGATGATCGGCCTCGGATCGATGGCCGCGACGGGGAAATCGCTGCCGCTCGCGACGACGATGCCGCCGTCCAGCAGCGAACGGAAGGGGAAGCATTGCGCGACGCGATCCCCGTAATTCCTCGTGAGCGTGTCGCCGAAATAATAGATGAAGCCCGGGTTCATGAGGGGAAGGACGCCCTCCCGGATCACCCGCTCGATGAGGGGCGGATAGCAGAAGGTGCAGTGCTCGATCCTGTGCCGCGCATCCGGGCGCGGCAGACGGTCCTGCGCTTTCTTGTAGGCGTTCAAGATCATCTCTATCGCGACGTCGCCGATGGCGTGCGTGGAAATCTGCACGCCAAACGAATGCGCTTCCCATACGATCTCGTCCAAGGCTTCCTGCGTGTGGTAGGCGATGCCGGCGTTGCCGTCGAACCTGCTCGGTTCGGACATGCGCGCCGTACCCGCGCCGCCGCTGCCGTCCAGCATGATCTTGCGGCCCTGAATCCTGAACAGATCGTCGCCGAAGGGCATGGGCGCGCCCGCTTCCCGCAGCTTCTTGTACATGGCATCCAGGCAATAGGCCGCGACCCGCATCGTGAGGCTGCCGCTCTTCAGAGCGCTGTCCCAGATGGGGAGCTCATTGCCTTCGCCGAGCACGCCCATCTCCGTGGTGCTCGTGATGCCGAGCGCGTTGTACATCCCGGAAAGGCGCTTCATCGTCTTTCCGAGCTTGTCCGCACCCGCCGGGGGTATGACCTCCGCCATCGCGGCGTAGGCCGTTTCGCAGAGCCGCCCCGTCAGCTTGCCGTCCTTGCGGACGATCTCGCCGCCCGGAGGATCCGGCGTGTCGGGGCCGTAGCCTCTCGCCTTCAGCGCGAGCGAGTTCGCGAGGCCCACGTGCAGGCACACGCGCGCAATGCACAGCGGGTGATTCGGAACGGCGGCGTCCAGTTCCTCGAGGAGCGGTTCCCGCCCTTCCGCGAAATTCCCCTCGTCGTAGCCGTAGGCTTCTATCCACTCGCCCGCAGGCGTTTCGGCCGCGCGCGCCTTGAGCCGCTCGAAGAATTCGGTGTGCGATTTAAGGCCCGTAAGGTTCACCTTCGACAGGATGCCGACGCCGAACAGGGGATGGCTGTGGTTGTCGTTGAGTCCGGGAAGCACGGTCTTGCCCGAGAGGTCGAGTATCTCGGTGTCCGGACCCGTTATCGTCGCAAAGTCCTCGAAAGCCCCCACGCCGAGGATCTTGTCGCCGTATACGGCGAGCGCGGAACAGACGGGATTCTTCCTGTCCATCGTGCGAATGTTTGCATTCTTGATCACGAGATCTGCTTTGAATGACATGGCGGTCCCTCCTCTTTTCATACTCTCACGCGGGCGGTTTTTCTGTATCCACTATACCAATGTTCGGTCGCGTTTGTCAACAGATTGTTGCGTTTTTTGTCTTTAAAGAAAATCTGTGGCAACAGTTGTCCGGGTTGCCGCAGCTTAAACACGGGAACCTTGTACACGCGCAGCTCTCCATGCGCAGCTTGGGATCCTCGATCGCGATCATCCAAAAAGCTCTCAAACGCAGACCGCATTGTCGCAAACGATTTTTTTCCAACCCGGCAGATCGAAAAAATCCGCGACCTTGTGCGGCGTGGTGCTGTAACAACAGTCGGGGAACACGACGGTCTTGCGGCAGTTCGCGGTGAACAGCACATCGCACAGGCCGCTGCGCAGGCCGATGAATGTGCCCGCATGCTCTGCGGCGGCGGGCATTTGCGCAATCGGTACGCTGAGAGGCAAGGTTCCCCGAACCGGCTGTTCATCGCCCTGTGCGTTCGTGTAGACGGCATAGCCCCGCGCCAAATGTTCATCCGCGATTCGTTCCCAAAAGCGGAACGGCAATTCCACTACGCTCTTGGCATACGGCGACAATATGACCGACCTGCCCTGCGGTATCTTCTCACGGTTCTCAAACGACGGAAGCTTTGCCGGCGGCGTGGGTTGCGCGTCTTTGTCAAGGCCGTACACCGCATATCTGTAACAGTCGATGAACGACAGAAAATGCCTGTCGAGCCATTTGATGACATTGTCGGTGTACGGGCGGTCGTGATGCGCGATGATCGCGTTGCCCTCGCGCGCAAAGATCATCGCCTGGACAAACTCATCCATCTGCGTTTCATGAAGCGTTACGATATCGGACGCGCCGAACATCTCCGCGACGCGGCGGCAAGCCGCGCCGACCGTGACGACCGCCGCATCCCCGATCCCACGCTTCTCACGGTAGGCGGGAAGGAAAGCCATCGCCCAATACACATCGCCGAGCGCATTGTTTGGGCAGACGACGAGGTGTTGCGACGGATACAGCGCCCGAATTTCTCTGAGCGTTTTCGCGCCGCGCAGCATGCGCGCCCTTTTGCGCGCAAGCGTTTCTTCGGACAGCGAGTATTCGGTGAAAGAATTGTACTCGACAGCTTGGACGATTTCCCCATCGTAACCGAGCCGCCGAAGCTGCGCGGACATCTCCGCGAAGAAGCGCGCAGCGATGAGGACGATGCCGGTTTCCGCATTGTATCCTTTGATTGCTTCCGGCGGCCTTATCGGTATTCCTCCGTACGCCAAACCTTGTTTCGACGGATTGTTGTCGAGTATCGCCGCAGGCGCGACATCGCGCGAAAGCAGATAATCCGCCATCTCCTCCGTTGCGTTGCAGTGGCCAAACAAAAACACCGCCCGGCCGTCGAAGGCGCGGGCGGCGAACCGTGCGTCCAGCGTACGCGTCATTTCGGCCCTGCGGCTTTGTTCCATTGCCTACATCGCCCCCAATATCACGTCGTTGATCAGTTCCTCCTCGGTAGCCAGACCTGCGTCGAGCAGATTGCGCAGCTTGCGTCCGTGCGGCAGGTCGAACGAGCCGACGATCAGCTTGTCGGTGAAGGCGTAGAGAGAATACAATTCCAATAAATTCCTTGCGTGTGGGTTTTCTGCGACAAGGCCGCACCGATCACCGAGTCTTGCCGTGAACATGACACGAAGCAAGGCATTCAGATGTTCATCCTCATGCGGAAGCAGAAGAACGCAGACCGCATTGTCGCAAACCTCGCTTCTCCAAACAGAGCACGCGTCTTGTACGCAAGCCCAACGATTATTCGGTTGCTCCAGATGTTTGGAACAAATTGTTTCAATCATTTCACAAGTCAAATATAATGATTCTCAACCATCCATTCAATAAATTCGCGCACCGCGCCCTCTCCGCCGTTTCGCGCGGCGATGAAATCCGCCGCTTCCCTGACGCGCGCGGAGGCGTCGGCGGGACAGCCGGCCAAAGAGGTGGCGCGCATCACGTCCAAATCGTTGTCGTCGTCGCCGATGTAAGCGACCCGGTCCGGCCGCAACGCCAAGCTCGACAACAATTTCCTCATGGCGTCTACCTTGTTTTTTACGCCTTGAAAAAGATTCGCGATCCCCAATTCCTCGCAGCGGCGTTCCAAGATGCCGGACGTTCTTCCGGTTATGATCGCGGGCGTCACGCCCCGCATCGGCAGCAATTCGCGTATGCCGTATCCGTCCTTCGCGTTGAAAGCCTTGCAGACTTCCCCGCGCTCGGAGATATACAGCTTGCCGTCGGTGAGCGTTCCGTCGACGTCCATGATCAAGAGTTTGATTCGCTTGTCGTTGCCGCCCGCGCTCGGGAGGACCGGCTCCGCATTCATGTCGATCGCCCTTCAAAGATCGATTGGAATCTGCCGGGCGTAATCGATCTGACCGTCTGTCCGTCGGTCAACGATTCTGCGAAATGTTTGAGCAGAGCGCTCAGTTCTTCGTTGCGTGAGGCATCGTATGGTTCGCTCGGCGCGTTGTGCGATAATATTTCATCCGCATAATTCTCCCGAAATTCGCGGGCATACCCGTCCAGTCCCGCGATGGAGATGCTTTTGACACCCACATTCCTGAGCAAGTTCAGAAGCATAACGGTCGTATTGTCATAATTCTCATATCCCAGAGAGATGACCTTGCTGTAATCGACAACGATGTCGTCATCGCATTTTGACGGGATATTTGAAGTGATTATGCGCCGTATTCCTTCGCCCAAGCGGGGGCTGCTTCCATAACGCCGGTGATTGCCGTAAAACAAAAAATCCGGCTTGTATGCGCAATACACGTGGTTGACGCTGATCACAACGGGCCTGTTCTCCCGTATAAATCGAACGATTTCGGTTCTGTATTCGCGGCTTGTCGCGCCGAACACCACAACAAGAACGCCTTTGTTTTTAAAATGCGATTTGAGCAAATTCAAATTGGTCTTGTCGTCGAACTTGCTTGAAGAGTACGCAAGATACAATCGGTCTATATTCTCATAATCGTATCTTTTGCGCGTTTCGGCGTCCGTCATCGCAAGGATGTACCGGATATCCTTCGTTTGCAGACGATTCTTTTTGAGCAGATAACTCACGTTGTTGGGATGCGAACTGAACACACCCGCCATCAGGCTCGGGACGGAGTAACCCCAATCGTGTTCTCTCTTGATCCAAAGGATATGGTCATCGATCGTATCGAGGATGCGGTCAAAATC
>JAISNR010000130.1 GCA_031276135.1 Eubacteriales Family XIII. Incertae Sedis bacterium | reverse complement strand
GGCACCGTCACGACGGCGCCCGGGGTAAGCGTGGACTTGATTCTGGAAACCAGCCCGCCCTTTTTCGTGTACGCGGAACTCATGCAGATGAAAGCCCGACCGCCCTTCGAACGGTAGGCACCGTAGGTGAAGTCCAGCTGTCCGCCCGTGCCGCTGATCTGTCTGGTCCCCGAGGATTCCGAACAGATCTGCCCGAGGATGTCCACTTCGACGCAGTTGTTGATCGCCACGACCTTGTCGTTCCGCGCGATCACATAGGGATCGTTCGTATAATCCACGGGGTAGAAGGCCACGCGCGGGTTGTTGTCGACATAGTCGTAGGTGCGCTTGCTGCCGAGCGCAAAGGTGCATACGACCTTGTACTTGTCGATGTTCTTTCTGGCGCCCGTCACCTGACCGGCTTCGATCATGTCGACAAACGAATCGACGAACATTTCCGTGTGAATGCCCAAGTCTTTCAGATCGGATTTCGCGATCATCGCGCCCACGGCGTTCGGCATGCCGCCGATCCCAAGTTGCAGACAGTCCCCGTCCTCCAGCCGACCCATGATCAACTCCGCGATCTTCTGATCGATCTCGCTCGGCATTATGGTCGGAAGCTGCGGCAACTCCCAGTTCGCCTCGATCACCCTGTCCACCTTGCTGATGTGTATCGCTTCCTGAAAACCGCCCAAGCACTGCGGCAGGTTGGGGTTCACCTCCAGAATGATCGTGGAAGCGGTTTCGCAGAGCGCCATCGCGTGCGATACCTGCGGCCCAAAATTGAAATAACCCCATTTGTCCATCGGCGGAACGGTCAGGAAGAGGACGTCCGTCCGGATGTGCTTGCGGTAATAGCCCGGCTGTTCGTGATACAGCACCGGCAGATGCCAGCACAGGTGTTGGTCGCTGAGCTTGCGCTCGCCCGCGCCGAGGTGCGTGCTGTTGTACGTGAAATGCTCGTTTTCGGGGTCCACATTCACGATTTCCGGCGTTCCGATGCGCGAGGTTGCGCGAATCTTCACGTCGGTCAGTTCATCCTTCCTCTTGGCAAGGGCTTTGTCCAACTCGACAACTTGGCCGGAGAACGCGCCGTACTCCACCCAATCTCCGGACTTGACCAGTTTTACGGCCTCGTCCGGCGTAACCAGCTTACTCTTGTATTCCTCTTGGAAATTCACCCTAGAACCTCCTTTAACATGACCTCAGTCGATAAAATATTTGTCTTCCAGCTGCAAGAAAACGTCGTCGTTCTTCTTGATCGCATCCAAGCGTCCCGTCACCTGCGGCAATACGGAGCTGATGAAGAACTTGGCGGTGTTGATCTTGGAGGTGAGGAAATCGGCGTCAGCCGCATCGCCGGCCTTCAGCTTCTCGGTCGCCACCGCCGCTTGGTCCAGAAGCATCCAAGCCACGGCGATGTCTTCCGCAACCGTCAGATACGGGGTCGCCCATGAATAGGCCAAAAAGCCGTTTTCCTTCTGCCGCACCCGCAACAAGTCGCTGATCTCGATAAACTGCTTGACATGCGCTTCCAAACCCGCCGCATAGCCCGATAACCCATCGATCCCCTTCGCCTTCTTTATAACCGATTGGATTTCGTCTAACAGCGCCTGGAACGCGGAAGCGTTCCGCATGACGATCTTGCGGCCCAACAGGTCGTTCGCCTGTATCCCGTTGGTCCCTTCGTAGATGCTCGTGATCTTGCAATCGCGCGCAAGCTGTTCCACATAGTACTCCTGGCAGTATCCGTAGCCGCCGAACACCTGAATCGCGGTGACACAGGCATCGAAGCCCCTGTCGGTTCCGCCGCCCTTGCATATCGGCGTCAAAACCTCGACCAGATCGCTGTACTTCTGCTTTTCGGCCTCGTCCGCAACGATGTCCTTCAGATCGAGACATTTGGCGGCGTACAGCAACAGCGCGCGGATACCCTCGGTGTAGCACTTCATCAGCAGGAGGTTCCTTCTCACGTCGGGGTGCTCGATGATGGGCACCTGCGGTCCCGTCTTTTGTCCGAAGGCCACGCCCTGCTTCCTTTCGCGCGCGAAATCCAAAGCGTGGAGATAGGCAGAGCTGCCCATGGAAATGCCTTCCATGCCCACCACGATGCGCTGCTCGTTCATCATGTGGAACATGGTGATGATGCCCTTGCCCCGGCCGCCGATCAGCTCGCCGATGCAGTTGTCGTTGTCGCCGTAAGCCAAGGATGCCGTGGCGGAACCCCTTATGCCCATCTTGTGCTCGATGCCCGTGCAGACGACATCGTTGGATTCGCCGAGGCTCCCGTCGGCGTTGACCCTGATCTTGGGAACGATGAAACAGGACAGGCCCTTCGTTCCTTCGGGATCGCCCTCTATGCGCGCGAGGAGGATGTGCACGATGTTCTCCGTGAGGTCCGAATCGCCCTGACTGATGAACATCTTGTTTCCCTTGATCCTGTAAGTTCCGTCATCGTTGGGAATCGCCTTGGTGCGGATGGCGCCGACGTCGCTGCCGGCCTCCGGCTCCGTGAGGTCCATGCAACCGCCCCATGTCCCCGCCCATATGGGCTCCAGATACTTGCTTTTCTGCTCTTCCGTTCCGAAGATCTCCAGAACCTTTCCCGCGCTGTGCGTGAGGCAGGTGTACACCATCAACGATTGGTTGGCCGCGAAGAAGAGCATCTGCGTGAGGTAGTTGAGCATCGTGGGCATTTGCTGTCCGCCGTAATCGTAGGATTCGGCGGGCGCCGTCCATCCGCCCTCGCAGAATTTCTTGTATGCCGCGTGAAATTCCGCAGGAACCGTGACCTTGCCGTTGTCGAAGAGCACGCCCTTCTTGTCGCCCACCTCGTTGATGGGGTAGTACTCGTTCACGGCCAGTTTTTCCGCCGTGTCGATCGCCATGTCGATCGTTTCTTTCGTATAGTCGCTGAACTTCTCGTAAGCAAACAAGTCGGCTATCTTTAGCTGGTCATAGATGGTAAATCTGGCATCCTTCAGATCCATTAGTTTGTTGCCCATAAATCCTCCCTCCGAATCACATCTGTTACAACGAAAACGATAACGAATTCCATTACTCTATATTTTCAACGATGAACGCCCCGGCAGGTCCGCCGCTGGCGCACATCGAAGCGCAGGCGTAACGTCCGCCGCGACGCTTCAGCTCGTTGACGGCCGCCATGATGATGCGCGCGCCGGTCATGCCCACGGGATGTCCGAGCGGAATGCCGGAACCGTGTGCGTTCAAACGGTCAAAGGGGATTTTGAGCTCGCGGTTGCAACCGAGGACCTGTGCGGCAAAGGCTTCGTTCAGCTCCCAATAATCGATGGCGCTTATGTCCAGATCGGCGTACTTCAAAGCCTTGTGAACGGCCGGCACCACGCCCAGACCCATGACGCGCGGTTCGACCGAGCCCGTCGCGGCCGTCACGACGCGCGCGAGCGGCTTTATGCCGAGCTCCTTCGCCTTGTCCGCGGACATCATGAGGATGGCCGACGCCCCGTCGTTCAGACCGGACGCGTTGAAGATCGTGACCGTGCCGTCTTTTTTAAAGACGGGCCGCAACTTCGCCGCCATTTCGAGCGTATAGCCGCGCTGCGGATGCTCGTCGGTGTCGAAGATCTGCACGCCCTTGCGCGTCTTGATCTCCACGGGGATGATCTCCTGCTTGAAGATGCCGTCGTCGATCGCCTTGCAGGCGCGCTCGTGGCTCATCACCGAGTATTCGTCCTGCTCCTCGCGGCTGACGCCGCACTGTTCGGCGACGTTCTCGGCGGTAATGCCCATGTGATATCCTTCAAAGGCGCAGATCAGCCCGCCGATCATCATGCTGTCCTGCACCACCTCGCCGTCGTTCAGGCGATAGCCCTTCCGCGCGCCCATCAGCAGATACGGCGCGTTGGACATGCTCTCCATGCCGACCACGGCGCCGACTTCTATCCGACCGAGCATGATGGCCTGCGAAAGGAAATCGGCGGCGCGCATGGACGACGGACACTGCTGGTGCACGGTGGTGGACGTGGTTTCCACGGGACATCCGGCCTTCAGCGTGACCCAGCGCGCGGAGTTCCCGGGAGCGCCGGCCTGATTCACATGGCCCGCGATGACCTCTTCTATCAGCTTGGGATCGATCCCGGACTTTTCGATGAGGCCTTTCAGCGCCAAGGTTCCGAGCTCGTGACCCTTCAATGACTGCAACGAACCCATATAATCGCCTATGGCTGTGCGGACACCCGCCACGATTACAGCCTCTTTTATCATGCTTCCCTCCTAAATTTCAATCAACGATTCGAACGGGCGAATTCCGGTTATTTTCCGACAAAGCTTGCCTTGCGCTTCTCGATGAAGGCGCGCATGCCTTCCTTCTGATCCGCAGTGGCGAAGAGCCGCGCCCATTCGGTCGCTTCATATGCGATGCCCGTGTTGAGATCCACGTCGGCGCTCACGTTGATGCACTCCTTCGCCAGCTTCAGAGCGACGGATGCCTTGCCGGCCAGCTCCCCGGCCAGCTTCGTCGCCTCTTCCGAGGGGTTTTCGGCCAAGATGTCAACCAAGCCCAAGGAGAGCGCCTCTTCGCCTTTGACGATCGAACCCGTGAAGATCAGCTTTTTCGCCTTGGAAGGACCGATCAGTCGCGGAAGCCGCTGTGTGCCGCCCGCGCCTGGGAAGATGCCGAGGTTGATCTCCGGGAAGCCCATCTTCGCGCCCGCCGCCGCGATCCTGATGTCGCAACACAGCGCCAGCTCCATGGCGCCGCCGAGGGCAAAGCCTTCGATGGCCGCGATCACGGGCTTGGGGCAATTCGCGATCCGGTTGAACACCGGGGAAAACGCGAAGGCGAACGCCTCTTCCGGATTGAGCTCCACCATATCGGTTATGTCGGCGCCCGCCGCGAAGTTCTTCTCGCCGGTTATGACGACGGCTTTCACCTGCGGATCGGCCGCGATCTCGTCAAAAGCCTTGCCGAGCTCGGCCACCATTGCCGCGTTCAACGCGTTCAGGCTCTTGGGGCGATTTAGGTTTATAATCGCAACATTGTTTTCACTGCGAACGATTATGTTTTCGTAAGACATGGCCGGACCTCTCTTCCCTCATTACTTCTTCGTGTAATCGTAATAGCCCTTTCCCGTCTTGCGGCCGTAATCGCCTCTGCCGAAACGCTCGGTCAGACTCGGGCTGGGCCTGTCGGCCAGATTTCCCGTTTCTCTGAAGCGCTCCATGCCGAGGTTGTATTCGAGGTCGACGCCCGTCATGTCCAAAAGCTCAAAGGGACCCATCGGATGTCCGAACGCGCCCTTCACGGCGGTATCGATGTCCTCGATGGAAGCGATGCCCTGATCCAGCAGGTAGCACGCCTCTTTCGTCAGGACGCTGAAGATGCGGTTGCACAGGAAGCCGTAGATTTCCTTTTTGACTCTGGCGGGGTTCTTCCCGAAAGCGCGGGCCACCTCCACGACCGCGTCGACCGTTTCGTCGGAAACGTGCGGGCCCTGCACGACCTCCACGGTTTTCATGACCAGCGCAGGATTGAAGAAATGCATGTTGAGCACCTTGTCGGGGCGCGCGGTCGCGTCCGCGATTTTGGAGCTGACCAGATAAGAACTGTTCGTGGCCAAGATCGCGTGCGGGGGCGCAATTTTGTCCAATTGCGCGAAGATGCTCCGCTTGATGGCCAGATTCTCGACGGCTGCTTCGATGACCATATCCGCATTCTTGGCGGCCTCTTCCAAGGTGCCGACGAAATGCAAGCTCTTGTTCACATGCTCTATCTGCTCGTCTGTGATCTTTCCCTTGGCCTTTTGCTTGGGCAACCAGCCGGCCACGAATTCCTCCGCCTTTTTCAGAGCTTCCGGCGAAGTATCCGCGCAATACGCCTCGAATCCGGAAACCGCGGCCAACAAGGCGAGCTGTTGCCCCATCAGTCCGGCCCCCACCACACATATCGTTTTGATCTTCATTGCATTTACACCTCCTGTACCTTCGTGCAAAACAGCGGATAAGCATTACCGGGTAAGATAAAAGAGCAATAAACGTGCCAACCCCGATGATGCCGAAAAATCAAGCAAAATCGGCAGGAAAGCAAAATTTCCGAAAACCGTTTGATGAAAAAAATCATCGTCTCCTTCACGTTTTTGCGAAAAACACGTCAGAATATTGAAAAATCGGCCAAGGCAATGCGTTCACCGTGCGATGAAAAAAAGAATCGCGCTGATTCCTTTTTTACCACCGCGCAATGCCCAATCGCGACATCTTCTTTACGATCGTCGACTGATTCAAGCCCAGGGCCGCAGACATCTTCCGCGTCGTGCCGTATTGCTCGAGCGCCTTGCGCAACAACACCGTTTCGTAGCCGTTCACGATATCCTTGTAGTTTTGGTTGAAGCGGACATCATCGGGCTTGAGCCACAGCGCCCTGCCCCCGTGCAGCGTTTCATCCGGCAGCTCCTCCACCGTATCGCCGTTGCTCGTGACCACGGAGCGTTCGACCATGTTTTCCAGCTCTCTGACATTGCCCGGCCAGCCGTACTGCAGCATTTGCTTGATCACGGAGGCGCCGAAAGACTTGTTCAGCTTGTATTTCGCGTTGTATTTGCCCAGAAAATGGTGCAACAGAGCGGGTATGTCCTCTTTCCTTTCGCGCAGGGGCATGACGAAGATCGGCACCACGTTGAGCCTGTAGTACAGATCCGCGCGGAAGTTTCCCATGCGCACCATTTCGGCCAAATCCTTGTTTGTGGCGGCGATGACGCGCACATCGATCTTCTTGGGCGCTATGCCGCCCACGCGCATGATCTCCTGCGACTGCAGGACGCGCAGGAGTTTTACCTGGAGCGAAATTGGCAGAGCGCCGATCTCATCGAGAAAAATGGTTCCGTTGTTGGCGATTTCGAGGATGCCGAGCTTCCCTTTTTTCCCCGCCCCGGTAAATGCGCCCGGTTCATAGCCGAACAGCTCCGATTCGAGCAAGGTTTCGGGAATTGCGCCGCAGTTGATCTTCACAAAAGGTTTGTCCGCTCTGCTTCCCGAATTGAAGAGGATCTCCGCCACGACCTCCTTGCCGACGCCGGATTCCCCCGTGATGAGCACGGTCGAATCCACCTTCGCGACATGCAGCACCTTTTCGAGCAGACATCGGCTGACAGGATCATTGAATATATACTTCTCCGTGACCGCCGATTTTTTGATCTCCTGCCTGTACAATATCTCCAGCCGATTCACCTGACGCTCCAACTCGTGCACGCGGGTGATGTCCTGTATGTCCGCGACGAAACCGCTGTGGGCGCCGTCGTTTGCGACAATCGGATTCACAACGACCATGAGCCGCGTTTTCCCTATCTTCGCGCACAGCGGCAGACTCTTCGCGCTTCCCGCATCTCCGGATTCCTGCGGCCCGGCATGCAAGCGGTTCAGAATGTCCTCTCCGAATACGTTCCTGTAATCCGTGATGTTCTTTCCTATGATCGCTTCCGTTTTTTCCGCGAAAATCTCCGCCAAGGCCGTGTTTACCTTTGTGATGCCGCCTTTTTCATCCGCCACCAATATGCCGTCCGACGATGTTTCGATGATGGTTTCCAGTTCCTGCATGACTTCCTTTGTCTGCGACAATTCCTCGTACACGACGGCCAACTCCGTGAAATCGTTGATGATCGCAATCCCGATCTCGCGATCCCCCTCCACCTTCGTGCAGGTTACGAGAAAGGTCTTGTCGCCGTAACGTATCTTGCGGTTGATCGCCGCCCGGCCGGATTTCATGACCTCGGACATGCCCGCCTGCGGGAACACATCGTTGATGTTTTTTCCGATCACCGCGTCGACGTCCACGCCCAGCGCCGCCGCGGCCGCCGGGTTGATCACGCGGACGGTTTCCGAGGCGTCGATGGTCACAATGCCGTTGTACAGGCCCTTGATGATCGTGTCCAGCTCCAATCGCAGGGCTTTTGTGGAATTGTAGTATGCCCGTATCGTATCGGGCATGGAATACAGGCCGACCAAACGCTCGCCCTTCACGACGGGAAGCGCGCTTACGGGTCTGCCGATCAGCTCGTCGATATCCTCCTCGGGTTCGATCACGATCGGATCCTTGATCATGACGTTTTCCAGCGGAACGCTTCGGTCCACGTCATCGCAGAGCAATCGGAAAGCCCGCGCAAGGCTTATGATGCCCGTCATCGCCCCTTTGTCGTTCACGATGGGAATTCCGTTGGTTTTGTGGGAAGCGAATACATCCACCGCCTTCCCGAACGGATCCTTCTCGTTCAGCGTGATGGGGTATTTGTTCATATAGCGGCTTATTTCCAACGCGACAAAGCCTCCCCTCTTTTAATATGAACGCATTGAGAGATATCGTTTTTTGTTTTTGCCGTCACGAAACGCGAGGCAACGGAGCAATCCGGAAACGTGCGGGCTGTTCCGTTCCGCTCGCAACGGCGGAAATGGGATTCTTCAAAATAGCTGTCGCGCCGTCTGCCCTCGAATGTCAAAACGGGCCGCGCTTCTGAAAATGTTCGCAAGAGTTGTTTTTTATGTCCAAAGAACCGTCCGCATCGAGAATTTCCCGTCAAAGGGCAACGCGTCGCCGCGCATCCGCAGCGGACATGATCTGCTTCTCCGGTCGGCGGAAATCAAACTTAATGGAGTACAATACAAGCATATACGTTTTTTGGGCAGTTGTAAAGTTTTTTTTTGCCGAAGGCCGAGATGGGACGGCAGGTTCCGATCCGGGCAAAAATTGCGAGGGGGGGGGTGCATCGCCGCAGCAAATTTTGTGGCATATCGCGGCGGGGTATGGTATACTGTACCCGAACCTTGCCGGCGCGCCGGTCTTGCGGGGGGGCGGCGGCGTTCGTTTGTTGAAGATGCGCGCGATGCGGGAGCTGTGAAGATATGGAAAGACCCGACTGGGACGAATATTTTATGGAAATGGCCGCGGTGACCGCGAAGCGGTCCACCTGCCTCAGACGGCGGGTGGGCGCGGTCATCGTGCAGGACAGGCACATCATGGCGACCGGCTACAACGGCGCGCCCAAGGGCATCGCGCACTGCGCGGAGCGGGGCGGTTGTCTGCGCGAGCGGATGAACATCCCGTCGGGCGAGCGCCACGAGCTCTGCTTCGGACTCCACGCGGAGCAGAACGCCATCGTGCAGGCGGCGTCGCTCGGGCAGAGCGTGGACGGGGCGACGATGTACATAACGCACCAGCCCTGCGTGATCTGCGCGAAGATGATCATCAATGCAGGCATCAAGAAGATTATCGTGAAAGAAGGCTATCCCGACAAGCTCGCGGTCGATATTCTGGCGGAGGCGGGCCTCAAGATTATCATGGTGGATTCCCTATGACCTATCCCATAGCCATTGGCATTTCCTTTCTGACGGCTTTGGCGCTCGCGCTCGCGCTGACGCCGGCGGCCATCCGGATCGCGCCCAAGATCGGGGCGATCGACACGCCGAAGGATGAGCGCAGGATGCACGCAAAGCCCATGCCGCGCTTCGGGGGCATGGGGATATTC
>JAISNR010000082.1 GCA_031276135.1 Eubacteriales Family XIII. Incertae Sedis bacterium | reverse complement strand
GGATGCGCTCGGCCAAGGTGCCCTGCGGCACGAGGTCGCAGATCAGCTTGTCCTCGGGCACGTCGGTGTTCATGCGCTGCGCCACCTCGGGGTTCAGGCCCACGTGCGAAGCGATCAGCGTGCGAATCTGCCCGTTCGAGAGCAGCTTGCCCACGCCGCGCCCCGGCACCCCTGCGTCGTTGCATATAATTGTAAGATTTTTCGAACCCTTCCGCACAAGCGCGTCGATGAGTATCTCGGGGCTGCCGCAGGCCATAAAACCCCCGACCATGACCGTCGCGCCGTCGCCGATCGCGGCGACGGCCGCATCGGCCGTCTTGATCTTGTCAATCATGTAAAATCCCTCCTAAGTTCGGTTTGCGATACGTTCTTTGCATATGCTTTGCCGAGCGGGGATCCCGCTGATCTTCACCTCCCCTTTTGCGTATTTCCGCATGCCGGCAGAATCGATTTCATGGTCGCGCGCCGCGCCGCCGGGCAGCCGCGAGGCCGCAGCCGTTCATCCCCGCGAGAGCTCGCCGAGGTACGCGAGCTCCGGGCGGGTCATCTTTCTGTAATGCCCCGTTCTGAGCCGCCCCAAGAGGATTTCCCCCACGGCCACGCGTTCGAGCTCGACGACCTTGTTGCCGACCGCGGCGAACATCCTGCGAACCTGGTGGTTCTTTCCTTCGAATATGCTGATCTCCACCAGGGTCGTGCGTTCCGCCTGCCGCAGCACCCGCAGCTCTGCGGGCGAGGTGACGAAGCCGCCGATGTCCACGCCCTTTTTCAGGCGGGCGATTCTCCCGTCGGACAGGACGCCGCCGACGCGCGCGCGATAGGTCTTGCGGATCCTGTGCTTGGGATGCGTCAGCATCTGCGAAAGCGCGCCGTCGTTCGTCAGGATCAGCAGACCGGAGGTGTCACAATCCAATCGGCCCACGGGGAATACGCGCTCCGGTATGTCGCCGACCAAATCCATGACCGTCGGACGCTTCTGCGCGTCCCGGACGGAGGTGATGTAGCCCTTGGGCTTGTTCAAAACGATGCAGACGCGCTCCGTTTCCGGCCGTATGACGCGGCCGCTGACCTCAACGACATCACCCTCTTTCACGTCACGGCCCATTTCGCGCACGACGAGGCCGTTCACCTTCACATTGCCGTCCTCCGTCAGCGCGTCCGCCCTGCGGCGGCTGCAAATCCCCGCCGACGCGATGTATTTGTTCAAGCGCATCCCCACCCGTTCCTTTCCGCATGCCGCACGCGAACGCGCGGCTGTCTTACGAATAGTATATACCATGCCGCCTTGCGTGTAAATACAGGGAAAAAATGTAAGACAAAAAACCCGTGTTGTTTGTGCCGCAAAAATCGGGTATAATAGTTCGATACAGAAACAAGCATGCACAGGGGGGTATTATTATGTTACCGACGGGATTCGACACACTCGATGATCAATATTCCGAAATCACTCCGGAGCTCGAACGGCTCGCAAGGCTGTGCGTTGAAAACGGCCGCATCGACGCCGCGCTCTACACGAAGCATCGCGTGAACCGCGGGCTCCGCGACCTGAACGGCAACGGCGTGCTGACGGGCCTGACGGAGATATCGGAGATCCAAGCCTTCGACACGTCCTCGGGCGAAAAGATTCCGATCGAAGGCAAGCTCTTCTTTCGCGGCGTGAACGTGGAGGACTTCGTGCGGGGCTTCATCGGAGAGAAGCGCTTCGGCTTTGAGGAATGCGCCTATCTCCTGATCTTCGGCAAATTGCCGACCGAAAAGCAGCTCGCCGGCTTCACCGGGCTGCTCGAACGGTACAGGACGCTTCCCACGAGCTTTGTCCGCGACATCATCATGAAGGCGCCGAACGCGGACATGATGAACACGTTGGCGCGGAGCGTCCTCACGCTGCATTCCTACGACACGAAGGCCAACGAAACCGACATTCCGAACGTGCTGCGGCAGTCGCTGCTTCTGACGGCGGTCTTTCCGCTGCTGTCCGTCTACGGATACCAAGCGTTCCGGCACTACTTCGCGGGGGACGACCTCTTCATACACACGCCGAAGGCCGGCCTCTCCACGGCGGAAAACATCCTGCAAATGCTCCGCAAGGACGGAAAATACACCGAGCTCGAAGCGCGCATCCTCGACGTGGCCCTCGTGCTGCACGCCGAACACGGCGGCGGCAACAATTCCACGTTCACGACCCACGTGGTGTCCTCGTCCGGCACGGACACCTATTCCTCCGTCGCGGCTTCCATCTGCTCGCTGAAGGGCCCCAAGCACGGCGGCGCGAACATCAAGGTTGTCCGGATGTTCGAGGACCTGAAAAAAACCGTGCGGGACTGGACGGACGACGATGAGGTGGAGGGCTATCTGCGCGCCCTGCTCCACGGGGAAGCCTTCGACAGGGCGGGCCTGATCTACGGCATGGGTCACGCGGTCTATTCGTTGTCGGATCCGAGGGCCAATATCTTTAAGTATTTCGTGGAAAATCTGTCAAAAGAAAAAGGCCGCCTCGACGAGTACCGGCTCTACAACAGCGTACAACGCCTCGCCGCCAAGGTGATCGCGGACGAACGCGAGATATACAAGGGCGTCAGCGCCAACATAGACTTCTACAGCGGCTTCGTGTACAGCATGCTCGACCTGCCGCTCGAGCTCTACACGCCCATATTCGCGATCGCGCGCATCGCGGGCTGGAGCGCGCACCGCATAGAAGAGCTGATCAACGCCGGCAAGATCATCCGCCCCGCATACAGGAACGTTTCGGAGCGCGTCCCCTATACGCCTATTGCAGAAAGGTGATCTGCTCCGCATCCTCCGCGCTCTCCTGCCCGGACTCGTGGATCGCGTCCTCTATGTCGTCGATTTCGGGCAGGTCGCGCAGGCTTTCAAAGTCAAAGTATCGCAGGAAGTCTTTCGTCGTGCCGTAGAGCACGGGACGTCCTATGGCGTTCGATCTGCCCGCCTCTTCGACGAGGTCTTTTTTCATGAGGCCCTCGACGACCCGTTCGCTTTTGACCCCGCGTATCATGTCGATCTCTCCCTTGGTCACGGGCTGCCTGTAGGCGATGATCGCGAGCACCTCGAGCGCCGCCTGCGAGAGCCGCTTCTCCTTGACGGGCGAGCAGAGCCTCTGCAAATAATCGAAATTCTCGGGCCGCGTGACGAAGCGGAAAGCCCCGTCCGTTTCGTGCACGGCCAAGCCGCGCCCCGCCTCGTCGTATTCCCGCTGGATCTCCTTGAAATACGCGTAGGCCGTCTGTTTGTCTATCTGCACGACCTCCGCCGCCGTCTTTGCGTCGAGCGGCCCGCCCCACACGAACATCATGGATTCAAAGGCTGATTTGATCGCGTTTTTATTCGGCATGAAGCACCGCCCCCTTCTCTGTTGTCTCTCCGGCGTCGCAAAGCTCCACCGTGATCTCCGCGAAGCTGCCCCTCTGCCTCGCGCGCACCGTCTTGTTCCGGATCATCTCGAGCAGGGCGACAAAGGTCACAACCTTCTCGGCGCGGTCGTCCCTGTGCCGCAAAAGCTCCCAAAAGCGCAGACGCCCGACCCTCTTGCGCGCGAACAGGGCCTTGATGAACGACATGCGCGCCTCCGCCGTTTCGCGCCGGTTCTCGGTGCGCGCGTAGTGGCGCCGGATCTCGTCCATGCGCTGTTTTCCGGTCAGGAACGCGCGAAAAGCCCGCGCAAAGCGCGCGGGTTCCATGCGCAGATACGCGTCCTGCTCGTTCGTGTAGGCTTGCAGATCCTCGGCCGGTTTCTCAAACAGAAGAGCCGCCCGCTCCTCGCGCTCCGAGAGGAAAGCGGCCGCCTCCTTGAACTTCCTGTACAGGAGCAGCTTCGTGACGAGCTCGCTTCGCGGATCCTCGTCCGCGCCGGCCGCCGCCGCGCCGGTCCGCGGCAACAGCATCTTCGATTTCAGCTCGATGAGGCTCGCCGCCAGCACCATGAACTCGCCGCCGAGCGCGGGATCCCGCATGCGCATTTCTTCCATATAGGAAAGATAGCTGTTCGTGATCTGCGAAACCTGTATGTCGTAAATGTTCATCTCGGCATTTTCGATCAGGTAACAGAGCAGGTCGAAGGG
>JAISNR010000028.1 GCA_031276135.1 Eubacteriales Family XIII. Incertae Sedis bacterium | reverse complement strand
GCGGTGCTCGAATACGGCAACCTCGCGATCTCCGACGAGGTGACCGCCTACATCGTTCGCGACGAAACGGTCTACATGGCCGCGCGCACGGGTGAAATCCGCTATTACGTGGGCGAGGGCGTCAAGGTGCGCAAGGATGTGATCCTGCTCGACATCGTCGGCGGAAGCAGGCCCGCCCCGGCGGAAACGACCGCCGAGGCGAAAGCCGAAGCGTCCGAAATGGCCGATCTGGTGTCGCGCATAGGCGAAAACGGCGTCGTCCTCGAACGGAACACGGCGCAGGAAAGCGGCGTCGTCAGCTACTACATAGACGGCTATGAATCGCTGTTTTCCTTTGAAAACATCTCGGCGCTCACGCGGGAAACGGCCGCAGGCGCCGCAGGGCCCGTCGTGAACGTCACGCGGCACGACGGCGCGGTCACGCGGGGCGAGCCGATCTACAAGCTGCTGGACAACACGCAGTGGTACACGGTGTTCTGGTTCGACAAGAACTCGGGCGCCATCGTGAACTACAGGAGCGGCGAAACCGTGACGGTGCGCATGCCGGGCGGCGAGGTCGTCGGCAGGATCGAGGATGTCGTCGATCAGGGCGACGCGTGGATGGTCGTCCTCGGCTTCGACAGGCACTACGAGGGGATGGCCCGTCTGCGGCGTGCGGAGGCGACGGTGGTCGTCGCCGATTACAGGGGACTGCTCGTCGACAACGGGAGCATCGTGTCGCGGGACGGGACGGTCGGCGTATACGCGAAGCAGAGGAGCGGGGATTTCGAGTTCGTGCCCGTGAACGTCGTGCGAAGCGACGGCGCGCGCTCCATCGTATCCATGTCCTCGTTCACCGATTCGGAAGGCAAGCGGGTCGGAACCGTGAACATATACGAGGAAATATTGCGCGATCCGGAACAGTTTGGACAGTGACGGGGTCAAAGGCTCTATGGGAATTCGGGAAAACATCGCGGACATTCGCCGCCGCATCGACGAATACGCGCGCGAAGCCGGGCGCGATCCCGGCGAGGTCCGGCTGATCGCGGTGTCCAAGACCAGAACGCCGCAGGAGATCAACGAGGCCATCGCGGCCGGCGTTACGGATATAGGCGAGAACAAGGTGCAGGAGATCTTGGACAAGTACGAGGCCGTCCGGCCCGTCAACTGGCACATGATCGGGCACCTGCAGCGCAACAAGGTAAAATACATCATCGACAAGGTGAAGCTGATACATTCCGTCGATTCCTTTCGGCTGGCGGAGGAAATCGACGCAAGGGCGGCGCAGTACGGCATTGAAACGGACATATTGATCCAGATCAACGCCGCCCGGGAGGAAAGCAAGTTCGGCGTCGCGACGCGGGAGGCGGACGCGCTCGTGCGCGAGATACTGGATGCCTGCCGGCACGTTCGCGTGCGCGGATTCATGAGCATCGCGCCGTTCGCGGACGATCCGCAGGACGTCAGGCCCCTGTTCGCACAGGTAAAAAGCCTCTTCGATGCGTTTCGACGCGTTTCGCACGAGAGACTGGACGTTCAATATCTGTCCATGGGGATGTCGCACGACTTCGGCGCGGCCATCCTCGAGGGCGCGAATGTGGTGCGCGTGGGCACGGCCATATTCGGGGAGAGACAGTACACATAACGCCGGTCTGCGCCAAAATCGGCCGCATTTTAATCAAAGATTTTCATTGTTTGTAAACGGGAGGCATACATGGCAAATATTTGGGCCAAATTCAAAGAACTTGCGGGTATCGAAGAGATCGAGGCCGATGATGTGGAGCCGGAGGAGGAGAAGCAACCCTATGCCGAGCGGCAATCGATCAACGTGCGGCCTTCGTATCATTCGGATCGATCGGCGAAACCGGAGCTCAGGGATGTAGACCCAAAGGATAAGGTGATCTCGATGAACAAGGCACTGAACGCGATTACGAGCCGATTTGATCTGGTCGTCACGGAACCGAGCTGTTTTGACGAGTGCCCCAAGCTGGTGGACAGCCTGAAGGCGCGCAAGCCCATCATCATAAACCTGGAGAAGGTCGAAACGGATGTGGCGCGGAAGATCTTCGACTTTCTGAGCGGCGCCACCTACGCGTTGAACGGCAACATGCAGAAGATCGCGAACAACATCTTCGTGTTCGTTCCGGAGAATGTGAACGTGTCCACGCCGCCCGAACATTCGGGGATAGACTTCAGCTCCGGGACGAAAAGCCCTTGGAGGTAGCGGGCGTATGAACGTGCTGGCCTACGCTCTCTATAAATTTTGCGATGTTTTGAGCCTGTTGCTCTTGGCGCGCGCCGTGTTGAGTTGGTTCTCCGGCCCCTATCGCCATACCTCCTCTGGTTTTTTGCAGCAGATCAACGCATTGCTGATTCGCATCACAGAACCCATCGTCGCGCCGTGCCGCCGCCTGTTGCGCAATTTCAACACGGGAATGTTCGACTTTTCAATCGTCGTCGCGATGCTGGCGATCCAGTTGGTCCGCAATCTGATCGTCGTGATTTTTTGAGGAGGCCCGGTAGGATGATCACACCGCTCGATATACAGAACAAAGAATTCACGAAGGGTGTACGGGGATACAAGGAAGAGGAGGTCGACAGCTTCCTGGACTTGGTCACGCTGGATTTTGAAAAACTGATACAGGACAACAGACGGCTCAAGGAGAACATCAGCGCCCTGACGACCGAGGTCGAACGCTACAGGGGTTCCGAAAACGCGGTGCTCGAAACGCTTGAAGCGGCCAAGGCGCTGATGGGGGATATCTCCGCAAGCGCCGAGAAGCGTGCGGAGATTCTGCTGCGAAACGCCGAGATGGACGCGGAGCGCATACAGCGGGAGGCGCGGGAATCCGTCGACAGGCTCACGGAGGAAACCGTGAACCTGCGGAACAGGCTGAGCATGCTCAAGAGCCGTTTCAGGAATTTACTGGAAACGGAGCTCGAGCGCTTCAACACCTTGAGCGCGGATCTGTTTCCGGACGCGGCGGACGAGCCCTCTCTTATGAAGGTGGTCGAGGCGGCGACGGTTCCCTCCTTTGCGGGGGCCGTGGCGAGCGCGGAGGCCGGCGCGGACACGAAAACCTTCACGAATCTCAGGATAGGAGAAGGTGTTTGATTTATTACCCGATCATCGTCTGCGTCGTCCTGTCGGATTGGTTTGTGAAGCAGGCGCTCACGGCGCATTTGCTCGGCGCGCGCGGCATGCGCCTGCAGTTTCTCCCCGGCCTCTTCGATATCGTCTACGTCGAGAATACGGGCGCGGCGTTCGGCATATTGCAGGGCAAACGCGCGTTTCTGATTCTGTTCATGGCCCTGTTGCTCTCGGCCCTGATCGTCTATATCTTCCTGAATCGGAAATCGTCGCCGCCCGCGGTGCTCACGGGACTTTCTCTGGTCGCCGGCGGCGGCCTCGGCAATCTTCTCGACCGCATTCGCCTCGGCTACGTGGTGGACTATCTCGAATTTCAACCCTTTTCGTTCCCGGTGTTCAACCTCGCGGACATTTCGGTCTGTGCGGGCTGCGGTCTGCTCCTGTTGTACTTTGTCCTCACGGAACTGCGCGCGCGCGGGAAAAAGACGATCGATGGCCCCGCCGAATGACGCGCCGCGCGCGGGGCTGTGCGAGCTGTTCATCGCGGACGGGGCCGACGAAGGGACGCGGCTCGACAGCTTTGTCGCCGCGCGTCTGCCGGAACTCTCGCGCAGCTACGCGCAGCGCTTGATCGCGCAGGGTGCGGTCCGCGTGAACGGCGGCGCGAGCGGACCCAAGAACCGCCCTCTGCGCGCGGGGGACAGCGTCGCGCTGTCCGTGCCCGCAGGGGAGTCCCTGTGCGTCGCCGCGCAGGACATCCCCCTGTGCATCGTCCATGAGGACGAGGACATCCTCGTCGTGAACAAGCAAAAGGGCATGGTGGTGCATCCCGCGCCCGGCAACGAATCCGGCACGCTCGTGAACGCCGTCCTCTTTCACTGCGGCGCGCGCCTTTCTTCCATAAACGGCGTGATCCGGCCCGGCATCGTGCACAGAATCGACAAGGACACGAGCGGTCTGCTCGTCGTCGCGAAGAACGACGGTGCGCACCGCGCGCTGTCGGAAGCGCTGGCGCGGCACGACGTGACGCGCGAATACGAGGCCGTGGTCCACAACAATTTCATCGAGGACAGGGGTAGGGTGGACCTGCCCATAGGCCGCGATCCGGCAAACAGGCTGCGCCGCGCGGCGGGGGTGCGGGACGGCCGCGCCGCAGTCACGCACTACAGGGTGCTGGAACGCTTCGGGACGTTCACGCGCCTTGCGCTTCGGCTGGAAACGGGACGGACGCACCAGATCCGCGTGCACATGGCGCACATCAAGCATCCGCTGCTCGGCGACCCGCTCTACGGCCCCAAGAAGAAGGCGCTCGGCGTCGAAAGCCAGATGCTGCACGCAGGACTGCTCGGCTTCAAGCATCCGCGAACGGGCGTATACGCGGAGTTTTCGTGTCCGCCGCCGGAGGAATTCGAACGGGTGCTGCGGAGATTGCGGGCCCTGCGTTTTGAATGACGTGTGGGATGGCGCGGAGAAATCCGCGTGGGCAAGAGAGGTGAAAAAGGAATGCGGGACAGGCGGACCGGTTTTCGCCTGTCCCGCGCACGGCCGGCAGAGATTCGTTTGAGGACAAGCCTTCTACTGCCATGCATCACAGCCAATGAAACGATGGTGAGACTTGTTTAGGATACCGTTCTCGCATACTCAATGCAGCTGTTGCAGACGGGGAGCCCTTTGAATCGGGTGTCGCCGATTCTCTTGCCGCACAGCACACAGTGCGTTGTTCCCGCGCAGGAACGCGCGGACATCTCCCAATGCGGAGCAGACATGTTGTTTACCTCCTTTCTCTTTTTTGAACGATCATTCCCTTGCGCAGCATTGCTGCGCTGCGCTTAGGGTGAGCATATTCTACAGCGCGTGAAGCTGCGTCGCAACGGCAAAGTGCTGTTGCCGTCAAGGAAAGTGCGGTACGCGTAATTTCCCGTCGATTCTGCAAGAAAAAGGAAATTCACATGTTTGAATCGTTTCAACTGAAGTCGTGCGGAACGGGGCTTCTCGGCTACCGATGGGAAGCCGAACATCCGGCGGCGGTCCTGTGTCTGCTGCACGGCATCGGTGAGCACGGCGGCCGCTTCGACAGGTTTGCGGAGAGCGTCAAGGCGCACGGAATCTCGGTGTTTTCCTTCGATTTTCGCGGGCACGGCGGCAGCGCGGACACGCGGGAAGGCGAGGGACGCTGCTGCGGGACGCGGACAGCCTGATCGCTTACGCGCGCGAAGCGCACGCGGAACGCCCCATCGTGCTCTACGGCCACAGCTTCGGCGGGAACATCGCGCTGGAATATCGTCTGCGCGGCCGGCTGTCGGCGGTCCCCGCGGCTTACATCGTCGCCTCGCCCTGGCTCGCGCTCTGCCGCCGCGCGCCGGCGTGGCTCCACTTCTTCGTGAAGGCTCTCGCGAAAGGCAAGCCCGACTTCCCGCTCAGCGCCGGAGATCCTCCTCAGCCGCCGGGAACCGCCTGCGGCAGGGCCGGCTTGACGTAGAGCGTCCGGTTGTTCGTGAAGATCACCATGCCGGGCCGTGCGCCGGAGGGTTTTTTCACGTATTTGGCGAGGGTGCAGTCCACGGGGACGTTTTCGGAGGCTCTGCCCTTGCTGTGCCAGGCCGCGATCGCGGCCGCTTCGCGCACGGCCTCGGCCGGCGCCTCCCGTCCCTCCGTGAACAGGATGACGTGGGCGCCCGGTATGTCCTTCGTGTGCAGCCACAGGTCGCCGCCGGCGGCTCTTTTGAACGTGAGCAGATCGTTTTCGCGGTTGTTGCGCCCGACCTCGGCGCGCAGACCGCCGCATACGGCATAGGACAAAGGCGCCGGCTTCGCCGGCTTTTTCGCGGCGCTTCGGCCGGCGCGCCGCAGATAGCCCGCTTCGGCCAGCTCAAGCCGCAGCGCGTCCGTTTCCTCTGCGGTCGCGGCGTTTTCTATGAAGCTCAGCACGGATTCGAGATAGGCGATCTCCTTGTCCGTTTCCGCGAGTTGGGTCCTTTTTTCCACGCCTGCGGTCTTGGCCTTGCCGTACAGCTTATAGTAGCGCTGCGCGTTTTGCGACGGGCTCAGGCGCGGGTCGAGCGGGATCTCGATCTCTTCGCCGTCGTAGTAATTCGTGAGGCGCGCGCGCGCTTGACCGGGTTGCAGGATGTGCAGGTTTGCGGTCAGGAGCTCGCCGAAGAGCCTGTCTTTGTCGGCGTTTTCCGCGCGCGCCAGATCTTCGAGCAGGCGCTGTTTTTTCAGGCATTGCTTGTCGAGGCTGTTCTTCGCCGCCCGCAGCAGGTCCGCCGCTTTCTGGCGAACGCGGTTCGAGGCGATGCGGTTCGCGTAATAATATTCTATGGCCGCGTCGATGTCGTCGAAGCGCAGCGTTTCGCAGGCGCCTTCGAGCGAAGGGACGGGAAAGGCGTGAAATTCGAGGGGCTTGCCGTCGCGGTCGAGGTACACGGCCGGCGCGAAATCCCCTCGGCGGCTCCTGTCCGCGAGCCTTTGCAGCGCGCGCAGGATCGCGTCCGCGAGGGCTTCTTCGGCAGCGGCCGCGGAAGCTCCGTCCGCCGCGGCCGCCGCCGTGTCCGCGAGGGCTTCTGCGGCGAGCCCGTCGGCGGCGAGCGGCCCGATGCCCTGCACGGCGGACAGGACGGCCTTCGCGACGCGCGCGGCGCCGGCGGCCTGCGGATGCCCGGCCTCCGCGAGGGCTGCCGCGATGTGTGCGCGCCCGACCGCGTACCACGGCAGCTTGCCGTGCGAGGGAGGCTCGATGTAGGGGCAGCCGGGCAGCGTCTGCCGATATCGGTTCATCTCCGGCGTGAGGCGTTTGACGCTGTCTATGATGCGCCCGCCCTGCGCGTCGACGAGGATGATGTTGCTGTGCTTCCCCATGATCTCGACCGTGAGGCGTTTATTTTTGGAAAAGCCGAGTTCGTTGACCGTGTCCACCGTGCATTCGAGGATGCGCTCCGTGCCTTTTTGCTCGATGCGCGCGATGCGTCCGCCCTGTATGTGCTTGCGCAGCAGCATGCAGAAGGCGGGGGGATTCTGCGGGTACGGGCCGCTGTCGTCCGTGAGGCAGACGCGCGGGTTCGCGCTGTTTGCGGACAGGAACAGCCGGTGCTTTTCGCGGCCCGCAGCGATGTGCATCACCAGTTCGTCCGCCTCCGGTTGATAGATTTTGTCGATTTTCCCGCCGGTCAGCAGGGCCGAGAGCCGTGAGGCGACCGCCGAGAGGACGATGCCGTCGAAGGGCATGGCGTTTTCTCCTTTTAAAAAACAGCGATACGTATTGCTTGCGATGTCAATGCTTTCATGATACAATATCCAATGGTTTTATGCAAACGAAAAAAAGCGCGGGAGGCGGCTATGGTCAAGAGCATGACGGGGTTTGGGCGCGGCGAGCATTCCGACGGGAAGCGGACCGTGACGGCGGAGGTCCGATCCGTAAACCACAGGTACTGCGATATATCCGTCAGGCTCCCGCGGCGCTACGGCTTTGTCGAGGAACATGTGCGGGCCGTCGTCAAGGAGCGTGTGCGCCGCGGCAAGATAGATGTTTCGTTCCTGATCGACAGCGTTGCGGCGGACGACGCGCGCGTCCGGCTGAACATGGCGGCGGCCGAGCAATACGTCTCGAATCTGCGCGCGCTGCAGGAACGCTTCGACCTCGGCGGCGGCATCGATCTGGGCTTGCTGGCTGGCATGCCCGACATCATGAAGCAGTCGCCCGACACGGAAAACGAAGAGGAGATCCGCGCGGTCTTTGAAACCGCGCTGCGGCGGGCACTCCTGCGCTTCGACGGGATGCGGGCGGCCGAAGGCGCGGGGCTCTCCGAGGACATACGCGCGCGCGGCGAGCGGATCGCGGTCTGCGTCGGCGAGATCGAAGGCTTTGCGCCGGAGATCGTGCGCGCCTATGCCGACAAGCTGCGGGAACGCATAAGGGAGCTGGTCGGCGGCGAGATCGAGCTTCCCGAGGAGCGCATCGCCTGTGAAGCCGCGCTCTTTGCGGACAAATCCAACATCACGGAGGAGCTCGTCCGCCTGAAGAGCCATCTGCGGCAACTCGGGAGCATATTGTCGGAGGACGGGGAAACGATCGGCAAGAAGCTGGATTTTCTCGCGCAGGAATTCAACCGCGAGGCGAACACGATCGGCGCCAAGGCCAACGATCTGCGCATAACGAAGCGCATGCTCGAAATGAAGAGTGAAATAGAAAAAATTCGGGAACAAATACAAAATATCGAATAATCCATTGAAATCTCCGGCGGATTGGGGTATTCTATAGTGGTGTACGGGAGGATTTTGCGAACGCGATGAAAAAGGGCCTGCTGTTTGTTGTATCCGGGCCGTCCGGCACCGGAAAGGGTACGGTCTGCGGCGAGTTCGTCAGGCGGACGGAGATCTCCCTGTCGGTTTCCATGACCACGAGAAAGCCCCGCCCCGGCGAAACAGACGGGAAGGACTATTATTTTGTGAGCGAAGAGCTGTTTCTGAAAACCGTGTCGAACGACGGTTTTCTCGAATACGCCAAGGTATACGACCATTACTACGGTACGCCCAAGGCCCCCGTGACGACGAAGCTCGCGGCCGGCACGGACGTGCTTCTGGAGATCGATACGCAGGGCGCGCTGGATGTGCGGCGCGAATGGCCCGAAGGGATTTTTGTCTACATCCTGCCGCCCTCGATGCGCGAATTGCGCAGGCGCATCGAGGGTCGCGGCACGGAAAGCCGCGAGGCGATCGACCTGCGGCTCGGAGAATCGCTCAAGGAGATGGAGCGCATCGACCAATACGATTACTGCGTGATCAACGCGCGCGCGCAGGAGGCCGCAGACAGTCTGACGGCGATTCTCAGGGCGGAACATGCGCGCGTCGGGCACGACATTCACGAAACGATACGTGCCTATAAGGAGGAAATACGGTGTTATACCCATCCATCAATCTGATCAGGGAAAAGGCGGACAGCCGCTACACCCTTGTCATACTCGCGGCAAAGCGCGCGCGGCATCTGATCGAGGGCAAGGCGGTTCTGACCGATGCGGAAACGGACAGGCCCGTTTCGATCGCCGCAAACGAAATCGCGGAGGATCTGATCACCTACAAGAGAGAGATGTGACCGGCTCCCTCAATTGACTCATTTTGGCATCGTCGGGCATGGAAGCGCTTCAAGCGCGCTTCAATCCCCGAATGCACGTTTTTTGGAACGCGGGGGCATGGCTTCGCCCTCGCACAGGCGCGGGATGATTTGTACGGCAAGAGGAGGATTTCTCATGAATACCGCACGAATCCCTATTTTGACGCGCTCCGAAACCACTTCTGTCCGGCCGAGGGACATCCTTTACGCGGAAAGCGAGCTTCGGCTGGTCCTGATTCACACGAAACAGCGGCAATACCGTTATTACGGCAAGCTGGACGAGCTCATGCGATTCTTGGGCGATTCCTTTTACCGCTGCCACGTCAGCTGGATCATCAATTTCGACGAGGTTGTCAGCATCAAGAACAACGCGGTGCACATGTCCGACGGCAAGATGATCCTGCTGGGACGGAACAAGTTTCAGGCCGTGCGCAAGGCTTACATCGCGTATCTGCGCGGCGGGATCGACATGCGCAAGCCGTGTTAGCGTCCGCGGACGGATCCCGCGCCCTCAAGTTCAAATGCAACGCTTGTTCCCGCGCGCCGCTCTGTCCCGCAACGGGCGGATCTTCGCCGAGAAGCGCTTTCTCGACGTTTCCAGCACGTCGTTGACCTCGTCCACGGTGATGGCGCGGCGGGGACAGGCGCTGACGCAGGCGGGCGGGCGGTCCAGCTCCAGATAGTCGCCGCAGCCGTTACATTTCCATGATTTCCCATTTACGTCGCGACGGATGCCGTCGAAAGCGCAGGCCTTCGCGCAGGAACCGCAGCCCACGCACTTGCTGTTGTCCAGGAGGACGAGTCCCGTTTCGCCGTCCTTCGAAAAGAGCCCCGCGGGACAGGCGTCCGCGCAGGGGGCATCCGTGCAATGCATGCAGGCGGACGAATAATACGCAAGGCCGACGCGTCCGCCGCGCAGACGCTCTTCTTTGAACAGGCGGCGGAGCGGCGGCCGCACCGACAGATCCGTGTCGTCGGCATCGAGGCAGGCCAGAACGCAGGCGCCGCAGCCCACGCACAGCTCGGGATGAAAATTGAATCGCGCGATCATGATCCGCACCTCCTGACTGCGCAGCGCACCGACCGAAATCCCGGAAAACCCGAATAGGGATCCAGATGGTCTATGCCGACGATGGAGTTGACATCGGCTTCGGAATAGCCCTGAAACAGGAACACCGCGCCGGGCGGCGCCATGTGTGTGAGGTTCGCCCGCAATCGTATCGAGGCGTGGGCGCTCTCCAGAACCACGGCGTCGCCCTGCCCGATCCCCAGCGCCTTGGCGTCCTGCGGATTGATGTCCGCAGCCGCGTCCCGGCGGAGCTCGCGCGCCCATTTGACCCTGTGGAAGCGGGAATGGAACGCGAAGGGCAGACGTCCGCCCGCCACGAGCGTCAGGGGCAGTTTTTCGGGATCGTCCACCGTTTCCAAAGGCTCCGTGTACACGGGCAGGGGCTCGTAAGCGTACGAAGGCGGATAGGCCCGGATGCGCTCCGAATACAGCTCGTATTTGCCCGTGGACGTGCCAAAGCCCGCAGAAAGCACGCTGCCCGGCAGATAGGGTTCCCTGCCGGGTATCCTGAATATCTGCGCGGACGAGCACAGGTCCTCATAGGTCACGCCGATCGTCCGAATCAAATGTTTCACGCATTTTCTGTAGCCTCCCCGCATGACGGGATCGTCCAGCTCCAGCTTTTCCGCCAGATCGCACAGGATGACCGCGTCGGAGCGGGCCTCTCCCAAGGGCTCGATCACGGGGCGGATCAGGCGGACGCCTTGGGGACCCTCCACCAGCTCCTCCCGCTCGAACGACGAGCAGGCGGGCAGCACGATGTCCGCATATCGCGCGCTGTCGGTCATAAACAGATCGACGTCCGCGTAGAACGGCACTTTCTCGAGGGCTTCGAACAGGCGGGCGTTGCCGGGAAACATCCGCACGTTCATGCCCAGCGCGAAAACGGCCTCTATACGGTAGGGCGTTCCCTCGAGGATTTGACGCGACAGGTCCATGGCCTGATATTCGTCCACCAGGTCCGACCAGAGCGGAAAGCGTTCGCTGCCGATCTTGGGCTTTGTCCCCCGTGGGCGCTTCTCGTCGATGAATTCGTCGAAAGGCACGTTCGGCTTGTTGCGCTCCTCGTCGATGTGGCAAAGGGGGATGTTGCCGCCCTCCCTGTCGAAGTTTCCCGTGAGGGCGCTGAGGCTCAGGATGGCGCGGAGCGATTGAAAGCCGTTGATGTGGTGGATGTTCCCGCAGCCGCCCGCCGCCATGCAAAAGCGCTCCGCCTTGAGCAGCAGGGCTTCCGCTTGCTCGAGTTCGGCAGGGGAGAGGCCGGTGATCCGGGATGCCCTGTCTTTGCCGAATCCCGCCGCGTAGGCGGCGAATTCCGGGAAGCCGTGCACGTGGCGTTCGATGAAGCCGAGATCCGCGCGGCCTTCTTCGATCAGGCGTTTGGCGAAATACAGAGCCAGCGCGCCGTCCGTGCCGGGCTTGATCCGCAGCTGCAGGTCCGCGTAGGACGAGAACGGCGTCACGCGGGGGTCGATCAGCAGGATCTTCAAGCCCCTCTCCTTCAGCGCGTCGAAGTTCTGCCCGCCGTAATTGCCGCTATGGAAGGGATTGGAACCCCAGGCGATGAACAGCTCGGAGCGGGCCAAGTCCGGGCGCGTCATGACGCCCGCGTTGACCTCGTTGGCCATGAAATTCGACTGGAAGCAGCTGCTCGATTCCGTCCCGTAGTTCAGCGTGCCGAACGCGTGGGCGAAGCGGTGAAGGTAGGGCCTGTACCACTTGGAATAGCCCGTATAGAACGCCACGCTGTCGGGACCGAAGGCCCGCTTCGCGGCGCCGAGCCTTTCCGCGATCTCGCCGTAGGCCTCCTCCCACGAGATGGGTTCGAACAGGCCCTCGCCCCGCTTGCCCGTCCGGCGCAGCGGGGTCTTTATG
Organism: Eubacteriales Family XIII. Incertae Sedis bacterium; assembly: GCA_031276135.1. Taxonomy (GTDB): domain Bacteria; phylum Bacillota; class Clostridia; order Peptostreptococcales; family Anaerovoracaceae; genus JAITLA01. Next base: position 1,014 of record JAISNR010000028.1, on the reverse strand, counting down.
CGGTCGTCGCGGTAGACATAGCCCCTGTTGGCGTAGCCCTTGGGGCAAAGGCTGCCGCTGCCGAACGGGGGCCGCGCGGCCTCCACGCGGACGACCTTGCCGCGTTCCACGTAAGCGTCCAGCCCGCAGTGGGACGAACATATATTGCAGCAGGTGTGCCTTACTTCCGCCGATAACAGCGGCGATGCGGACATGCGATCAACTCCTCTCGTTACTTTACTTCGTCATTAAATCAAAACGACTCAAACGCGGCCTGCATCAAATCCAGCGCCTTATCCAGAACCCGCGCGGGACAGCCGAAATTGAGCCGAATGTACCCTTCCGCCCCATAATGCTTGCCGTCGGTGACGATGATCCCGGCCTTCTCCTTCAAGAAGGATGCGGGATCCGCCGCGCCCTGCGGCCTGAAATCGATCCATTGCAGGTAGGTGGCCTCCGTGTGCGTGAATGCGGCCAAGGGGAAACGGCGCCGCAGCTCCGCCGCCAGCCGGTCGCGGTTCGCTTTCAGGTAGGCGAGGAGAGCCGCGCGCCACGGCTCGCCCTCGGTGTACGCCGCCTGCGCCGCGAGGAAGCTGAAGCCGCTGATATGCCCCAGCGCGTAACCCGCCTCCGTGAAGCGTTTGCGGAGCGCGGGGTTCGGTATGACGGCGAAGGAAAACGGAAGTCCCGGCAGGTTGTACGTCTTGCCGGGCGTGTAGAGGCAGACGCTGTTTTCCCGCGCGTAGCCGTCCACGCTGAAGAAGGGCGTGTGCCTGCCCTCGTACAGCAGCTCGCAATGCGCCTCGTCGGACACCACGGTCCAAGCTCTGTCGGCCGCCAGCCCGCTCAGCTCCGCCAGCTCGCTCTCGGTATAGGCTTTCCCGATGGGATTGTGGGGATTGCACAGGAAGTACGTGTCCGCGCCCTGCGGGACGGCCCTGTCCAGCGCCGCGAAATCGATGCCGTAGCGTTCCGCCTCGTTGCGCAGGGGGACATGCACGGATTCCTTGCCGACCCTGCGGGCCGCATGGAGTA
>JAISNR010000231.1 GCA_031276135.1 Eubacteriales Family XIII. Incertae Sedis bacterium | reverse complement strand
ATGCCGAGAACCGTCGAATTCGGGAGCGGCAAGGTCACGGAGATCGTCTGGGAGAACACGCCCGAAACGGGCCAAATCCAAATCACCAAGCTCTCGGGCGACGACAACGAAATCACCGGCCTGCCGAAGGGCACGCCGCTCGCGGACGCGGTGTTCGAGGCGTATGAGCACAAATCCGGAAACCTCGTTGACCGTTTCGCGAGTGGCGCGGACGGGCGCGCGGTGTCAAAGCCGCTTCCGCTCGGACGCTACACGGTCAAAGAGGTTGAGGCGCCCCGTTGGTACAAACTCGGAACCGACGCGCTTGACATCGAACTCGAATTCGCGACGCAGATCGTAAAGACGGAGTACCTCGATTACTCCGCCAACACGGGCGTCACGGTAAGAAAGACGGGGCCGCGCGAGGTCATGCCGGGCCAAGAAGCGCGGTACGACATCAAAGAAGCGCGCAACGACGGCACGGTTCCGCTCACGGACTTCTTCCTGCGCGACACCCTCCCGACCGACGCGGTGCGCCTTACGCGCATCGTCACGGGCACGTACAATCAATCGCTCAAATACAAAATCCTGATCACGACGAACAAGGGCGACACGCGCGTGATCGCGGACAATCTGAGCACGACGCGGAACAACGTCATAGACTGCGCGGGCGTCGCGCTCGGTCTCGCCGGCGACGAATGCGTCACGTCGTTCACGCTCGTGTTCGGCACGGTCAAGGCCGGCTTTTGCCAAGTTTCCGAGCCGCGCGTTTACGTAAACGTGCTGCCGAACCTGCCGAACGGTTACGAGTTCGCCAACAAAGCCGACGCCGGCGGCAAATACGGCGACGAATGGATCGCGGGCAATTCCGTGTGGCGCACGGCGGTATACAACCCCGCTCCGGCCGGGAACAAGCTCCCGCGCACGGGATATTAACAAATATTTGAATAAAAGGAAATTATGAAAAGTCACGCGATTTTTCAAAGCCGGGGACGGGCCGGTTCCGGCCGGCCTCTCCCCGGAGGAAGGGAAAGATCATGTTTATCGAGATCGGACGGTTGACGCGGGAGGTCGAGGTCAAGACCGTCGTCGCAAACGGGATCGAAAAGCGCGTTTTGAACAATCGTTTTGCCGTGCGCGTGAACGAAACCGATACCGCTTTCATCGACGTTACGGCGTGGAACGGCACAGCGGACTTCATCGCTCGGCATTTCAAAAAAGGCGATGAGCTTTTCATCGAAGGCGAGCTTCGCAATCGCGTCGTCAAGGCGGACGGCGGGACGTTCGGCCATCCGTTTGTGCTGATCACCCGTTGCCGCTTCACGCACGGCAACAGGCACGAGATTGCGGAATGAACGGAATCCGGAAAAACGCAGTATACTGCGCTGCGATGCGCAAACGAGGTTGAAATCACGAAGGAGGCCATCCCATGACCGATTGCTTTTACACATACAACGCCGTTTTTGAAGCGCCCGTGTCCGGCGCGGCGAAGCTCGCCTACGCCTATCTCTGCAAATGCGCGAACCGCGAGGGCAAATGCTGGCCCTCGCACAAAACCCTCGCGTCCGCCGCCGGCGTCTGCGTGACGACGGTCAAAAAGGCGCTCGCGGAGCTCGAACGCACGGGCCTGATCGCGATTCGCGGCCGGGTCCGTCCGGATCGCGGCCGCAGGGCGAATGTCTACACGATTCTCAAGGATGCCGCGAAGGGTTTCTTTGTGACCCGCAACCGTGTTTTCATGGGAAACCTGACCGCAAAAGCGCGCCTCGTGTACCTGTATTTCTGCCGCCTCGCCTCCGGGCGGGACGAGGCTTTTCCGTCGCACCGGACCACCGCGCGCGCCTGCGGGCTGTCCGTGTCGGGCGCGCGCGCCGCCGTCGATGAGCTTGAGGCGGCGGGCCTCGTGGAACGGGAAGCGCAGTACCGCGACAACGGGGGCAGGCGGGCGAATCTTTACACGCTGACGGCCGAACCGAAAGGCATGGGCGGCGGTGACGACGCTCCGCAATCCGCGGACGGAGCCGCAGAGCGGAACGATGAAGTTTGTCGAATGCGGACGGACGCGGCGGAGTCGGCAAACGAAGCCCGCGGCGACGCGTCCGAGGGCCGCGTCGCGTCGCCGCCGATCTCCGCGGGTTTGGACCGCACGGAAAACGCCGGTCGCGATGAAGCAACCGGGCCGGTCGCCCCGAAGCATCCCCCCTGCCGCAAGGCGGCCGGCGGAACTTTACATATGAGGAAATATGTCCATAATGAAACAAAAGGGCCAATAACAGCAGAAAAGGAAAAAGGAATTTCGATGCGCGAAGCGAAACCCCGTCGATTGTGCGCCGTTCGGCATTCCGGCGTGACCGCTCCCCGAGAACTTCCGGATATCGTCGGGTTTCGGTCAAAGGAGCGGTCCCTTCACGGACGATGCCGAACATTGCGGCGGAATCGACATGGCCACGCCCGAGGGGACGCCGATTCTCCGGCCCGCGGACGGCGCGAGGACGGATCCGCTCGGATTTTTTGCGGATTGAAACGCGAAGATCGGGCGCGGCATGCGGCGCGCCCGGCGGATGCAAGGATTTTCAAGGGATTGCACGACAAGCCGGCCTTATGATTTTTTTCAAAAAAAGGGTTGACAAAATCTCATGGGGGGGGGGTACAATGTACTTGGTTATATTAAGCTAACTTTGGAACGGGCATACGGCGCGGGACCGGCGTTTCTTTTCCGGGGTACCCGAAGCGAAAAAACGGCGCACGGGCATGTTATGTTGTTAGTAGATGCTAACTTATGGTGCGCGAAAATGCCGTATGCTTGCGCCGCACGAACAAGATCATCCTCCGCGCCGCTCGGCGGGGAAATGATACGGGCCGGAGAACCGACACTTGTGCCCGGAGTTATACGAACGGGTGCCGGCCGCAATTGAACCAAAATCGGAAGCACTATGAAAGGGGGAATGTCGAATCAACACGAATACGGAAGAAGCGCGTCCCGTATCCCGCGTGATGTTTTCCGCAACGCATCCTCAATAACACAATAGCAATGTGATGCTCGGTTGGTGGGAAACGAAGCGCAAGGGAAAGGGGACGTCCGTTATCGCTCAGAGATGAAGTTCCGATATCGGGGCTTCGTGCGTACCGCATACGCGGACGCGTCAAACAAAATCGAATCGCGCGCTCCGGGTCATTGAATCCGGCAAATGCCGCAAGGCACGACGGCGCGGTTCAATCAAAGCGGCTTCCGATTATGGAGCCGAAGAGAAAAAGGAGAACAAAGCAATGTTAAAGAAAACCCTTAGCGTCCTGATGGCGGTCTTGATGATCGCCGCCGTTACCACCGTGAGCGCGTTTGCGACAGCACCGGGTTGGTATGTGGACGGCACGTACTTCTATGTGGAAGATGGTGACAGTTATTCGCCCACAATGGGTTCTGCCGCTGTCGTTCCCGGTAGCATTGTCTACGCAGACGGCGAGTATACCTTTAATATGAAATTGATGGATTACGGGACCGTATTCAAGGGTTATATTGATGTGATAGCGATCAATGGTACTCCTAATATCCTTACGAAAACTCCCGAATTTCAGACTTATCTCAACGACAATCCCTATGAAGTGGGCACCAAAGCCTATGGGGAGTACGTTATGGCCTATGACGACATTACGCATACGGCATTGATAGAAGCAGATCCTTACGACCCCATCCATATTGTTTCATTGAACTTGGTAATATACAATAAAAACACAGGTTTGCCTTTTAATCATCCTCCTATTACCACCGCGTACATCGCCTTACCCGAAATAGCAGAGTAAAAAACAACAAGCGCGGTAGAAATTTCGCTTGCGGCCCTTAAGCGTGATGCGCATTCCCTGTCATATTGTTGTTTTCCGGAAACAAGGAGCAAATCCAATGAAATTGAAACGCGTTTTGTACATGTTCTTAATTATGGCACTATTGCTTTCAGGCGTGCCGACAGGAAGCGTTCTTGCGGATCAAGGATCGGGTGAAAGCAATTCGGATACCGTTGCCGGACTTTTTGCGCCGGGCTTATACTCCGTGCCCGTGAATTTTTACAGCGGCGCATCATCGTTTAGCAAAGAACCGAGTGAGTTTGACAATGAAGCGCGGGTGCAATTCAACAGCGCGGCGCTCGTCACCGCAAAGACGGACGGGACTTACAGCGTTACGTTGCAGTTCAACGCATACAGCCAGATAAGCTATATTCAAATCGTGAAACCGGACAAGATTGAAGAATATAAACAATTAGAAAGCGCATTATCCAAAATAAAGGCGGGTGAGCAGAATTGCCGCAGTGAAGATTTGGCGCTTGCAAAAGAAAAGAACATAGTGTCTGCTGATATGAACGCGTATTACATGGCGTATCCCGATATCGCATTCAGCCAAGGCGAAGAAGACAAGGTGCTTGATATCGGCTATGTTACCTTTGATTTACCGAACCTGACGGACAGGCTTTTCATGAAAACATGGTCCGCCTCTGCCTCTGGATATGCAAGCTTTTTTACGGACTTTTACGTATATTTTTCTCCGCAGTCATGTTTCGAGTTGCCCGACAACCTTGCCTACGAATCTGGAGATCAGGAATTTGATTTTTTTTGGACGAACACCTGCGTCAGCACCAATTCCAACATCTTTAGGCGGGATAATGCACAGTGGATTGATGCATTTTTCGACGCGTTTGAGCCTGGCGCAGAGGCGAGTATCGAAAACACCATGAGTTTCGACGTTGGCTTTACGGCGACGGCAACCGTCAATGAAATTGCGCCTGTGGACGGCAAAACTTATCCGGCAAGCCCGTCCGCGACCGCCAAGTGGCGTTATCTCGCGGAACAATATGTTGCGACGGCTTCTTCACCGATCAGCATCGGCGAAAACGGAACTTTCACATTGCCGTACAACAGCAAAGAGCTTGCCTTCGGCAAATGGGTGCGCGTACATTTTGCAGACCAAAGTGCGTCAACATATCATTTCGGACGCATTCACTTGCGGCCCAAGTCCGAAAGCGAGACACAGACAGGCTTTGAGTCCGAAAACAACGGCGTGAAATTGATTGCTCCGCCGGAAGCAATCAACAAGGACACAATCTTTCGCGCAGAGAGTAAGACGTCCGATGCGGAATTGTTTTATATAGATGCCGATAAGTTCAACAGTTTCACTTCCCTTGCAGACAACGGGCATTTCAGAGCATATGCGTTGTCTGCCGAATACGGAGGGCAAAAGGTAAAGCCCAACAGATATGTTGAACTCCTGTTTTCCATTCCCGAAGAATGGGATATGGAGCGAACATTTTTGTATGTATTCAATTCAGGCGTTCATGGCGCACTGATAGGTGAAACGGATGAACATCAACGCGTCGTGGCGTTTGAAACGGCGGACGCTGTAACTTTAAACAGCGAATTCCTTCTTGTCGAAATGGCCCAACCCGCAGACTTGTCGAAATTGGAAGACGGCATCTACCTTGTCGATATCGCCGTGGTACATTACGGACAAAACACCCCATCCATGGCGAATTCGGCCTTGAAAAACAACGAAGGCTATATTGAAGTGACAAACGGCCAAGCGCAATTGTATACAGCGTATCAAGGCATATCGGTCGGCGGTGACTTTGAATACATGAGTGACCTGAGTTATTATGATGACAGCCTTTCCGTTCGAAAAATATATCCGTCGGAGCATTTGGCATATCATCACACTGAAGAGGGCAGTCTGCAAATTGACGATAAAGATAACTTGATTTATCCGGCAAGAATCCAATTTCCCATTACCAACCCAAGCGCAGATGGCTGCTTTTGGATCAATGTCATCGTTCCTATCATGGATATAGGCGCTGGCGGCGCGCCCGGAAGCGGCGTCGGTGCACAGAATGCGCGTTTGATCATCTCAAACGTGCGATCCCAAAGCGTGAACGCTCTGGCGGGTTACGACAGAACCGTCATACGGGCACAACTCGATGTTGCGAACAGACTGTTACAGACACTCAACGAAACCGACCGGACTTTATTGGAATCTGCCATCGAAACAGCGCAATCCATCTATGACAGCACAGCAACTTTAACGTCGGAGCAAATAAAAAGCGCAAGGGACGCATTGTTTTCGGCTGTAGAACAGGCAAGAGTGACGGGTGAACCTGATGAAAGCGTCGCGCTTGACGCAGCCATTGCCGCCGCAAAAACATTGACATCAAACAGATACACAAATGAATCATTCGCTGCGCTGACGGCAATTATTGCCGCCGCCGAATATGCAAGAGACAGAGGTTTATTGACGGAAACATGGATTGCGGCGCAAATCGCAGCCTTGGAAACCGCAGTCGATGCTTTGGCCGAAGATATCGACGAAGCCGTCGCGCTTGAGGATGGCGACTATTCCCTTTCCGGAAAGACGGCGCTTTGGCACTACAGCATGAATCAATATTCCATGGGAAACAACGCGATCGATCATACACGTTCTGCGCTGAAAATCAAAGATGGGAAGGCTGAGGTGCGACTGTTCTTCGGGCCACTCAGCGTTGGCAAGTTGCAAGGCTATTTGCGCTCCCTTTCTCAAATGGAAAATATCATGCGGGACAGCAACGGCGGCTTGGTAAGTTATACGCTGACGCCTGCTGCAATCTACAGCTATTACGATACAAAGGATGTATACAACCAAGATGCGGATTGGAACTACCCCAAAGAAGTGGGTATAGAAGTGACAATCGGTCAAGAGTATACGGATGTATATGTCAATGTTCCGATTATGGATGAGTTGGGTGCGGGAAATCAACCCGCCCGTTTGCGTATTGACTGGGCTGGATTTGATATCGGAATACCCAATACAACCGCACTTGACACAGCCATTGTTGCGGTTGCTGGTATTGATCCAAGCCCATGGACTGAGGAATCCTACGCTGCGCTCGCCGCGAGCATCGTGGCGGGTACTGCTCTAAAAGCGCAACCGGGCCTGACGCAAAGCATGGTGGATAAGCGCGTTGCGGCTATTTTGGCAGCGCAAGCCGCATTGCTTGCGACCGTCGATCCTGGCACGGATCCCGAAACGCCGGAAAACTCGGTTGTCAGAACCGAATTGGGAGCAAAGCTGACGGAGGCGGGGAGCAAGACGCAGTCGGATTACACCGAAGCGAGTTACAATACGCTTTTAAGCGCGATTGCCGCCGCGCAGACCGTGTACGACGACAAGAACGCGACGCAAGCGAACGTGAACGTGCAGATGGCGGCCTTGGCCGCCGCCATAGCGGGCCTCGTTCTTGCTCCGACGCCCCCACCGTCTGCCGACTCCGGCTTCGCGCTTGAGTCAGGGGATTACCCCACAGATATCAAACTGTGGCATTACAGTTTCAACCAAGCCTCGATGGGCAACGGCGCGCTCGCGCACGATCAATCTTTTGTGCGCGTCAAGGACGACGGCGCGGCGGAAGTGCACCTCTTCTTCGAACCTCTGACCTTCATGGGGTTGACGGGACATCTCGAACAGATATGGCTTGTGACAAACATCGAGAAAGACGAAAGCGGCATTATCACAAAGTACGACACGGTTTCCGCGACGGTGATCAGCGATTACGGAACGTTGAAAGACGATTACGGCCCGATCAACATCTCTGCGTATCCGCAGGAGGTCGTGCTTCCCGTGGAGATCGGCAAAACTTACACGACCGTTGAGGTCTTTGTCCCCGTCATGGAAAAGGCCGTCGGCGGCGCGGGCAAGCAGCTTGCGCGCTTGCAGATTGATTGGTCTGCGCTCGGCGTCGAAGAAAAACCCGAAACGCCCGAAACCCCCGGCGGCGGAGTTGTACTCGAAGAACCGCCCGCAAGCAAGGCGCCGGAGGTCACGGTGACTTTGCCCAAGCTCCCCGAATCATCCGGCGACGTCAAAGAGATCGTTTCTTCCTCCGGCGGCAAAGCGAAGATCATCGAAAACACCGTGACCGCCGAACAAGCGACGGAGATCACGCAACAAATCACGGGAAAGGCGAATGAAATCGCAATCGCGGCCAAGCAAAAAGCGGCAGAGAAACTCGCCTCCGGCGCGATCTCGGCGGGAGAAAGCGTTGTCGCGGAACTGAGGATAGAAGCAAAGACCCTGCCGCAGGGCACGGACATAAACGAAATCAAAGCGGACGTGACCAACATACCGAGGGCCGCAATCGCGGCCATCGTCGCGGAGTCGAACAAGACCGAAAACGCGAACGTGGAACTCTTGCTGACCGTCGAGAGCGTGTTCGCATTCAACGGCGTCGAAGAAACCGCCGCCGTGACGTTCGACGCCGCAGAACTCGCAGCACTCGTCGCGGAAGCGGGGGACGGCGCCGTCGAAAGCGTAAGCATCACCGTCGTTTCCGATGCGCGCAACGCCGATGTGCCGCTGTCCGGCGCGCAGGCGGGCGCGGTGCCGGCGGGCAAGGTGCCCTTCGCGATCGAACTCGCCGCGAACGGCGTGCCGGTCACGGGCGCGCTCGCAAGCCCGATCGCGATCACGATTCCGCACGCCGCTCCCGCCGCCGGCAAAAAGCTCGTCGTGTATTACGTCGCGGCGGACGGAAGCAAGACGGAGCACGCCGCGACCCACAAGGACGGCAAACTGACCTTCACGACGGACAGAATCTGAAAAAGCCGTCAAACCGCAAAAGCGTTCGCCGAAAAGCCGCCCGAAACGCCGGGCGGCTTCCGGCGTGCAAAAACCGAACGACAGGGAGGACAAACCTTTGCGAACGAAAAAAATTCTCACGCTCCTGCTCGCCGCGCTCACGGCCCTCGCAATCCTCGCGCCGTGCACGTTCGCGGCCGAAACCG
>JAISNR010000135.1 GCA_031276135.1 Eubacteriales Family XIII. Incertae Sedis bacterium | reverse complement strand
GCCTTCTCGACCTTTACCGCCGCTTTTTTCTTTCTCGGCCGCATTTTGACGGTATTGAGCAAATCGATTGTTTTCGCCGTGAACACGCCTTTGTTCACGTAATTGCGGATCGTCTTTTCGTCCGACATGAGTTCGTCTTTGTGGTTCAGGGCGATCACATGCACGGATTGCCCCTTCAACAGCAACGGCGAAACGACGCCGTCGATGCGCGCGATCTCATCCGCGTCCGTCGCTGTGCCTCCTCTTGAATCGCCCGGATTGCTCTCATATTTCTTCCGAGCGTCTTTGCGATCTCTCCCAAAGAATGGTTTCCCGCGAGCATCCTCTCAATGGTTTTGCGCTCATCCGGCATGAGATGTTTGTACTTTGACATGGCCGCCTCCTTACGGGGCGTCGCGACCGTGCAAAGAACATCTTAAACAATAATCCCTCCGCAGGCAAGCGTTTTCTCTCGTTTTCGCCCGTTTGGGCTCGCGCATGAAGGTACGGAAAGCTTCGCTTTCCGACCGATGGACGCCGGGGACGCCGTCCCCGGACCCCCGCCGGGACACCCGGACCCGGACGCCCGGAAGGAAAGGCGTCATGTTCATGGCGCGTCGGTCACAAGTCTTTCGGCGTGATCGGGCCGTCAAGGATCGAGATGAACGGGCAAAGGACGCCCGCCCTTGACGGCCGGCCAGCACTTCCGGCAATGCCGACGGTTTGGGCGGACTTAATGCGACCCCTTGATCGGGAAAAGTAAGTGCGACGGATCCCCTGCCGGGGGGTCGCACTTACTTTTGCATCTGACACATATTTTTGTTACGCCGGTTGACGCATTATTTTGCTTGACAATTTTCACACAAAGCCGTTATAATGTAAAATTAGGAAAGCGTTTTCGATTTTTTTCAATAAAAACCGTGCGCCCGCGAATCCCCGGACAGGAGGTTGGTGAATTTGAAATACCCCATGTTGTTCAGCCCGTTTCGCGTCCGCAACTTCACATTTCGAAACAGAATTTTCTCCACACCGAACGCAACGCGCTTCATGAAGGATGAAACGGAGGTTTTGTATCTTGAGGAAAAAGCAAAGGGCGGCGCCGCCCTCGTGACGGTCGGCGAAACGACGATTAGCTCCAAATCCGTCAAGCGCGGATACGAAAGCTTGCCGCGCCTTGACAACAGATGGGATTGGCCGATCATTTCGGAAATCGCGATGGGGATCAAGAACCACGGCGCGGCCGCGTCGCTCGAACTCGCGCACCGGGGTTTTTACGGCGCGAAATTCGATGAGAGCTACGCGGATCCGATCGGTCCCATGGCTTTCGTCCGCGCGGATGGCGTTCATGTGCGGGCGATGGACGAAGATATGATCGAAGAAGTCATGGAGGAATTTGCCGAGGCCGCGCATACGTTGAAGCTCTGCGGCTATGACGCCGCCCTGATACACGGTGCGCACGGATGGTTGCCGGCGCAGTTTTTCTCAAAAAAATTCAACAAGCGAAACGACCGCTGGGGAGGCAAATTTGAGAATCGCGCGCGCTTCCCCGTCGAGTTGGCAAAGCGCATCCGCCAAAGGGTCGGCGGCGACTTGATCATAGAGTGGCGGATCAGCGGCGACGAGATGATAGATGACGGGATGCGCATTGAAGAGACCATCGAATTGATCAAGTTGCTTGAAGAGCATATAGATATCATCCACGTGTCTGCGGGTATACACGAAGAACAGAAAACGCTGAAATACATGTTCGCGCAATCCGGTTTCACGCAGCACGGTTGCAACGTCCACTTGGCCGAGGCGGTGAAAAAAGCCGGCGTCAAGATCCCGGTGGTCACGGTGGGCGGCATTTCCACGCCGGAGCTCGCCGAACAAATCCTCGCCGAGGGAAAAGCGGACATCATCGGAATCGGGCGCGCATTGATTGCGGATCCCTTCTTTCCGAACAAGGCGCGCAAAGGCAGAGCGGATGAAATCAGGCCCTGCCTCCGTTGCGGGAACTGTCTGCACGGTGTGGTCGTGAACGATCATTTCGCCTGCGCCGTGAACCCGCAAGTCGGTCAGGATTTCAGGTGGCGCTTCGCCGGCGCGCCCGAATCAAACAAGGCGGTCGTCGTCGTGGGCGGCGGGCCTGCCGGGATGACCGCCGCCGTGACGGCTGCGGACCGGGGGCATGCGGTTACGATCGTGGAAAAGGCGTCCGCTCTCGGAGGTTTGCTGAAAATATCGGAGCACGATGCGTTCAAAGACGACATGAAAGCGTACAAGGATTATATGATCCGCGCCGTCAACAAGAAGTGCCGGGTCTTGCTGAACACGGAAGCCACGCCGGCGCTGATGGCGGAACTGAATCCGGACGCGATTATATGCGCTGTGGGGAGCGATCCCGCGATTCCGTCCATACGCGGCGTGGACGGGCCGAACGTATACGGTGCAGAGGAGGCGTATTACCGATACCGAGAGCTCGGCGCGCGCGTGGTGATCATCGGCGCTGGACTCGTCGGTTGCGAAACGGCGCTGTACCTCGCCAAAGAGCTGAAAAAGGACGTCGCCCTCGTGGAAATCACGGCTAAGATCGGGGATCCGGACTATTGGAGGGAGAATACGCCCATGATGGAGGAATTTGCCCTGTTGCCCAACCTCGTCGTACTGCCCGAAACGAGCTGTCGCTCTATAGACAAAAACGGCGTGGAAATACAAAGCAAGGACGGCACGGTCAGCATGCTCAAAGCCGATGCGGTCATCGTTTCCACAGGGCTGAAACCCAAACTCGAAACGGTCGAATCCCTGCGATTCTGCGCGGAGGACTTCTATTCCGCAGGTGACTGCAACAAACCGCGAAGGATCATCAACGCGACGCGCGAAGGCTATTACGCGGCCATGGACATCTGATGCCGTTCCGTCGCAATCCTAACAGCGATCATCTTTCAATCAGATTGCGCGGCACATATACCGTGCCGTCCATGATGCGGCGCGCCGTCCTTCCGTAGGTCACCTTTTTGATCACATCGTTTCCGGCGGCGTCCGTTCCGGCCTCCGCCTCCACATCGATCACGCCGCCCGGATGGCCGATGCGCACCGTGCCGCTTCCGCTTTGCCGGCTCAACTCATATACGACCGTGCCGGGCAGCTTGGCCGCCGCAGCCGTGACGCAGGAGATGCTGCCGGGGTATGTCTGATGAATGCTTCCAAGGAAGTATACGCGCGACAGAAAGTCCACGTCCTCCCCTTTGACCGTTTCGCCGCTCAAGTGATTCGTGTAATCGCGCGCGGCGGCCACGAAGGCGAGGAAGGGCGTCGGGTCCTTGCTTTCCTGCAAGTCCCAGTTTTCCAGGCCGAGCAGCTTCGCGACCTTGGATCGGATGACATCCATGAAACCGTAGACTTCCTTCGTCATGTCCTTCGATATCTCGTCGCCCTTCAGCCCGAGTTCTTCCGCGCGGATGAAGGCGCAGGGGTTCACGACGTCCACGACGGAAACCGTGACCTCTCCCAAACCGGGAATATCGAGTTTGTCTTTTTTGTTTCCGGTCGGGAACAAGCCCTTTCGCATGGAAGCCACGGTGCCGACCATGTCGACCGTGACTTTCGCGCCCGTCCCGGGAACGCCGTCCACCTTGTAATCCCCGATGGCGAGCGGCAAACCGTCCCTGACCGGCACATCGAGCGTGTAAACCTGTTGCGTGTTCGTGCTGTGCACCCGCACGCGCGTGACGGGTTCCTCCGCGCGCACCAAGCCCTCTTCGATCGCAAAGGTGCCGATGCCGGAGGAAATATTGCCGCAGAGGCCGGAATAGTGGATGAAGGGCTTGCCGATCTCCACCTGACCGAAGGTATAGTCCACATCCGCGTCTTCGCGCGTCGGCGGCCCGATCAGTGCCAGTTTGCTCGTCAGGGGCTCCGCGCCGCCGAGGCCGTCGATCTGCCTCGGATCCGGACTGCCGAAGATCGCCAAGATCACGCGATCCCTGCGCGCCTCATCCTGCGGCAGATGATTTTTGTGCAAGAATATGCCCTTGCTTGTGCCGCAGCGCATGATCGTGCATCTGAACGGCACCAAATCTCTCGTTTTCAAATTCGTTTCCTCCTTGCGCGCGCCTATTCGACGCGGTATTCCTTATCTTTGGCCTGCCATTCCTCGAGTCCCATCGTGCGGAACATGTTCGAGCCGTCGCCGCCCGGAACGATGTCCCTGTCCGTCTTTTTCTCCATGATGCTGTCCGCCGCCTTGCGCAGCATAAGCGAAGCGTAATAGGGCATGACGGACGGGAATATGACGATCTTAAAGCCCAGTTGTTCAAACTCGTCGGCCGTCAATTCGGGCGTACGCCCGCCGATCACCTGATTGATCAGGACAGGCAGTTGCCCGGCAAAGAGCTTCGCCACCTTCTCAATCTCCTCGATCGATTGCGGCGCCTCGAAGAACAGGATGTCCGCCCCGGCTTCGATGTACATCTTGCCGCGTTCCACGGCGTCGTCGAAGCCGACTGCGGCGCGCGCGTCCGTCCGTGCGATGATCAGTGTTTCCGCATAATACCGTTCTTTCAGAACAGCCTTCAGCTTCTGCACGTATTCGTCGGCCGGAATCACCGTCTTTCCGCTCAGGTGCCCGCAGCGCTTGGGCGCGACCTGATCCTCGATCTGCACGGCCGCCGCGCCGGCCATCTCGAACTCATGCACGGTCCGAATGGCGTTCAGGGCGTTTCCGTAACCCGTGTCCGCGTCGCAGATCAGGGGGATGTTCAGTTTCATCGCCAGCGTCCTGCACACGTTCACCGTGTCGTTCATCGTCGTCAGCCCGATATCGGGTTGCGCGATCGCCCCGGCCGCCACGCCCGCCCCCGTCTGGTAAGCGAGTTCAAAGCCGGCCTGTTCCACAACGCGCGCCGAGATGCCGTCATATACGCCCGGTGCCATGAGGATCCCCGGTTTCTTCAGCCTTTCCCGCAGCACCTTTCCGGGATTCTTTACCATAACAGTTGCCTTCCTTTCTCGATTATTCCTTTCGCGCCCCCTCGAACACGCTGAGATCCGCGTCCGCGACATAGCGCTTCTTCACATCTTGAAATTTCACCACATGCGGCGCGCTTCTGTGCGCCGTGAACGCGTCCGCGTCCTCCCAGAGTTCCGCGCAGAATACGGCGTTTTCGTCGTGGACGGGAAGGTAATGATCGTAGGCGATGTTCCCTTTTTCCTTGTGCGTGTTTTCCAAAAGCCCGATCTCACGGCACGCGGCGAGGAAAGCGTTCCTTTGGCCCGGTTTGATCTTGTACAAAACGTTTGCGATGATCACGGGATTTTGCCCTCCTTTGCGATCTAAGCTTCGATATAGCCCTTTTGTGTCAGCAGTTCAAATATACCTCCCGCTTCCAGGGTCTCCGCCATGCTCCGGGAAATCGGATTTCCCAAAGCGGTCGCACCGCTCGTCAGATTCCGGATCTCACCGCTTGTCAAGTCGAATTCGGCGACATCACCTTCATCGAAGAGCGCGCTCACGCCCGCGCACTGCATGGCGGGGAAGCCGTAGCCTATGCAGTTTCGGAAGAACAGGCCGTTCATGCTGTCGGAAAGCATGCCGCCGAGGCCGAGGCGTTTCAAAAGGACCGCGCCCGGCCTGCTGGAGCCCGTTCCGAAATTCCGGCCTGCCACGATGATGTCGCCCCGTCCGACCGAGGCGCTCCAGCCGGGGCGGTTGTCGCTGAACACATACCTCGGCTGCTCTTCGGGCGAAACCCGAAAAGCGGTGTGCGGAAAGATGAGATCCGTGTTGATGTCGTCTCCGAATTTCCATACTTTCCCTTTTATGATCATTGCGGCACACCCCTCTCAAAGCAATTGCGCGGATCGCTTATCCGGCCGCAGACGGCGGAAGCGACCACGGTCGCGGGGCCGGCCAGCAGGATCTCCGCATCCGCGCTCCCCATGCGTCCCTTGAAATTTCGCGTGGTCGTGGAGACGCAACGCTCGCCCGTGCCGATCAGACCCAAATGCCCGCCGTAGCAGGCGCCGCAGGTCGCGTTCGTGATCACAGCGCCCGCTTCCGCCAAGGTTTCCAGATAACCCTTCCGCAAAGCCTCCAGATAGATGGCCTGCGAGGCCGGCGTCACGAGGAAACGCACGCCGTCCGCAACCTTCTTGCCCTTGATCAACCGAGCGGCGAGGGCGAGATCCTCGATGCGGCCGTTTGAACACGAACCGAGGATGGCCTGCTGTATGGGCAGGCCTTCCGACGCGCGCACGGGCGCGCAATTGTTCGGTATGGAATGCGGACCCGAAACATAGGGCGCAAGCTCGTTCAAATCGATCCGCCTGACCGCGTCGTACACGGCGTCCGCATCCGCCGCGACCGGCTCATAAGCGCCCCGCGCCCTGCCGCGCAGATAGTTTTCCAGCACATCGTCATGCGGAAAGACGGCAAACTCCGCGTTGATCTCCGCGCACATCGTCGCAACGCTCTGTCTGGACGGAACGGACAGGGACGAAAGGCCCGGTCCGCCGAATTCCACGTTTTGATTCGTCGCCTCGCCGAATACGCCCGCGATATGCAAAAACAGGTCCTTCGCCGTAACCAAATCCGGCAGCGCGCCGTACAGCTCGTATTTCACCGTGGGCGCGACTTGGTACCAATTTTGGCCGACGCACAGGACGTAGATCATATCTGCGGGTCCAAAGCCTCTGGCCGCGCAGTTGAACGCGCCCGCCGCGCAGGTATGCGAATCCCCGCAGGCGATCATTTTGCCGGGCGCCGCGAAGCCTTCCTCCGCAAGTTTTTGATGGATCACGCCGTGATTGCCCACGTCAAAGAAGTTCTTGATGCCGTGTTTTTTCACGAAAGTCCTCGCTCTGCACGCCCCTTCCGCGTCCGCCGGCGTCGGCGAAGGCACGCCGTGGTCGAGCAGCACCACCGTCTTGTCCGGATCGTGCAGCTGCTTGATCTTGCTGAAATCCCCCTGCCCGCCGACCGTGAAAAACATATCGTGTATCCCGATCCAATCGACATCGCAGGTGACGATGTCGCCGGGTTTCACATGCTGTACGCCCGCGTGCGCGGCGATGATTTTTTCCGACATTGTCATGCCCATGCCTTGACTCACTCTCCTTTTTCGATGCCGGCGGCCGAATCCGGTGTTCATCGCTCGCAAAGATCAATCCCTGCCGCGCGCCACAGAGCGTCCGCCGTCCACCAGCAGGGTTTCGCCGGAGATCATGCCGGCCTCGTCGGAGGCCAGAAACACCGCCGCGTTCGCGACGTCCAAGGGTTCCACACAGCGGCCGAAGGCCATGGATTTTGCCACGATATTCTTTATTTCCTCATCCGACATGCTCTCTCTGTCGCCGCCCATGAACTGCTTCAGCATCGGGCTCGCGGTCGGTCCGGGCAAGATGACGTTCGCGCGGATATTGTCCTTCGCCAATTCGCTCGCGAGAACCTTGTACAGGCAGATGAGTCCGGCCTTGGACGGGGAATAGACCGCGCTCATCGCGCGCGGCATGATCGCGCCGAGGGAGGCCGTCGCGAGATAAACGCCGCCTCCGGCCTTCAGGAAGGCGGGATACGCGGCCTTGCAAGCGAAGAAAGGCCCGCGCAGGTTGACGTTCATGATGCGATCCCACTCATCGTTCGAAACGTCCGCAAAGCTCTTTTCCTTCTGCGGCAGGGCTGCGTTGTTGTACAGAACGTTCAGCTTTCCGAAAGCTTTAAGCGCCGCATCGACCATCCTTTGGCAGTCCTCCGGCTTGGACACATCCGTCTTGACAAAGACGGCTTCGCCTCCTGCGGTTTTGATCTCCGCAACGGTTTCGTTGCCCGCGTCCGTGATGTCGGCGACGACGACTTTCGCGCCCTCCTCGGCGAAACGCTTCGCCGATGCACGCCCCATGCCGGAACCTGCGCCTGTGATTATGGCGATTTTTCCATGAAGTCTTACGCCGCGTTTCCTCTCTTCATTTTTCATATTAACCTCGATTTACCAAGTGGCGTCCGGAAGCAGCACGCTCGGATCGTGTCCCGGCATGATCTTCTCCGAAACGGCTTTTACTTTCGACAGACTCGCCAGCATGGCCTTTCTGTCGATGCACAGGCCGTTCGGCATGGGCGGATCCATGCGGTAACTCTCGCGCAGGGTGACCAGATCGCCCGTCAACACGACCTTGCCTTCCGCCGTATCCACGACGACGCACTGTCCGCCCTTCGTATGCCCCGGCGTCAGCAACACGGAAACGGAATCGAACAGCCGGGCATCGCCGTCCACGAGTTCGTAGGACGTCCTGCGCACGCGTTCGAATTCGTAACCCATGCTCGCCTCGGGCGTGGGGTTTTGAATAAAATCGTATTCGGCGCGCTGGCAGTAAAAGCGCGCGTTCGGCAACAGGTGATTGTTCGCCGCATGATCCCAGTGCAGATGCGTCAGGATCACAATCTCGATATCCGCAGGCGCGACGCCTGCGGCGGCGCGCAACGCGTTCGGCAATTCCTGTTCCGGCGTGCGCGCATACGGCTGCGCCTTTTGGCCGTAGGGATCGTCCGGCGGGTTGCCGCCTGTATCCACGAGAATCCTGCGCGCTCCCTCCAGATAATAGGCGAGAAGCGGAAAGTCCCCGCGTTCGTCGCTCGGCGGATTGTCGAGGATCATATTGGATTTGGGCCGCGTGATCGTGCCCAAATGCAGAGGAATGATCTTATAAAAACCCATTTCTTTCATCATCTCCCGTAAAGGTCCGCTCAGTGTGCTCACTGCGGCGGCGCCTTGCCGATTCTTTCGAGCGCGTCGGCGACATCGCCGAGATCGCATTCCGCATACGCGGCGCGCGTGGGCCATCCCGTTTCGCGATCCCATCCTCGACCCGCATAGTACATATCCACCAAATCGTTGAAATCTTCGAATGAAACCGTGACGCCCTCGCAATCCGGATAGCGCAGAGGCGGATAGACCTCATTGACCTCCATCTCGCGCGTCCGCCCGTGGTTGCGGATCAGAATCGCGCGGAACAGGTTCTTCGAACGCCGGCAGTAGCGCTTGAGTTCCTCTTCCGTCATCTTTATGCCCGTCGCGGCATAGAGCATCTCGCATTCCATGTCCGTCCAGTAGATGTTCGGGCATTGCAGGTCGCAGCTCGTTATGGATTCCTTCAGCTCCGCCTTGTCCTCGTTCATGATCGCGCATTCGGCCACGCGCGGGTTGTGGCAGGGGTCGTCCTGCACGGCATGCATGTATTCCAAGGTTTCGTGGATGTGCGAATTGGTCTGCGCGTCCCGCGTGTTGGTCATCAGGAGCAGGGTGGCGGGCAGCCAAGCGGCGGCGTTGTTGATTCCCTGATAGCCGCGGCCTTGCCAATGAAAGCAATGCCCCCATGCGGATTCAAAGCTGATGGGGATGTCGAGCTGTTTGCCGGGTATGACGTTCGATATCAAATCCTTGTAGATCGTATCTCCGTATTTTTCCTTGCCCAAGGTTCGGATCGCCCGCGCCATCCCGTCCGCGAGCAGATTGCCCCAATATCCTTCGCGATAGGTGATGCTGTGCAGGAGTTGCGTCATGAACGCCTCGGAGCCGGGGTCGATCTCCATGCCGAAATCCGCGTCGCTCAAGACGCCGGTGCGCTTGCCCATGATCAGCCACGTCATCAGCCAAACGATCACATCCCATTTGTCTATGCCGTACTGCGTGCACAGGTCGTTGATCACGTTGCCGCGATCGTAATCGCCGTCCCAGAAATTCATCGTATTGCCGATGCGGCGCGCGTTCAGTTCATCAAGGTAAGGATCGCTCGTGTCCGGAGCGGTCGGCGTTCCGGCCATCCACAGGCAGGCGGGAACGTAATTCTTTTCCGTATGGAAGGTCATGCCGGGGTTCCATCCCGAATCATTCATCATCTTGAACGCGTATACGCCGATGCACTTGTGCACCTGATTCGTGCGTTTGCGCGGAAAGGCGGATTTCGTATCCAGCACGAAGAGATTGCAGCGCTGGTTGCAACCGTAGCTGCAGGTCACACGCGCCTCCTTGATGATCTCGCCCTCCGGCATGTCGAAGCGGATATGCGGGCGGAAGGTGCACGCGTCCTTGTACCGGATCGGATTCAAACGGCGCTGCGGATTGCCCATCCTGCGCCGCAACTCCAAGAGTTTGGGGATATCGTAGGGTTCGATGAAGCCCGTGCCGCGCACCGCGACGGCCTTCAAATTCTTGGAGCCCCACACGGCGCCCAAGCCGCCCTTCGCGGCGACGTTGTCGTTGCTCGAAGTGATGCTCGCGATGCGCACGCGGTTTTCCCCGGCCGGGCCGATGACGAGGCTCGTCACGTCCTTGCCGAGAAGCTCTTCCAGCTTGTGCTGCGCGTCATGCACGAGCATGCCCCACAATTCGTGCGCGGAATGGAAGGTGATCGCACCGTCGTCGATAAAGACATAGGTCGGCGCGTCGGCCTTCCCCTCGATGATAAAGCCGTCCCAGCCCGCGAATTTCAGGTGTGCCCCGAACCATCCGCCGATGTTGCCCCAGCAATACTGCTCCGGCAGGCTGTTGGGAGCGATCCCGCAGACGGAAGTGCGTCCGCCCGTCGGGATGCCGGTTCCCGTCGTCGGGCCGGTCATGAGGATGACCTTGTTCTCGGGGTCGAAAGCCCCGACGCCGGGACCGACCTCGTCCCAGTAAATCTTGTTGCATATCCCGCGTCCGCCGATGTATTTCGGCGCGTACTTCGATGTCGGGATGCATTCCACAGATCGGTGCGTCAGATCGATTCGGGCGATCTTCCCGGCATAGCCGTACAGTTTTTCCTCACCCATGTTAATCCCCCATCATCTTCTATACCGTCTGCGCCGTCGGTCCGGCGGGCGCGTCGCTCAGGCCAAGACACATCACCTGACAGTATTCTACGCACGCGGGGCCTTCCGGACGGGTTTTGCAAAGGTCGCACTTGATCGCCTTGCCCTTCGGTCCGATCTGGATGCGCTTGGGCGTGAAAGGGCAGGCTTTGACGCACAGCCCGCAGCCGACGCATTTTTCTTCGTCCACACAGGTGACACCCGTGGCCTCGTCGATCCGCATCGCGCCGATCTTGGACGGGCAGGCCCTCTGGCAATATCTCTCCGCGCAGTGCATGCAGGCATGCACCTTGTGCAAGAGCTGCGTGGCATCCTTCTCCACGAATATCCGCCGCGACTTCGGTCCCGCCGCCGCGTCGTGCAGCAGACCGCATACGATCTCGCACGCGCTGCATCCCGCGCAGAGCGAATAATCCGCTTGATATTGCACAATGTGTCTGCCTGCCGCATTGCTTTGTTTTGGCGCATTCTCCATACCGCTCTCCTCGTGTTAAAGCAGCTCCGTCAATTTCCGCACATCGATATCATCCAACCGGAACACCGCGTCATGGATCCGCAGCGCGCGCGCCTCATCGATGTTGATCTTCGCAAGCGAAAGAAATTTTCCTTTGAGCTCGTCCTTCGTGATCGGCGCTTCGGGATCGCCCTTCGTGAATGTCGTCAATTCCGTGTATTCCTTCCCGTCCTTGGTCCGCACGGTCACGTTGGCCGCGAAGATGTGCGGCAGATATCTGTCCATCTCGCCGGTGTGCAGCATCTCCACCTTGTCCATCATGGCCTTCACGTCCGCGTCATGCAGCAATTCTTCCGTGAACTGCTCGACGGAAACGGCACCGAAGAGCATCGCGCAGGCGACGGTGTAGGGCAGGCTGAACTGCGCCCCCGCGATGTTGTCGGGATTGTATTTGAGTTCCCTCGGTTCCACGACGGCGCGCACGGCCATGCTCACGACATCCACGACGATCTTCTCCACGTCCTCGGGCTTCACGCCGTGCGCACTTCGGATCTTCAGCGTCGAATCGATCGGCGCGTGCGTGTAACGGCAGGAGGCGTAGGGCTTGAACGCCGTGTAGCTCAGCGGATATTCGGAATAGTCCAGATTTTCGAGCATGCGTTCCGGACGCGTGCCGTCGGAATACGCGTGCAAGAAGCCGCAACCGCCCTCGAATATCCATCGCGGCCCGACATAGCCGAATTCGGCCAAGCTCGACGCGGTCACGGCGCCGTAGGCGGCGTGGCCCGGATTCAGACGCTTCGTCAGGCTGTTGTCGGCATAGCATTCGAGGTTGCCCGCCGCGAAGCCGCCCGCCACGCCGAGCGCGTTCACAAGCCGCCCCGCGTCCGTGCCGCGCAGCATGGACGCGGCGACCGTCGCACCAAATATTCCAAAAATTGCCGTGGGATGCCATCCCCTCTCGAAGCAGGTATCCGGAACCGCCGCGCGGGCGATCCGAACCATCAGGTCGTATCCCCAGATGACGGCGCGGAGGAAATCGAGCCCGCTCGCGTCCCGTTCCTCCGCGACGGCGAGTGCGGCGGAGATGATCGGCGCCCCCGGGTGACCGCCCGCCTGCGTGTTGGAATCGTCCATCTCAAGACCGTGCGCCGCCGCCGCGTTGATGAAAGCCGCCTTTTCGGCCGGCGCCCTTTCATCCAAAACGACCGAGCAGATCCCGGCATAATCCTTGGGGATCAGGCTCTTTTTGACGATCCGGGTGGATTCCAAGGAGGCGCCGCCGATGGCGCAGCCCAGATAATCCAAGACGCATTCCTTGGCGTGATACACGACGTCGGCCGGAATGGCGTTTTGATCCGCTTGCTCATAATACGCGGCGATTTGCTCGCTGATGCTCGGTATGCTCGGCATGATTTCTCTCCTGTTTCAATACAGACATTCCACCAATTCATCGATGCTCTTGAGCGTTTCGATCCTGCCGATGAGCTCTGCGGCCTTCGCGGCCTTGACGGAGCCGATCGTGTTCGCGGCGTTCGCGAAGAATTTCTCTGTGACCTCTTCCTTGGAAGCCGGATTCTCGGGATCGCCCTTGGGGTATTCCACCTCGCCGACATAGGTCTTGCCATCCTTCGTCTTCACGGTGACGCGCGCCGGGTACTTCTGCGGGTACGCCGCCTCGAAAGCCTCGTTGAGCGACCAGGTGGTCTTTTCGCAGAGCTCGTAGAGCAAGGGATCCTTTATGGCGTCCAAAGTGAACGATTCGGGAAGAACCTTGCCCTTGACGAGGGCGACCGCGATGTCGTAGCAGAGTGAGAACTGCGCGTTGACCACGTTCTGCGGATGCCGCTTCACGTCCTCCGGATAGCAGAGGTTGTAGATCGTGAATTTGTTGCAGTCGGCGTGAATGGACTCGATCTGCGTCGGATCGAGGCCCTGTTTGTGGATGTCGATCGCGCAGTCGCAGAAGTTGTTTGAAAAACGGCAGCAGGAATGCAGCTTGATGCTGTTGTCCGCCATTTCCCATTTTTTACCAAATCCGTCGGTCATCTTCGCGAGGTCGTAGATGCCCTTGGGCGCGGGTTCCTCTTCCGAGCCCTTGTAGGAAAACGCGTTGAAGAAGCCGTGTCTGCCCTCGAATACCGTGGGAGGCCCGAAGAATTTGTGCGCGCCCAGATAGGCGGCCAACACGCCGTCCATCGCGGACTGTCCCGCGTGGAATCGCTTGGTCCACGCGCCGGCCTCGTTGAATTCGCCGATGCCCGCAGCCTCGCTGCCCGCCACGCCCAGCGCGAACGCGGTCTGCTCCGCGTCCAGCCCGAGCACCTTGCAGGCCGCACCCGTGGCGCCGAACACGCCGCAGGTGCCCGTCGGATGCCATCCGCTGTAATAGGTGGTTCCGAGGAAGGCCGCGCCGGCACGGATCGTGATGTCCGAGCCGTAGATGTAGGCCAGCAGCGCTTCCTTGCCGCTCTTCCCGTGCTTCTCCGCGAGCGCGAGCACGGCGGGCAGGACGGCCACGGAGGCGTGCTGCGTGCCCTCGCGGTGATCGTCGTCGTAATCCTGGCTGTGTCCGGCCGTGCCGTTCACGAGCGCCGCCAGCATCGCGTTCGTCTTGATGCCGCGCCCGTAAATCGTGCAGTCCGGCGCGCCGCCTATGTCGAGCGCCGTCCGGGTGACCGCCTTGGCCGATTCGATCTGACTGCCCGACAGGATCGTGCCGATGCAGTCCAACATGAAGATCTTCGCGTTTTCGACGGTTCTTTGGTCGATGTCCTCAAATTTCAGTGCTTCGCCGATTTCCGCCAATTGACGGGCGATGGGTTTGTCTGCCATAGTAACAATAACCTCCTTTTTGTGCGTCCGAGCGCTCTCAAAACCAATATTGCTTGCGTTTTCAATACCCAAAAATCGACAATGCGTATGTTTCGCCTGTGCTTTCCCGGCATTTTTGAATCGATAATGAAAGCGCTTTTATATATTTTTAATTATAACATGTGTTTTTAATAAGTCAACGAATAAATTCAACAGCTGTAAAAAACCAGCTGTCCGCGGGTAAGGACTCAAACCTTTGAGCAGTAACGTCCGCGGCAAAAAAATGACGGCCCCGAATCCGGTTCGGGACCGTCGTTTGACGATATTCGCAGCATCATGCCATGCGCATTTGAAACGGAAGCCAAAGAGAGATCTGCGGGAAAACGACCAACAGCACCAAATGCAAAATGTCGCTTGCCAAAAATGGCCATACCCCCTTGTACATCTTTTTCAGATCTATGTCAATCGATTTTGTCAGAACGAAAAGGTTTAATCCGAACGGGGGCGAAATCATGCTCATCTCGATGACTCTGACCATAATGACGCCCCACCAGATCGAATCAAAGCCCAAGCCGCCGACGATAACGGGATGCACGATGGGCAGCGTCAAAAGGATGCACGCGATCACATCCAAAAAACACCCGCAGATCAGATAGAACACCACGATCACTCCGATGATCGCAAACTTGGGAATGCTGTATGTCTGCTGCCATGTGACGATAGCCGTGCCCATGGCCGAAGGAAGATGACTCAGCGCCATAAATCGCATCAAAAAATAGGCGCCGATGATGATAAAGAACGTCAATGCGGCCGTTCGTATGCCGTCTTCAATCGTTTTAATCAGCTGTCTTCTGTTCATCCTCCGCAACGCAAAAGAGGTGATGAGCGCCACGAGCGCACCGATGGCGCCGCATTCCGCAGGCGTGAAGACACCGTTATACATGCCGTAAAACACAATAAAAAACACAAAGAGCACCGGCCATACGGTCAGCAGCGAACGCCCCCTGTCCCGCCAACTCGATCGAGGCGCCGCAGGCGCGTGCAACGGTTTTATCCTTCCCCAAACACCTATGATCACCATATAGAACACGACCTGTGATATGCCGGGAATTACGCCCGCCATGAACAGGTGCCCTATCGAATCCTCTGTGATCAAACCGTACAAAATAAACGATACGCTGGGAGGAATCATGATGCCTATGGTGCCGCCGGATGCGATTGCACTCGCGGCCAAGCGCTCATCGTAGTGATACTTTTTCATCTCGGGAAAGGCGATTTTTCCCATTGTGACCGCAGTGGCGGTGCTCTCACCGCATACGGCGGCAAAAAGACCGCAGGCCACAACGGTCGCCATTGCCAAACCTCCCCTGATATGGCCGAACCAATTCCGCGCCGCAATGTAGAGATCCGAACCCAGACCGCTGATCGCAATAATGCTGCCCATAAACACAAACATGGGCAGACTCGCCATGGTGTAGCTGGCGGTTTGTCCGTAAGCGACCACTCCGGCCAGAGAATGCGCGGTGGGCCATCCTGCGAGAATCGCGCAACCCAATATGCCGACGATCATCATGGTGCCGCCAATCCACATGCGGCTGAAAAGCAGAACGATCAGTATGCCTATGCCGATAGCGCCCACGGTTTCAGGACTCATGACACATCCTCCCTTTTTCCAATCACAATGCTTTGCCTTCCGGCCAAACTTTTTGCTTGATCAAGAGGCTTTCCTGGTAAAGCAACACGATGGCGGACAAGGCGAAACCATAGCCCGTGATGCCAAGAAAGGGCCATCTGGGAACGTGCAACATGACGGTGGCAATGCCCATTTCATAAGCCTTTGCCGATTGCGCCACGCACTGCACCGTGATATAGGCAAGCGTGATCAAAAGCAAAACATTTGTAACATGGTCCATCCATTTTCCTTTTTTCACGATATCCACTCTCACATGCGAATTGTTCCAAGCACACCACGGTATTCCGAGATACACAACACAGACCACGGTGTAGACCGATATTTCCACCAGTCCGACTATGGGCATGCGGAAAGATCGCATAATCACATCGAGCGCGATGAGCAACATCAAAAAGATCAACAGTATGCCGCCTATGATCGCGCTGATGCGAATGATTGATCCGAGAAATTTTTCAAAGGCTTTCATTGTAATTCCTGTGCAAATCCATCAGTTTGTTATAGATCCCCTCTCCGTCATAGCCTGCGGCGGCACATTTTTCAAACCACGCCTTGTTCACTTCCGCCGCGTAATCGTAGAAAGGTTTTGTTTCTTCCGGGGTGAGGACGACGATCTCATGTCCCCATTCCTTCGCCTGCCTAAGCCCTTCGGCGGATGAACCCGCATCCGTCTGCTCATGCCATTCCGACGCATATTGAAACGCATCGTTCAAGGCCTTTTGGAGGTCGGGGGGAAGGCTGTTGTAGGTGTTGAGATTTATGAGCCATCCGAACAGAGGCGTCCAAAGCCCTCCGCTTTCGGCGTCATAGTTTTCCGGATCCGCGCCAAAGATGGTATGCGTTTTGACGAGTTCATTGATTTTGAAGTTGTTCATTACCGCCCAATGCGTAAATTGTCCCTCAATTTGCCCTCTCTCAAAAGCGGTATAAAAATCGCCCGGATCGAGCGATTGCGGCGCGGCGCCCATAGCCGAAACATATTCCACCGTGTCGCCCAAAGATTCCACCTTGAGGCCCTTGAGGTCGGCGGGGGTCTTTACCGTCTTGCCCTCTTTTCCGTGATAATTGTAGCCGTTCAGACAGGTGATTCCAAGCCACTTCATATTGTTCGCGGAGAGTTCCTCATTGATCTCCGGAACGGTTCTCACCAATTCCTGATACGCGAGCCGCGTCGCCTCATGGCTCTTGGGCGTAACGGTATAGGGTCTTGTAAATACTTGGTTCAGAGTATAAAGCTGTGAAAACTGTCCGGCGGAAAACAGACCTATGTCTATTACGCCATTGCTGAGGCTCATCATCTGATCTTCATAAGCGACCAAGGTGCCCGAGAAGTAACATTCGATTTGCAGACGACCGTCGGACAGTTCGGCGGCCTTTTCCGCCGCCTGAAGGCATGCCTGCCCGGGAGGGATGTTCTCCGATGAAAAATAATTCAATTTCAATGTGTAGACGGTATCATCCGCCACCGTTTCCGTTTCCGCTTCCGCGTCGGTTGCCGGTGCCTCCTCACCGGCCTCCGCGTCGCCGTCGGCATCGCCGCCGCCCGACCCGCACCCCGTAAATGCGAAACACAACAAGATCATGAACAACGCAAGCCGACCAAACAACGTCTTCCCTTTCATTTCCTTTCTCTCCTTTCTTTTCAAAAACACAGATTCCGCTCACAATATATCCATAGCCATATAGAAGGCTTGTTGGATCGCATCCATTATTTTTTTTGGCTTATAACAATCTCCGATCACATAAAAATCTTCCGCGCACGGACGCAGTGCTTCCACAGTGTCGATGTCGGACAACAATCCCGCGGAACAAATGACCGTGTCGGCCTCGATCCGTCTTTCCCCGCCCGCTTTTGTGCGAACGCGCACATCACGCGCCGTGATCTCCAAGCAGACGGTTTCCGTCATGAGTTCGACGCGGGCATCCGCACGCAGGGCTTTCAGAAGGGGATTCGAATGCCGCCAATCCACCGGGTCGGCAAGCCTGTCCAGCATTTCGACCACATATACGTTTTTCTTGCCGAGATGCGCCATAAACAGAGCCGCCTCACAACCGACCAAACCGCCGCCCAGAATGACCACCCGGTTGCCTGTTTTGCCGGGAGAGCGAAAAGCGTCTTCGGCGGACAATACGTTTTCGCCGCCAATACCGTCAATCGGAGGAAAGAACGGCCGCGAACCGACCGCGCACATGATCGCATCCGGTTTGAGTTCTCGCATCAATTCCGGAGTGCCTTTCGTATGAAGCATCACTTTTTTCACCTTCCGCAGGGTATCGGCAATCAAGTAATCCTTATACGCTTTCATGTCCTTTTTCAGTTCGTCCCGATCGGATATTCTGAGCAGACCGCCCAGCGAATCGCTTTGTTCCACCAAAGTGACATTGTGTCCGCGCTCGGATGCCGTTATTGCGGCCTGCATGCCGCCCGGTCCTCCGCCCACTACCGTCACATTGCGCGAGCGCGTCGGTTTCGGCGTCATGAGCCACAAAAATTCATGTCCTGTCTGCGGATTTACGGCACAATTGAAATTCGCCTTGTGCGTGCAACCGTTCAAACAGCTGTTGCATCGCAAACACGGCCTGATCCGTTCGCGTTGCCCCCTGCGCGCTTTGTTCGGAAACTCGGGATCGGCTATGATCGCCCTCGCCATGGCAATGACGTCCGCCTTGCCTTCCGCGAGAATCCGTTCGGCCAATTCCGGAGTGTGAATGCCTCCGACGGTAACAACGGGTATTTTCACGGCTTTCTTCACGGCCTCCGCCAAATACACATTGCAGCCGGGCTCCGTGAACATCGTATGCGCAAATTGCCTCGTCAACGTATCTTGGATTTCATGAATGCCCGCAGAAACGTGAACGAGATCGACTTTGTCTTGAATCATCCGGGCAAATTCTTGGATTTCATCGATCCCCTGCCCTCCGGGCACGAGTTCGTCCCCGCTCACGCGAGCCTCGATGAGGAGATCCTTGCCCGTTCTCCGGCGTATGCGGTCAATGACTTCGATGGCAAATCGCGCGCGATGCTCCAGCTTGCCGCCCCAACGGTCCGTTCTCCGATTCGTTCTCGCCGAAAGGAATTGCGCAATCAGCCAACCGTGTCCGCAATGCAACATAATCGACTCAAAACCCGCAAGTTCCGCCATTGCCGCCGCATTGGCATAATCCTCTATGGCCTGTTCGATCATGTCTTCATCCATCTCGCGCACGTGCACGCCGTCCTCGCGCACAAACGCGCACGGGCCGGCCGGATCGGGGGACCAAGGATAGTGCTTCAATGCGTACGGACCCGAATGATGCAGTTGCACCGAGGGCACCGCGCCGTGAAATCTGATGGCGTTCGCGATTTCTCCCCAGATCAACAGATCATTTTTGTCCGCGAGCGTGGGCACAACTTCCTTTGTCTGGCGAAGATAATCGTCGCTGACATAGGACTCGCAAAGCGTAACCTGCGCGGCGCCGCCCATGGCCTTATGCGCCTCGAACAATCGTTCCTGCTCCAATCGGCGAAAGCGCGTGCCGTTGGGCGCAGAGAATATCCTGTTTTTGAAAGTGGTATTCTTTATCCGAAGCGGCGTGAACAAATGCGGATAAAACGAATTCATCAAACAATCTCCTTCCGGCACATCGTTTCGTATGCCGCTCACGCAAAACCCCGATAGCGGCGCGCGGACCCTTCGCAATTTCTGCAATTTTGTGGAAGCGCTTTTTTAATTAGATTCTATCATACCGACAGAAACAATGCAAGGACAACCGGTTAAAAATTCCTTTTATCGTTCAACATTGTTACTATTCACCCACCACTTGGAATAGGTGCGCAGTAACTCAACATTCGCTGCCATTGTTACGGGTGCCTTCGCGCAGAGAGAAATATACCGACAAAGCACAGCCCGGAGAAGATTGCAAAGCATGTGTGCATCGATTTGTCAAGCAACCGGGATGCGACATTGTCGAAGGTCGCACTGCCTATTTTTACGCTGAATACGAGTGTGACGATGGCCATGCTCGCAGTCTGGCCAAACGCGCGCACGGTGGCGAGAACGGATGAGGCGGTATTGTAATCCTGCGCCTCGACCGAGGACATGATGGCATTGGTATTGGGCGGGGAAAATATACCGAACCCGATACCGACGACGATCAGATCCGCGATAATGACGATCAAGCTCGTCGTTTTGCGCAGGAACAGAAAGACCAACAATCCGGCCGCGCAGATTCCCATGCCGATTGACGCCAAGAGATACGGAGAGCTTCTGTCGGAGAATTTTCCGGAAAAGGGGGCGATGATCGCCATGACAATCGGTTGAGAAACCAACACAAGTCCTGCCACGCGCGAACTGAATCCCATATTGGTTTGCAGATAAACGGAGAGCAAATATCCCACCGCGAAGGTTGCGCTGTAGCTGAAAAACGATGCCAGAACGGACAGCGAATAATTCGGATTGCGCACGAACAATTTTAAATTGAGGCCTCTTTTTAGACAAAGTTTCTCTTCCGAAAGCCCTTTGAAGCAGAAGAATGTGACAATGAAAGCGATGGCGACGACAATCAACGAGAACACAAACAGCGATCTCCATCCAAATGCATCGATCAGGATGCCTCCCAATACGGGGCCGCCCGTGATTCCGATGTAGGTGGCCGACACGGTGCAACCGAGAACCTCCCCTCGCTTTTCCGGCGGAAAGGAATCAACCGCTATGGCGGTGACCGTACTGTATATCATGGCGGCGCCGACACCTTGAAATATGCGAAACAGCAAGGTTATTGCAAACGAATGCGCGAGCAGGATCGTCGCGGACGAAAATGCGGCAAAGACCCCAATGCCGGCCATAAAAATCCGTTTGCGGCCGACATGATCGGCAAGGCGCCCAAACGGCATGGTAACTGCGGCGACGGTAAACATATATCCCGTGACGATCCATCCCGTCAACGATGCCTTTGTGTGGAATTCCAATCCGATAGAAGGAATTGCAAGACTCACCGCGCTCGCCGCAAAAGCGGTGACGAATGAGGTGATCGTCACCGCCGCAATTGTCACAAATGCGCGCGACAAGAAATTTGAAGATTTGCCTGTTGTTTTCATTCGAAAAAGGCCTCGCAACCCGGCGCACAATCGTCGAAGCTCAGAGTCTGCCGGCAGACGCTAAAATCCCATATTGACCGTAATGCTCTGCAACTCCGTATAGTCGCTCAAAATGCCCTCCAGCGAATGCTCGCGGCCGATGCCGCTGCTCTTGAAGCCGCCGTAGGGCTGGCCGTCCAGTTGCATGCCGCCGGCGTTGATCATGATCCACCCGGTTTCCATGGCGTGCGCGAATTTCATGGCCTTGTTCACGTCCGCGGACCACACGTAACCGGTGAGTCCGTATTCGGTGTCGTTCGCCATTTCGAGGACTTCCGCTTCGTCCTCCCACGGCACGACCGTGATCACGGGACCGAAAATCTCTTCCTTGACGAGGCGGGAATCCGGCCTGCAGCGAAACAGCGTCGGCCGAACGAAATATCCTTCCGCAAGCGGCCCGTCCGCCGGCGGCAGACCGCCGCAGATGCATTCGCTTCCGGCCTCCCGCAAGCCGTATTCGATATAGCCGACGACCTTCTCATACTGGTTTTTGCCCGTGATGGCGCCGATGTCGTTTTCGGGATCGAGCGCGTCGCCGACCTTGAGCGCGTCGAAGCGCTTCGCGATCTCACCGCACAGTTCGTCGATGACCGATCTGTGCGCATAGATGCGGCTGCCCGACGAGCAGGATTCCCCGTTGCGCGTGATGCGCGTGGCGCCGATGACGCCGTCCGCGATCTTGGAAGGCGCGGCATCCGGAAACACGATCTGCGGATTCTTGCCGCCGAGCTCGAGCGTCGTGCTCAGGATGCGGTCGGCCGACGCGCGCAGCATTTCGCGGCCGACGTCCGTGGAGCCGGTGAGCGATATGCGCCCGATCCCGGGATGCTTTGCGAGATACATGCCGCTCGTGCTCCCGGGGCCCGTAATGACGTTCACCGCCCCGGGAGGCAGAAAGCGATTGAGGATCTTCGCGATCCTGAGCGGCGTGCGCGGCGTCTGCGAAGGCGCTTTGATGACTGCGGTGTTCCCCGCGATCAGCGATTCGCCGATCTTCGACGACGCGATCGTAGCGGGGGAATTCCACGGGATGATCCCGGCGATCACGCCGATCGGAACCCTTCTCGAATAGTGGAAATATTCCCTGTTGAGTCCGGGATACACGCTGCCCTTCAGCTCTGCGGCGAGGCCGGCGAGGTACTTGAACTTGTCGGGCATGCCGCGGCATTCCGGCCCCGACTGCGTCCGGATCGCGTTGCCGCTCTCCGTCGCCATCGTCACCGCCAGTTCCTCCGTTTCCTCCTCCAGTGCGCGGGCCATCTTATAAAAGAGGTCGCTGCGCTCGAGCCACGTCGTCCCGCTCCATTCCCGGAACGCTTTTCGGGCGGATCGGACCGCGCGGTCAACATCCTCCTCGTTTGCCTTCGGGACCTCAAAAGCCGTCCGTCCCCTGTGGGACGGATTTTCCACCCGGATGTATTCGCCCGAAACGCTCTCCGCTTCCTTGCCGTCAATGAGCATCCATTCCCTGTCCTGCGACATCGCCGCACCTCCTTCTTTCTGTTTCGCTGTGCAATTTCCCTGTTCTATTTGTCGCCGCGCCCGACGAACAGACCGCTGTCCACGCGGATTTCCGCGCCCGTGATCTTGGGGTTCGTACAGAGGAAGAGCGCCGTATAAGCGACGTCCTCGGGCTGCACGAATTTTCCGAGCGGCGTACCGGCCTCGACTCCCTTGTATTTTTCGGCATCAAAACCGGGGATGAAGCCCTTCATCATGGGCGTGTCCGTCGGCCCCGGCATGATCGTGTTCACGCGCACCTCCGGCGCGAACTCCACGGCGAGCGCCCGCGACATCGTATTGATCGCGCCCTTTGAAGAGGAATAGCAACAGGTGCCGCTGCGGGGGCGCAGGGATGCGACGGAACTGATGTTCAATATGATGCCGTCGCCCGTCTTCTTCAATTCGTCGATCGCGTATTTCGCGCAGAGCCACGGTCCCATCACGTTGACGTTCAGGATATTCCTGAATTCCTCCGACGCGACTTCTTGGATCGGCGTCGAAAACTGCGGCCGCCCGGCCACGTTGAACAGGATATTGATCTTGCCGTAGGTCTTCGCGGCGAGCGCCATGAGCGCCTTTACGGATTCCTCGTCCGCGACGTCCACCCTTGCGGCGGTCGCCTTGCCGCCCGCCGATTCGATCTCCGCGACGGTCGCTTTCACGGCCGCTTCGTTCATGTCCGCGGCGACGACCGATGCGCCTTCCTTTGCGAAGAGCAGCGCGCTCGCCTTCGCCATGCCCGATCCCGCACCCGTGATCACGGCAACCTTGTCTTGCAGTAGCATTTCTTACCTCCTCATCTATACAAAGCGTCCTCCTGCCCGCAGAACCTACAGGGTATATGCGGCATGAAAACCATCGTGCACAGCTTGATAGATATTGTGCGGGAAACGAACATCCCCGATGAAAATCACGTCCTCCGCCATTTCGGTATACGCATCGCACGATTCCGTTTCGGATTTAAATCCGAGCGCGAGGATCACCGTATCGCAGGGAATTTCAAATTCATTCCAGTTCTTGTCCTGCACGACCGCCCCTTCTTTGGAAATCCTTACAAGCTTCACCTCGGTCACGAATCGGGTCCCGTGCTTTTTGTTCAAAAATACGCCGCCGCGCGGGCCTTCCGCGCCGAATTGACTTTCGGGAAGCATATCGATCACCGTTACTTTCTTGCCCCTTTCGGCAAGCGCGAGCGCGCTTTCCAGACCCGAAAGCCCGCCCCCGACCATCACAATTCTCTCTCCCGGTTCAACCTTGCGGGAATCAACATCGCCAACCCATACGATTTTATTCGGATCTTCGGTCGGAATATCGGGAATGATGGGAATCGAACCGATCGCCACAACGATCGCCTGATAATTTTCGGCCTTGAGCAATTCCGGTGTCGCTTCCGTATTCAATCGCACGGTCACGTTCGGCGCTTTCTCGATCTGCCGGATCATCCATTTAAGATACCGCCGCATGTCGTCCTTGAACGGAAGTGCCGCCGCCAACCGCATATTCCCGCCCAGTTGCTCTTTTTTTTCATAGAGTACGACCGCATGTCCCCTTTCGGATGCCGTAAGCGCCGCTTGCATGCCGGCCGGGCCGCCGCCTATGATCGCAAGCTTCTTCCGATTTTTCGGCGGCTTGACATAACCGTACCAATATTCGATTTCCCTGCCGACAATCGGATTTACGGAACAGCGAATCGGATGTGCGCGTTCCCCGGTCAGGCGGATGCAGGTCATGCAACGAATACAAGGGCGTATGTCCGATGCATAGCCCTTTCTCGCTTTATTTGCAAATTCGTGATCCGCGAGTTGCGCCCGAATCATGGCAACGATATCCGCTTTGCCGCTCGACAAAATGTCTTCGCACATTGCAGGATCGTTGATGGAACCGACAGTGGTAACCGGAATGGAAAGGTGTTTTTTGAAGTATTCGGCAAAATGAACGTTTACCCCATGCTCGATGTACGGCGGCTGCATTTGGTATATGGTGAGCAATGGATCCTGCAACGTACAAACCGAAACATGACATACGTCGACTTTATCTTGGACGCGCTTCATAATTTCCAGCATTTCCTCTTGCTTCAAACCGCCGGATAAAAACTCGTCCGCACTGATGCGCGTTTCAATGATGAAGTTCCGCCCAACCTCCGCGCGAATGGCCGTCAAGACTTCATCAAAGAACCGCAACCTGTTTTCGAAGCTCCCGCCATAGTTGTCGTCGCGATGATTCATGAAAGGCGACAGGAACTGAGAAATCAAATGGCCATGTCCGGAATGCAGCATCCCCATTATGAAGCCTGCTTTTTTCAGCTGTGAAAACGCTTTTGCAAAACCCTCGACGGTATCCTCGATATCGTCGAGGGTCATTTTCATGACGGGATACCTTCTCCGCCTTTCCGCTTTGGCGGCGCGATCTTCGCGAATCGTAAACTGCGGCGAAGATGAAATCGGCGGCAATCCGCTGCTTATGATTTGACTGCCGTTGTGATTCACCTCCACAGACGCAATGGCTCCGTATTTGTGAATGGCTTCCGCAAGCTCGCACAGGCCCGCATGAACCTTATCGTCTCCCAAGTTCAATTGAAAACGATGTCCCGCCGCATGTTTAAAATCAATTGCCGATTCGCCGACGGTGACGATTCCGGCGCCGCCTTCTGCGATGGATTGATAGTACGCTATCATCTCACGCGTCACATAACCGTCCCCGCTCGCGAGCATATGGCAACCCGGCGCAAGTTCGATGCGGTTTTTTATGATTGCGGGGCCTATCTTGAGCGGTGAAAACAAATGCTTGAACCTTTGCTCCATGATCATACACTCCTTGTGATTTACAACTTGCTTTCCGCTGAAGCGGGCACGGAAAGTCTGCCTCCTCCGTCAAAGTATATCCATCCCGGCCCAGAACCCATCCCGAACCGCTTGCATAATACGTCCCGGCCTGTTGCAGTCGCCCACCGCTCTGAACCACGGCGCGAGCTTTCTGAACGCGCGAACCGTGTCGGACAAAGGCCTGATTCCGACAGCCATGATTATGGCGTCTGCGGGAATCGCCCTCGGATCGCCGTTTCCGATCGCAATCATGGGATTGCCGTTTGCAACGGCAACGCATTGGGCTTTCGTCAGTATCTCAATGTTTTCATTTTCGTCCAAACGCGCGAGCAATGGCAACGAATGCCTCCAATCCACGGGATCGCCGAGTTTGTCCCGCATTTCGACAATTGTGACCTTCTTCCCGTGTTCGGCAAGGTTTAAAGCAACCTCGCAGCCGACCAAGCCGCCGCCGACCACAACGACGGAATCTCCGATCTCCCCGATTTTTTCATAAGCTTCCATGCCGTTCAATATGTTGTCGCCGTCGATCCCTTGGATATTCGGCTTGATCGGCGTGCCGCCCACAGCGACGACAATTGCATCCGGATTGAGCTTTGCGATATTGTCCGTCGTTCCGGCCGTTCGCAACCTTACGTCAACGCGCGAATTCCGGAACACTTTCCTTATAAGATAATTCTTGAACGTCCGCATGTCCTCTTTCAGCGGATCGGCGCAATCGGATATCTTTAAAACACCTCCCAACCCTTCTGACGCTTCAAACAGCGTTACCTTGTGTCCTCTCTCGCCGGCCGTGATCGCCGCTTCCATTCCCGCAGGACCGCCGCCTACAATCACAACGTTTTTGCTGTTCCGAACGGACGGTGAGAGTTGCACGTGCAACTCCACGCCCGCCTTGGGGTTGACGGCACACCGAAGCGTTTGGCTTTCACCCTTCGATAGAAGACAGTTGTTGCATCTGAGGCAGGGCACAATCTCGTCCGCCTTGCCTCTGCATGCTTTGTTCGGAAAATCGGGATCGGCAATCAAAGCTCTGGCCATGGCAATCAAATCCGCTTGACCCGCCACGAGGATTTCCTCCGCCAACGCGGGTGTTGAGATTCCGCCCACAACGGAAACGAGCGCTCTTGTTCCGCTTTTCTTGATCCGCTCGGACAAATATCTGTTCACGCCGTGAGGCGTGAACCCCGAATGCGCAAATTGGCGGCAGACGGTGTCCTTGGCTTCATGCACGCCGGCCGAAATATTGACGACGTCGATGTAATCCTCTGCAGCCGACACGTATTCCGAAACCTCCTCGATCGACATCCCGCCCGGCAACAATTCTTCGCCGCTCACGCGGATCTCCAAAATAAAATCCCAACCGGCCCTTTGGCGAATTCCCCTGAGCACCTCCAACGGGAATCGCATCCTGTTTTCTGTCCCTCCTCCGTATCGATCCGTTCTTTTGTTGGTGCGCGGAGACAAAAATTGATTGAGGAGCCATCCGTGACCGCTTTGCACTTGGATCATCTCAAATCCCGCTCTCTTTGCCACGACCGCAGCGTTGGAAAAATCCTCGATCGTTTGTTGCATCGCATCCTCATCCATTGCGATGACTTCCGTGCCGTCTTCGCGCGTATATCCGACCGGCCCTGTCGGAGGCTTTGATTTGCCGGAATGTCCAATGGCATGGTTGCCCGGATGATACAGCTGGATGGCCGCTATGGCGCCATGTCTTGCGATGGCCGATGCCGTTTCGCCCATGAAGCGCACATCGGTCGCGACATTCATGTTGAAGGTGTATTCCGGAGATTGCCTTGCATAACATTCGTTGACCGGAGATTCGCCGATCGTGACCACTGCCGCACCGCCGCAGGCTTTGCGTTCCATGTACAGCGATTCGATTCCGCATTTAAACCGCGTCTGATTCGGCGCAGAAACGATTCTGTTTCTGAGCGTGATTCCCCTGATCGTAATCGGTGTGAACAGTTTCTCGTACATTTTTGCTTCGTCACTCCCTCGTCCTTTGCCGGCGTGAACTGCGCGTGCCGATCCTCAAACATCGAGCCCCGCATAGTATCCGCTCGACATGGCTTCGGCTATATTCTTCGGAACAACGCAATCGCCGACGCAGATGACGATCGGAGCGCTGTCGCGCAAAATTTCAACCGTTCTGCGCAAAGCACGTTGCCCTGCCGCAACCACGATCGTATCCGCCGCCAATGTTTGTTTTCCCATATCCGCCGAACGGACCACAAGCCCCTTGTCCCTGATTTCAATACCTTCCGTTTCGGTCAGGGTTTTCACGTCGAATGCCTTTATTTTGTCCTTCAGGATTGGGCCGTATTTGATGTTTGCGTCGTGCGCAATCTCCGTCCGCATCTCGACGACTGTCACCCGTTTGCCCTCCAAGGCCAGATACACTGCCGTTTCGCACCCGACAAGCCCCCCGCCCAAGACGACAGCTTCGTCTCCGATCGCCGCATCCGCATCGGAGAGTGCGTTTGCAAAAACAACCCTTGAATCCTCGATGCCGGGAATGGGCGGCAGGATCGGCTCCGCGCCAACGGCGAGAATCACGGCGTCGGGCTCCGTTTCTTCCGCAATTTCCGGTGTGAACGGCGCAGCTTTCAATACGCGAACCCCCGCTTTCTTCATTTGCAACTCCAACGTGCGTATGATATCGAAACAGTCTTGTTTAAACGGAATTTTTCGTTCGCACCGAAGCGCTCCGCCGAGTTCCGCGTTTTTTTCGTACAGCGTAACGGCATGTCCGCGCTCGGCGGCCGTGAGCGCCGCTTTCATGCCGCTCGGACCGCCGCCGACGACGGCAACGCGTTTTGGTGCCGCCGTCGGAAAAGCGCACGGATGTTCTGTTTCGTTTCCTATAACGGGATTGACCGAGCAACGGCGCGTCTTTGTTTGCGTTCGCTCGGCGGTGCATGTAAAACAGCGAATGCATTTCATGACCTCGTCGTCTTTGCCTGTCAACACCTTTTTTGGCAAAAATGAATCCGCGAGCAAAGCGCGGGCCATCTCAACGACATCCGCCTTTCCGGTTGCAAGGATCTCTTCCATCATTTCCGGTTCGTTCAAAGCGCCGACCGTCGCGACCGGCGTTTTGACATGCTGTTTGATCACGGAAGCATACTGTACATTGCACCCTCTGGGATAGAACGCGGACGGATGCGTCCGATCATAGCTGTCATTGCGCGTACCCGTCGTCACATGTATCAAATCGACCTTGCCGTCAATCAGCTCGGCCACTTTGACGGTGTCCGAAAAAGGATCGCCGTTCTTTCGATAGTCCTCGGCGCTGATGCGCACCTCGATCGGAAATCCCGCGCCCACGGCATGCCGAACCGATTCGAGCACCTCGAGCAACAAGCGCGATCTGTTGAGGATGCCGCCGCCATATTCATCCGTTCGCCTGTTGTCCGCCGATTGAAGAAATTGATGCAAGAGCCAACCGTGTCCCGCATGGATGAGTATCATATCGAAGCCCGCGCGCCTTGCCAGACCGGATGCTTTTCCGAAAGCATCCGCAATTTCATGAAGGAGCGTTTTGGGCATTTCGCGTATCCGAATGCCTCCCGGCAATGTTTCTGCGCTGGGGCCGTAACAGATGCTTTGTGCCCGCAATTCGACTGCGTTGACATGATCGACGGACGTGTATTTCCCTCCGTGCGAAAGTTCCAAGACAGCGGCTGCGCCATGCTTCTTGATGCCGCGCGCCGCTTTCGTCAGGGAAGAGATCACAGAATCGCTTTGCATATCGAGCATGCGCGTATGGCTTTTGCCGGTGGGATGTACGATTCCTTCCGTGCAGCATACCGAAGCGGCGCCGCCTTTCGCCAAGAGTTCGTAAAACGCGATCGCTTCGGGCATGTAATGTCCTTCGGATGTCAAATCCGGGCTTCCCATCGGCGCCGCGAGCATTCTGTGTTTCAATGTCAAACCGCCGATTGTAACGGGACTGCTGAGCAATGGATATTTTCTTCTCATGGCGCCACCTTCTATGGCATTACATCAGATTCGGAAGAAAGGTCACAATTTGCGGAAATGCCATCAGCAATACCACATGTACCGTGTCGGCGATCAGATACGGCCAGACGCCTTTATACAGTACGCCGAGCGATGTGTCGATCGATTTGGACATGACGAACAAATTCAAGCCAAACGGCGGAGAAATCATGCTCATTTCTATAAATCGGACCATCATGATGCCCCACCATATGCCGTCGAATCCCATTCCGATAACGATCGGATAGATGATGGGCACCGTCAGAAGCAATACGGCCATGGAATCCAAAAACATTCCAAGGATGAAATATACGATCATGATCACGGCAATGACTGCGATCGGAGACATGTTATGCGCATTTTTAAACTCGATAAGCATTTTGCTGAGCGTATTCGGCATGCCCGACAACGCGGTGAAGCGCATGAAGAGGTACGCCCCGATGAGAAGGCAAAAGATCATCGTGGATGCCTGCAACGCATCCGCCGTCGCGTCTTTAAAGAATTTGATGCTGAATCTGCGCAAGCCGATGACAATGACCAACGCAATCGCCGCCCCCAATCCGCCGGCCTCCGTCGGCGTAAAGAAGCCGCCGTAAATGCCCGCGATGATGAGCAGGAACAGGAGTCCCGCAGGCCATACGCTTTTCGCGGACGCCAATCTGTCTTTCATCGGGTATTTATCGGCGGCCGGCGCTATATCGGGCTTCATCTTGCACATGATCCAAATTGTGATCATGTAAAACAGCACTTGCAGGATGCCCGGAACAATTCCGGCGATGAACAGCCTTCCTATGGATTCTTCCACAAGGACCCCGTAAATGATCATGATGACGCTCGGCGGGATCAATATGCCGATCGTCCCGCCGCAGACGATGCAACAGGATGCCAGCGATTTTGAATATCCGAACTTCAACATCTCCGGATAAGCGATCTTGCCCATTGTAACGGCAGTTGCCGTGCTTTCGCCGCAAATCGCGGCGAAGAGGCCGCAGGCGCCCACAGTGGCCATCGCAAGGCCGCCTCTGATGTGTCCAAGACATTTTCGAACAAAAAGATAAAGGTCCGCACCGATATCGGAGTGCGAAAGGAATGTTCCCATCAAGATAAACAACGGCATACAGACCATCGTATAGCTCGCGACTTGGCTGTACGGCACGCTGCCGAGCACCTGATAGGCGCTTTCGAACTTCCCCGTCAAAACCCAGCAACCGAGAAAACTGATCACCATCATGGAAACGCCGACCCACATCCGCAGGAACATCACCACCAGCAAGAGGACGACTCCAAGGACGCCGATCAGAAATGGACTGAATTCCATTACGCTTCTCCCTCCGCAACAACGCCGCGTTTCTTCATTTTTTCCTTGTGACGAGTCGAAATATATCGCAATTCAACGCAGACCACACCGAGTCCGCACAAAATCAAACCGGCACCCGTGATGAAAAGGAAGGGCCAACGGGCTATGCCGAGAAAAGAGGAGGTCAAATTCATTTCAAATGCCAGTTTTGCCTCATTCCATGCGGCGATTCCCGAAAAAACATATATGGCGAACGCAAAAAACAATGTCACATGATCGAGCCAAGGCAAAAATTTAAAGACGTCGATTTTGATCTGTGTGTCCTTCAGTGAGGTTTGCCCGATCCCCAAAAAAATCACGACAACAACGACATTGACAATCAATTCATTGCTTCCCACAAAAGAGCGGTTCAAGTTTCGCATTACGGCATCCACGGCCACATAGGCCATCATAAGCACCATGGTTATGGTGCTTATGACAGCGAATGCGTTTATGATTTTCCCTATTCCCGCCTCGATTCTGTCGATCAAAAGCATTTCCGACGGCTCCTTTCA
Source organism: Eubacteriales Family XIII. Incertae Sedis bacterium (assembly GCA_031276135.1). GTDB lineage: Bacteria > Bacillota > Clostridia > Peptostreptococcales > Anaerovoracaceae > JAITLA01. The sequence continues at coordinate 15,309 of JAISNR010000135.1, read as the reverse complement.
GGATGACTGACTCTCGCTATGCCGCTTCCTCGAAATATTGCAACATTTTCTCGTAGAGCGCTTTGCCGTCATAACCGGCATCCTCACAGCGCGCAAACCATTCGTCGAGGATCGGTTGCATTGCGTCCGCCCACGGCTTTCGGTCCTCCCCTTTAATATAGACGAACTCGTGATTGTTTTCCTTTGCAACCGCTATCGCCTTGTTGTATATTTCGGAATCGGAATCGATGATGAATTGCGCGGCCTGCATGAACGCGTCTTTCACGATTTGCCTGAGATCCTCCGGCAGGCCGTCCCATGTGTCCTTATTGACCAGATAGCCCATGCACGGCACATTCAGCCCACTGCCGATGTCCTCGGCGCCAAAAACCGTGTGCGCTTTAACGACCTCGTTGAGTTGCGAGTTGTTTACGATCGCCCAGTGGGCGAGCTGTGAATCGACCGTGCCCAGCTTCAAACCGTTGTAGTAATCGCCGGAGTCAAGCTCAACGGCCGTTCCGCCGAGCCGGTTGATATAGGCGCCCAACTGGCCGTGCGCTTCAATTTTTAAACCCTTGATGTCGTCAATTGCGGCGACCGTTTCGTTTCCGTGGAGATTGTATCCGCCCAGAACAAACGGATACAGCCAGAAGGAGTTGCAAGCTTTGATCATTTCTTCGTTGAGCTCGGGATTTTCTTCAATCATTTTTACGTAGATCTCTTGAACCTTTGCGCGATCGGGCACATCCGACTGTATCAGCGCATTGAAGATTTGGTTCAGCACCGCCACGGACGCCACCTGCGTGGCTTCGACAGGCGCCATATCGATCGTGCCCGTTTTCAACGCGGACATCGTATCTGCCTTGGAAACGTATGTCCCCGAAAAATACGCTTGAAATTTCAGCCGTCCGTTCGACTCGGTTTCCGCGTATTCAATGGCATTCAAAATGGCTTGTCCCGGCGGAATGCTTTCGGATGAATAGTAGCTGATCACAATATCGTACACCTCGTCGCTTTCCGCAACATCGCCTGCGGGCGAATCCTCTGCGGATTCCGCAGGTGTCGAAGTGTTGTTGCCGCATGCGACGACAATGCACAGCACAAGAACCGTAAATAACACCGATACGAGCTTTTTCAACGCTTTCATGTTTCCTCCTCCGATTTCCGATTTTTCCTTAATGTCACACAAAATACATCTTCGGATGTACCAACCCTCCTTTCCCACCCGATTCCAATTCGCCGCAACCGTGTGCGCCCGCGTTGTTCATGTGCCGACAAGCGAATCTCTGTCGATTCCGGCTTCTGTCCTTTCGTTTCAAGCAGAGCTGACCGATATTTCAAGGTCATATCTCAAATCCGGCGAATTTCGCGAAATTTGTGCAACTATATGAAAGCGCTTTTCTTATTCTATCACAGCAAATTTCACATTGCAACAATAACCTGCTAAAAAATCCGAACATGCAATCACAAGAAGTTAATTTGGTTGCCGCATTTAAGTTTGCAGCACCCCTTTGTCGCCTTCGGCCACAGGCAAAACAGGACAGCAAAGCGAACGGAGAACTTGACATTCGAAGCGCGTCTGCTATAATAATAAAAAAGCGCTTCTAAAATTTTGCATAAATTAATAAAGGAGTTGTGAAATGAAAAGGTTTGCGGACAAGGTTGCATTGATCACCGGCGGCGGCTCGGGCGTGGGACGCGCTGCGGCCGTTCGATTGGCGGAAGAAGGTGCGAGGATCGTCATTGCGGATATCAACGAAACCGGATCGAGGGAAACGGTCGAGGCCGTGAAAAAGAACGGCGGCGAAGCGGCTTTCGTTCTCTGCGATGTTTCCGACGAGACACAGGTGAAGAATGCGGTGGCCGAAGCCGTAAAACTGTTCGGCCGGCTCGACACGCTGTGCAACATAGCAGGCTTTCCGCAGAAGTCCACGCGCATAGAGGATTGCGATGTCGCTTTCTGGGAAAAGGTCTTTGCGATCAATGTCAAGGGTCCGTGGATGCTGAGCAAATACGCGCTTCCCGAACTGAAAAAGACAAAGGGCACGATTACGAACATCACCAGCGTCGGTTTGCACCGCCCGCGTCCGGGCAACACCGTATACGGCTCGTCGAAAGGCGCGGTATATTCCCTGACAAAGACGACCGCGATAGAATTCGCGGCATACGGCATTCGCGTGAACTGCATCGCGCCGGGGCCCGTCAACACGCCGATGCTTCCGCAATTTGTCGCGGATGATTTCACGGAAGATGTCGTGAAGCAGATCAAGGGAGGAACGGCGCTCGACGCCTTGGTCGAACCCGAGGACATCGCGGCGGCGATCGCTTTCCTCGCTTCCGACGACGCCTCCAAGATCACCGCGTTCGAGTTGTATGTGGACGCCGGTTCGTTTACCGGCGGACGCGGCAAGAATTGATCGGTCCTCGCGGTGAAGCTGTGATGCTTTTGGAATTGTCCGGTCGTTTGACGCGCATAAAATTTGACGAGTTGCCCCAAACGACCGTTGAAAAGACTCGGCTTGCGATATTGAATTTCCTCGGAGGCAGCCTCCCCGGCGCCGATGCGGAGCTGACATTGTCGGAGAAGCGCATTTGGGAGGAACAGGGTTGTGCGGGCACCTGCACCCTTATCGGGCATCGCGGCGGAATGTCCCCTTTCGCCGCCGCAGCCGTAAACGCGGCCATGGGGCAGGTATTCCTTCAGGAGGACTGCCATGAAAAAACATTGAGCCATCCCGGCGTCGCCGTCATACCCGTCGTGTTGGCCATGGGGCAGGCAAGGAAGGCGAGCGGCAGAGCGGTCATGGAGGCCGTGGTGAGCGGTTATGAGGCCCAAGGGCGCATAGGGAAATGCCTGATCAAGCCGAGTTTCCCCAAAAATGGTCTGCGTCCCGCGAGTTTTCTGGCACCCTTCGGCGCGGCCGCAGGCGCATCGAGAATGCTCGGTTTAAATGCCGAAGGGATGATGAGAGCCTTGTCGATTGCCGCGAATACGGCATCCGGTGTTATGGAATTCGTCAATGCGGGAACGCCCGACATATGCATACAGAATTGTTTCGCCGCAAAAAACGGCATGGCCGCGGCACTCATGGCCGCGAACGGCCTTGCCGGCGCACCGACGATTTTCGAAGGCAGGTTCGGTCTTGGGTATGCGCTGTTGAACGAAGCCGGCGATTGGGCTGCGCTTACCGCAGACGGCGGATATGAGATGGACGAAACCCTGATCAAGATACATCCCGGTTGCGGGCATGTGCTTCCGACGGCGCAGGCCGCAGAAACCCTTATGCGGCGGCATAAGCTCAATTTGCGCGATGTGGAAAAGGTGACTGTTGGCGTTTCGAAGGGCGGCGGCACATTTCCCGGCGTGGACAACCGGGGCCCGTACTTGGGAAGCATATCCGCTATGATGAGTCATCAATTCATGGTTTCTGCCGCCCTGATTCGCGGTGAAGTCGGCATTCCCGCCGTTAAGGATTTTGCCGATCCCGAAATAAACGCTTTTGCGCGCAAGGTATTCGTCGTTTTCGACGAAGAGGTCGAACGCGAGAGCCAAAACCACAGAGTGGGGGCACGCGTCACCGCAGTGTTGAAAAACGGCGAACGCATAAGCGAATACCAAAAAGACACTTCATGGCAGACGCCGGAGGGCGTTGTTGCGCGCATGAGGGCTTTCGGCCGGACGTATTTCAGCGACGCGCGCTTGGAAAGAATTCTCGCGCTGTCGGATCGATTGCCGGAGTTGGATGACATCGGCGCGCTGACGGAGTTGTTTGAGCCGGATTTGGCGTGAGCATTCCCACAAAACCCGGAGGTGTACTGTGACAAGAGGCTTCAGAAGAAAGTGCGTTTGCGTGAGGATGCCGGAGCACCCCAACGCGCACTTTCTCGTCTGCTTCATCGCTTTGACGATGATTTGAAACCCCTCGAAGCTTCAACGCTTCAAAGGGGTTTCTTTATTATGACTATACAATCAGTGCAGAATCATCTTCGAGCGCATTCAATTCGCCATGGCCCTGATCTGCTCGATCACGTCGCCGTACCGGGACTGATATTTTTCATAAACCGGTTGAATTGCCTCTTTGAAGGCCTGTATGTCTATTTCGTCTTTATTCGTATAGGTCATACCCAATCGGACCAGTTCTTCTTTCAGTGCCGCGTCTTGTTCCACACAATCCACGTAGTGGCGTTCCATCGCCGCGTCAACGCCTTTTTGAATACCCTCCTGAATTTCAACGGGCAGGGAATTGAACCACTCGAGGTTTGCGACAATCCACGTGGGGCTGTAGAACATATCCAATTCTGACACGTATTTCTGTACCTCGTACAGCTTTGCGGACCAATAGCCGGTGTTGATGGTGCAAACTCCGTCGATGGTCTTCTGTTGTAATCCGGTGTATACTTCTGTCCATGCCATCGGGATCGCTTGGGCGCCGAGTGCATTGATGGAGTCAAGGATGTAGGGACTGTCCATGGCGCGAATCTTCAAACCGTTGAGGTCCTTGGGAAGCTTGACTTCACGCGTATTGTTGGAGATTTGATAAGGACCGCTGGCGGAGCCCATGCCGAGATACTTGATATTGTGCGCTTCCAGCGTCTTGCCCATCTCCTTCGCAAGATCGCTGCGGCATACGTTGACAAAATGGTCGAAGTCCTCGAACAGATACGGCATATCATAGACGTTGAATATGTCCGAAATCGTCCCCATAACGGAATACGGATCGGCAATCTTGAAGGTCCCCATCGTTAAGCCTTCCAGCACCTCGCGTTCATTGCCGAGCTGTCCGCTGGGATACAGCTCCAAGTCGATGAGCCCGTTGGTCGCCTCGTTGATTTCCTCGTCAAGAAATTCCAAGGTCTGCCACTGAATGTGCTTGCCGTCGATCGGCGTGATGGTGGTGCCAATCTGCAATGTCTGTTTTTCGAAATTTTCCGGTGATTCCGTTTCGCCGGTCGTCGCAGGCGTTTCAGCCGCATCTTCGGCAGAACCGGAATCATTCGAACCGCCGCAAGCGCTGAGAACCAAGGTGCATATCACGAGCAACACCACCGAATTGAAACGCATTTTTTTCATGTTCTTCCTCCTGTTTTAACATACGGCTTGGATAATTGTGAACTCCGTGAAACACTCAACGATAACCGATGATTGTATGTTGAATCAACGGATCAACCGTTTGCGCCAGTTCCAAGCTGCCCACCGCATCGATTAGTCCGTCAATTTGCGTGCTGTTCAAAGGTATTTCGTCCGACATCTCCCTGATCAACGCGACATCCTCCCGAAAACACGGACTGTAGAATTCACTTGTGACATCCAATTTGCGATAATATTTGGTGCCGTCACGCATCTCCACCGTTATTCCGGAGCATAGCTCGTTGATGCCCTCTCTGCCCTCCACTTCGATCTTTGCAACCAAATCCAACACATCGGGCGCTTCGAACAACAGCAGATCGGCGTAGGCCAATCTGCGCTTCAAGAGCGCCGTGGCCACGCAGAAAGGAACGCTGTTCAATGTCTGTCCCTGACTTTTGAAAGGCCCCCAATTCTTGTGCCCGGGATAGTCGGCCTCGAAGGCATTCATTTCCACCAGGATGTGCTTGATTCGCGCCGGATCCAACTGCGGGTTCTCCCGTGCCAAACAAATGGCGTTGTGAACATTGCTGTTGTTCTGTATACATGTGGGATAACGCTTGATGCGCACGTTCAGACTTTCCCATACGACGCCCAAATCCCGCAGTATGCCGCTCGGCGGATCCGTTCGACCCGTAAAGGCGCGGTAAAAGCCGTTCACACCTTCCAATGCCGACGGCGCGGACAGAGCGCCTTCGCGGGCGAGCATCGCGGACAGCATTCCGATTCGCGCCGCAATCCCTTCTTGATAACGCCACTCCATCGAGCCTTGGATCAGCGATTCCGTGGTGCCGAAGGCCAAGCCGGAAGCAAAACCGAGCGCATGTGCCAGCTGTTCCTCCGTCAAGTCCAGCAAGAGTCCGGCAATCGTTGCCGTACCGAAAACCCCGTAGATGGAACCGGCGCGGAAACCGCGCGCGGCGCAAGCCTTCGTGTGATCCTTGCCCACCGCCGCCATGATCTCGTATGCGGCGGTCAGCGCCGTCAAGAAATCCTTGCCGCTTTTGCGCTTTGCTTCCGCCAGTGCCAGCGCCAAGGGGATGCCGACCGGGCCGGTGTGCGTAACGCCGTGGGTATCGCCCTGCACACGGCTGAGCAACATGACGCTGCCCGCGAAGGCCGCGTCCATGACGCGCACCTTCCTGCCATCGCCCAAAAGCGTGGCGAAATCGCCGTCATGAGAAGCGCCGCCGCCGGGAAACGCATCGCAACAGGGAGGCGTTCCGCCGTCCGCCGCGCCGATTGCAAACACGACATTTCGCGCCAAACGCACGGATGCAAGGTCATAACCGGCCAGTCCCACGCATAAAGCATGGAAAACACATGTCTTGATCTTCTCACATACATGCGGCGGTATGTCATCGTATTTCAAATTCCAAGCGAATTCAGCCAATTTTTGTGTAAGCGTCGCAGACATTTGGATTTTCTCCTTCCTTATGCCGATTCGATGCGGACCCTTGCATCGTTTGTTTGCTCCTCGAGCTTCGTGTCGCTCCGCTCTTGTCCCGGCGTTGTGCCGCGTCACGCTTCGAAGGCTTCCAAGAATGCTGCAACAAAAACGTCGGGTGCGCCGGTCGATGCAAGCGGGCTGCAACCTCGCAGAACGATATGACAGGCACCGGGGATGCGCTTCGCGGCTTCCCGGGGCATCGGGCCCGCTATCGGCGCAACATCATACGATGCCACGACGGTGGGAGCTTGGATGTGCGGAAGGCATTTTTCGAAATCCGTATCCTCGCATAAGGCCCAATGCATGGATTCAACGAAGTCGCCCGCCATGTGCATGCCCAGCGCACGCCGATCCCGGATTTCCGGGTTTTCACCGTAACGGGATGCTTTCTCCCAGATATCCCGCAGATGCGTCCCCTCTGCGTCCCGCTGCGGTTTCACAAAGATTGGGCTGTGGCGAAGGTTCGGATAAAAGCAAGGGTCCGGGTTGTAGCACAGGCCGGCCAACATCAGACCTTTTACCCGGTGCGGGCGGGCTTCCGCCAATCTGGCGCATATGTTCGCCCCCACGAGGCTGCCGATCATATAGGCGGATGCAAGCTTCATGGCGTCCATGAACTCCAACACCGTATCCGCATGCTCCCGAACCGACAAATACGAGCGGGGCTTGTCCGAACAACCGAATCCGAACAGGTCCGGAGCGAATACCGTGAAGGATCCCGCGAGCAGATCGCCCGCCTCCTCGAACTCCGCCGAACTGCCGCCGGACATGTGCACCATGACCACCGAGGAAGTGCCGTTGCCGCCGTATCGATAGTGCATTTGTCCCCGCATCAAATCCACATAGCCCCGTTTCATGGCCGCGCACCCCGATTCTGCGAATCCTCTCCCTCTTTGCGTTCGATCTCCTCCGGCAACGGGTAAACCTCATGCTCCAGCGCCTTGAAATCATGCCCCGGCAGAAGGCGCACCGCGCCCAATGTCTCGATTTTTCTGAGCGAAGCGTCGAAGTCCGTAAGATTGACATGCACCAATGAAAACAAGTGTTTTTGAAATCCTTTGCCCTCCCAGTTTTCGTATTGCATCACCGTGTCGCCCGCAATCAAATAAGGACCTGCCTCGGTGTTGACCAGAACGCTTTGGCTGCCGGGCGAGTGCCCCGGCGTAAACACGAGCCGTATGCCGTCGTCAATGTCCGTGTCCCCCTCCACGACTTCAAGTTGCGCGGCTATTCGAAACCAAGGCGGTGTCAATCCGGCCTTTGGCGCCTCGTACAAATTCGCGTGTATATCCAGAGGCAACAGCGCATAGATCAATTCCGCCCGTTGCACGAAAAATCGCTTCCCCGGGAATTTCTCACCGTTATGGCAATGATCCCAATGCAGATGCGTGAAAATGACAGAATCGATCCGGTCCGGCGTCAAGCCCACTCCGGCCAAAGCGGAAACGACGCCCCCTTTCACGAAATCCAGCGCAAGGCCGGGATGCAATCGCTCCATCAAGTCTTGCGGCCCCGGTCCCGTGTCCACCAGGATATTCTTCCCGGCGCCGCTGATCAGATAACCCAAGGACGGGCTGGCCACCTTCGTTCCATAGTTTGACATACACTGGAGCACGGATTTCTCGTAGGAGGGAAAGCATCCGTAAAAAAGCGGGCGTACAGTGTATTTCGCATTCTTCTCAAAAAAACGCATCCGGCCACACCTCTTTTCCAAAATCGCTTACCGCTTCATATTCATAATGAGCGCTATTTGAACCACAACGACAGCACGGGGACGAATGAAACGATCAAGCCTCCGATCACGGCCGAAAAACAGAACGGAAGAATGCGCTTGTATATCGACTCGATCTTTATGGATTTGTCGATTCCGCTGGCAACGAACAGGCAAGCGCCAAAGGGCGGCGTGATCAAACCGATTCCCGTGACTATGTTTGTGATCACACCGAAATGAACCAAATCCACGCCGAGATGCATCACTACCGGCGTAAGCAGGGGCACGACCAACAGAATGATGGTGACCACATCCACGAAACAGCCGAGAAACAAAAAAATCGCATTGATCAAAAGAAGCAAGACAATGCGATCCGTCACCGATACCATGAGCGCGTTCGTAATAAATTGCGGTATGCCCTCCATCGTAAGCACCCAACCGTAGAAGGTGGCGCAGGAGATGAGAAGCATGATCGCCGAGTAGCTCATAAACGAACTCTTGAGTGCGATCAAAATCTTTTTAAAAGTCAGTTCTCGGTACATCAAGGTTCCGATGATGACCGCATACAAGCAAGCGGCCGCAGCGGACTCCGTGGGAGAAAACACCCCCGTATAAATGCCGCCGAGAATAATGAGAGGCATGAGCAAAGCCCAAAATCCGCTGATAAACGCCTTGAATACACCCTTTTCCGGTTTGATATTGCTTCTTGCCATATTGTTCTTGCGTATCAGAACATAACCTGTCACACAATAGATCAGGCAGAGAAAAACGCCCGGAACGATTGTCCCTATCATCATATCGCCTATGGAAGCATTTGCCAAAGTGCCGAACACGATCAGCGTGATGGACGGCGGGATCATCGGGCCCAACGTGCCGCCCACGGCTTGAATCGCCAAGGCGAAGTCCTTGTCATATGTCTTGTCTTCGAGCAGTTCGGGGTACATAACCTTCCCTATGGCCGCCGTCGTAGCCATGGCCGAACCGGACAAGGCTCCGAAAAAAGCGCTCGATACGAAACCGATCAGCGCCAGACTGCCGCGTATCCGCCAGAGAAACACCTTCGCCATATTTACGAGCCGTTTGGAAATACCGCCTTGCAACATCAAATCGCCGGCCACCATAAAGAACGGGATGGCCAACAGCGCGAACGAATCGCAGCTGCTGAACAGCTTCTGCGGCAACATTTGCAGGCTTGAAATGTCGTTGAAGATCACCAACGTGAGGATGCCCGACAGACCGAGGCTGATGGCGATGGGGATGCCGATGATCATCATCGCGCACAGCATGCCAAATACGATAACAGTTTCAATCAGCATTGATTTCAACTCCTTTTTCTTCGATGCTCTTGCGGCCGTATTTGAATGCCGAAACGCACTTAACCGCCGTGTTCACGCAACCCATAAATGCCCCGATCGGGATGGGTGCGTAAATAAGCGTAAACGGCGTATGTGTGGCCGTGGACACGCGTCCAAGCGCCATGACGCAAACTCTGCAACCGTAATAAAACAGCGTGGCGTAAAACACAAACTCCGCAACATAGCGGATCGCCCTGAGAATCCCGGTCGCGCCCGGGGATTTTTTTGCGACAAAATCGGAGAATACCGTGAGCGTTGCAAAGCTTTCGCTTTTGCTGACGAAATAAATACCGACCATAACGGTCGCCACAAATATATACCGCATGGATTCCTCGGACCAAGAAATCCCCCAACCGAAAACGTACCGCGCCGCGATCTGGTAACATGCAATTGCCACCAACAATCCCGTCAGGAGAGACATAGCAAATTCGAAAGCACGTATTGCTTTGTTCAGAATGTCCTTCATTCGCTTCCTCCCGTCATGTTTTCCCACAATCGCTCGCCCGCCGACAGGGGATCGAGCTCGGCGTTTTCCACCATGTCGCATACGCGGCGCCATGTGTCCCCTGACCGGAAGTCGCGCAACGTCCGTTCTTGGAACGCGCGCACAAGATAATCGCTCAGATACTTCTCTGTTCGCCGGCGCCTCCGCCCGCGCAACAGCTTTCGCTCTTCCATGGTGCGAAGCTTGCGTTCAATCGCTTCAAACATCTCGGTGAAACCGATTTTCTCCAGCGCGGACACTTGGACGACGGGTGGAATATCCGGCTCAACCGTTGCCGTTTGATCGCCGTCCGCACCGCCGGGCTTTCTGTCGCCGCCGATGGGCGCAACAGCGCCGCAACAGCTTCTGTCGTCCGCATATATGCGATTCTGTCTGCCCATGGCATATAAATGCGTCATCTCAATCAACTCGGCCGCCGCCTGCTGTGCTCCGGGAAGCTCGCATTTGTTCAATACGAACACATCGCCAATTTCCAAAATACCGGCTTTCAGCATTTGAATCTCATCCCCTTGGTTCGGGGTGGACACCACGACCACAGTGTCCGCATAATGCCGGATCTCAATTTCCGACTGACCGGCCCCCACCGTTTCCACGAGAATGCGGTCAAACCCGGCGGCGTCCAACAGAGCGATGGTCTGTCCGCAAGCGGTATTCAAACCCCCCAAACATCCTCCGGCGCCAAAACTGCGGATATACAGACGATCGCTGAAAACCTGCATCCGCACCCGGTCGCCCAAGACGCCGCCGCCCGTGAATTCGCTGGTGGGATCTACGGCGATGACTGCCACACGCAATCCCCGCTCCAGATAAGCTTGGATCGCCTCGTTGATGACGCTGCTCTTGCCCGCGCCCGGGGCGCCCGTGAATCCGACGACCCGCGCGTTTCCGGTGAACGGATAAAGAAACCGCATCAGGAGAGCGGCATCCGGATCGCCGTTTTCAATCCCGCTGATGGATCGAGAGAGGGTGCGCACATCCCCGTTTCGAATGGATTCGGCTCTCGCGGACACTGTGGCGGCATCAAGCATCATTTTGTCCTTTCCGCTGTCGCTCGTGACGCGCCTGAAAAGCCTCTTTCACGCAACCCACGATATCCTTCATGCTGCTGCCTGCTACAAAGACCTCCTTTATGCCCAACTTTTTCAATTCAGCAATGTCTTCCACCGGGATCACGCCGCCGCAGAACACATTGATATCCTCCGCGCGGTTTTCTTTCAGCAAACGCAGAATCTCCGGTATAAAGACCATGTGCGCGCCGGAGAGCAAGCTGATGCCTATGATGTCCACATCCTCCTGAATCGCGGTCTGCACCACCGTCTGCGGCGTCTGCCGGAGTCCCGTGTAAATAACCTCCATTCCCGCATCGGCCAGACCTCGGGCGACCACCTTGACGCCAACGTCATGGCCGTCCAAACCTACCTTCGCCATCAACACGCGGATCTTCCTGTCATTCATATGCATTCACCATTTCCCTGTGCTGCGTTTTTTTGTCATTTATTTTTGTTCCAAGGATTCTTGCTAATACCCGAGCCTTTCATTGACCAAAAAGACGGCGATCTCCGCACTCCCCACACCCGTAAGCGGGCGCTCGAGGATCACGGTGGCGCGGCACAACCGTTCCCCAGCATTGCAGTTTTCGCATTTTCCCGTTACGGCGCAGGGTGTATGCTTATTTAAGCGTTTGGCATTCAAGGGCGCCGCCACATTCTTTATGCGGATGAGGGCTTCTTGCAGATTGCGCACGATTTTGTTCACCCCGGCGATGTAACAAACGCGCCTGTGGCCGAATATTCCCGAAGCCACACGATTCCCCAATCCGTCGGTGTTCAGAAGCATCCCGTCCGCAGTCAGCGCGTTGATGCTTGACAAATACACGTCCGTGACCGCAGCTTTCCGGAGTATCTCCACGCGTTCCTCGAACGATGCGGCATCGATGTGCGCGAGCAATTCAATGCCTTTCAGTGCGAGCGCCTCCTTGATCCCCATCTCTTTGATCGTCATGGAACCTCCCATGGCAACCGTTTCGTGGGCGTCGATCGAATCGATGAGCGCGCGTTTCGCCTCCTCCGCCGTTTCGAAGAAACTCGCCTTGAAACCGTTTCGCGTCAGGGCTGCCATTGTTCTTTTCGCAAGTTCGTCCATGATCGTTCCTTCTCATAAAAGCGAAATTTGGCTAAGCATCTGTTTGCAAATCTATTGCGCAAATGCACAAGCGATTTCCGGACGGGTCCTAATAGATGGCTTCCAGTATTACCGCATCGCCTTGTCCTATGGCGCCGCAAATCGCTGACAGACCGTATTGCTCCTTGCGTCGGCGCAATTCATACATCATGGTCATGGTCACACGCGCGCCGCTTGCACCCACCGGATGCCCGATGGCGATGGCTCCGCCTTTCACGTTCACGCGCTCTCTGAGCTTCTTCGCATCGGTTAAATTGTTGTCGCACAGCGCCCGTGTCGATACCAATGGCATGGATGCGAAAGCCTCGTTGATCTCGATAACCGACATCCGTTCCAAACGCAGGTTGTTTGCTTCCAATAACCGGCGCGCCGCCACGGAAGGCAGGAGCGGGCTGTTTCTGGGCTCCGAACAAACCGATATCCAATCGACGATTCGAGCGAGAGGTTTGTAACCGCGCTCCAAAGCTTCCGATTCGTCCATGAGCAGGATCGCCGACGCGCCGTCGCTCAACGCGGACGCGTTGCCGCCTGTCACTGTGGGACTGCCGTACACGGGGTTCAGCTTTGCAAGCTTTTCCATAGAGCTGTCGGCCCTGGGGTGCTCGTCTTTCGTCAGAACCAGGGGATCCCCTTTTTTTTGCGGAATTTCCACAGGAAAGATCTCGTCCTTAAACAGCTCCTTTTCTTGAGCGGCGACAGCGCAGAGATTGCTGCGCACGGCCCATTCGTCCTGTTGTTCCCGGCCTTCGCCCCATTCCACGCCGACCTCGCCTGCGTATTGTGCCATCGGAGCGTTCAAATACGGATTTCTGACCACCAGATCATCGTATACTGTAAAATCGCCCAGTCTGTTGCCCCAGCGAAGCTGCGGCAGCATGTAGGGAGTGGTGCTCATGGTTTCCATGCCGCCGATCATGATGATCTTGGCGCGTCCGAAACGGATCCGTTCGTAACCGATGCCCAGTGCGCTCATGCTTGAGCAACAAGCCCGTTCCACATGCAATGCATTGGTGTCGATTGGCCAGCCCGCCGCGCAGACAATCTGCCGTACGGGGGAAAGCCCGCTGCCCGGATACACGTTCCCCATGATCAATTGATCTATGTGTTCGGCGGGAAGCTCGCCTTTTGTTTGGTTGACAGCCATAGCGCCGAGCTGTACGTTCGTAAAACCCATGAGCGAACCCCCAAAATTCCCGAACGGCGTGCGCTTGGCATTCACTATCACCACATTGCCCATGATCAAAATCTCCTTTCGATGGATCACAACAGCCTGCCATCATCAAATGATGCCTTTTGCTTCGAGATCTGCCAGCTCCTCGAGTTCGAGTCCGAGCAAATTTTTATAAATCATCTCGTTTCCGGAGCCCAATATCGGCGCCGCTTTGGTGAAACGCACCGAATCTTCGCTGAAATGGATGGGAAAATCCCATGATTTAACAGTGTCCACCTTGCCAAGGATCGGATGGCACACCGGTATGATCGAACCATATTCGATCAATTCCTTGTCCGAGTAGACTTCCGGTATGGATTTTACTTTGGCTGCCGGGATACCTTCCTCCTGCAGCGCGGTCACCACATCATCGGTGGATAAATTCGCTGACCATTGGTTGATGATCGCATCCACCTCGTCGCAGTTTTTGGCTCGCTGGCTGCCTTCTTTGTATTTTGGATCATCCTTCAAATCCATCCTGCCCATGACGCGCAGGATCGTCTGCCAATGCGCGTCGGTGCCGCTTGCAATTACATAATACCCGTCTTTGGAAGCATAACAATTGAAAGGGGTCAGGCGTGTTACACGGCTTCCGTTGCGATAGGGGAAACCTTGGGTTGCCCAGAAATCGGGGGCTTCGTCCATAAGCAAGGAAAGCGCGGATTCAATCATTGAAACATCCACCCGCTGGCCCATGCCGGTGCGGTTGCGGTAGATCACGGCCGCAAGGATTCCCACACATGCATAGATTCCCGCGCAAATATCGCTGACCGCCACGCTTGTTCGGATCGGCGGTCCCGACGCCTCACCGTTGACGCTCATCAGACCGCACATTGCCTGTACCACGATGTCGAAGGCGGGAAGCTTTCGGTAGGCGTTTATATCACCGAAGCCTTTAATGGAACAATATATGATCTCGGGCTTCGCCTTCTTGAGCGTTTCGTAGGGCAAGCCCAGCTTCTCCATGGCGCCCGGCCGGAAATTTTCCATTACAACATCGGCCTTTTCAAGCATTTTCAAGAACAAAGCCTTGCCTTCCGTCGATTTGAGGTTCAGTGTAACGGATTCCTTGTTGCGGTTCCTCTTCAATGCGGACAGGGACAGATCCTCGGCACTCATATTCTTGATGCCGATATTGCCCGGGCCGATGAATGGCGTGCTTCCCCGCTCCGACGCGCCTTTTCCCGGGGGTTCCATTTTGATTACCTCCGCGCCCATCCCCGCCAAAAGCTGTGTGCAAAACGGCCCCGAAAGGAATTGGGTCAAATCAAGAACCCGAATATGCTCCAATAATTTTGCCATTGTTTCCCCCTTGAGTATTTTGGCATTGCCACGTATTGATTTTAATCTACGCAAAACCTATGCCATTACGGCTTCATCGCGAACCCATTTGCTTTGTGTCGCGATGCAGTGCGCTTGCCGATCGATGCTTGCATTTGAGAAACACAGGGTTCTTGGTGGTGACAAGGGTGACTTTGCAAAAAATTGCAGAAGCGCAGGTTGATACGCAACCTGACACAAGCAACCGCGACAATCGGCAAACCGGCGACTTATTGTAAAATTTTCTTTACAATGGCGTCAAAATCGTATAAAATATTTCCAATCATATGTCCGATGATTATCGATGTGTCAACCTCAAACTCCGATCATCATCGAAATACTGCAACAGCAGGGTAAGGAACAGTTCAAAAATAACCTGCACATTGAGCTTGCCCTTTTGCGCCCCGGCTGCGTTGCCGGAACCCTTGAATACTGCGAGTATTCGCGGAACCCGGCGCCTCGCCGGGACACAA
>JAISNR010000111.1 GCA_031276135.1 Eubacteriales Family XIII. Incertae Sedis bacterium | reverse complement strand
TACGTCACCACGATGGTCGAGGAAAAGAGGGACGCCGTCGAAAGCGTGTCCTCGTATTTGGACGGATCGAGGATTGCCGACGCCCAAAGGCTCAACGGGTCGAAGCGGCGGATGCGGTTTGAGGACGTGCGGTTGCCGTCGTGGTTGCAGAACGGGGCGACGGCGACGGAAACGCAAGGGAAAGGAGGAAAAAGTTTTCAAGGAAATTTTTAGAAGCACCTTGGCGTCCGCAGGCGCGAAAACAGAAAAAAGGCTCTCAGGGCAAGCGACGTTGCAGATGGATTTTGGGGAAATGAAAACCCCGAAATCGTTGAAATTTCGGGGTTTTCATGGTTGCGGGGGAAGGATTTGAACCAACGGCCTCCGGGTTATGAGCCCGACGAGCTACCAACTGCTCTACCCCGCGACGATGGGTACGAATACCCGGTTTTGTTGTTTGCGGTTCGCACGCATAGCCGCATGGTGCCGGAGACCGGGATCGAACCGGTATGATTCTCACGAACCGCAGGATTTTAAGTCCTGTGCGTCTGCCAATTCCGCCACTCCGGCAAGCCCGGCGCCAAAGGCGGAATTTCAAAGCCACGATCTCGCTCAATAAGCGATTGCCTCGCCGGTGAGCCGCCCTGAAAGTCGCTGCTCTTGGCGACTTTTATATTATATACCGGACTTGCGGCGATGTCAAATTGAAAAATATGAAAAATATGTCAATCATTGCGCCATTTGCGTTTCCGCAAAACGAGGGTCGAACGGCCAAAAAGACAAAAATTACATTCATGTTAAAAACGGCAAAATTAAAGATGACTATTCAGTTAAAGCATAATCGCCGGCCGGGAACCGGTACAACTCTCCGATCGGGTCGCTTGTGCGCGTGGCCGCAAAGGGCGCGGCCCTTGCGTACGCGCAAGCCCGCCTCCGAGTAATACCGGTTCCCAACCTGATGATGATTATGCGCTGATTGTATAGTCATAAAATTAAAAGGGAATCCTTGTCACCGCACAACTGCCGCCTTCCGCAGACGGTACGCCTTGCACCGATTGTGGACGCGGTACGGCGCGTACTTGTCGCTTTGCAGGGCGTGAGCGCGGATCTCACGCGAGATGGTTGATGTGATTTTTTGTGCGTTGAGGCATGGGGAAAACGCAAAGACCGCCGGCACGGGCAGGGCAAAGCGCCGGGCCGGGGTTGCGTTTACAATGTCAACTTAGCCACAACCATTTGACACTACCCAACACCGACTGACATATTTTTTCAAGTGGCGTAAGGGCAATTGACAAGACGCGATTTTACGGCCATAATGATGGAGTCCCCATAATTGAAACGGAGGAAAACATGGCAATATTGGTAACCGGAGGGGCGGGGTACATCGGCAGCCACACCTGTCTGTTGCTTCTCGAGGCCGGATACGAGGCGGTGGTCGCGGACAATCTGTGCAATGCGAGCGAGGAAGCCCTGCGCAGGGTCGAGCGCATCGCGGGCAAAAAGCTGCGATTCATCGAAGGAGACATCCGCGACACGGACCTGTGCGAGCGGCTGTTTCGCGAGAATCCCGACATCGACGCGGTCATCCATTTCGCCGCGCTGAAGGCGGTGGGCGAGAGCGTGGAAAAGCCGCTTGAATATTATTCCAACAACCTGATCGGCGCGCTGACGCTGCTGGGCGCGATGAAACGGCACGGTGTGCGTCGCTTCATCTTTTCATCCTCTGCCACCGTGTACGGAAACCCCGCCTCCGTGCCCGTGCGGGAGGATTTTCCCACGTCGGCCCACAATCCCTACGGGCGGACCAAGCTGTTCATCGAGCAAATGCTGGCGGACATCTGCGCGGCGGACAGCGGCTTCAGCGCCGCCAACCTGCGCTATTTCAATCCCATCGGCGCGCACGAGTCCGGACGGATCGGCGAGGACCCGAACGGGATCCCGAACAACCTGCTGCCCTACGTCGCGCAGGTGGCGGTGGGCAAGCTGGACGAAGTCCGCGTGTTTGGAAACGACTATCCCACGCCGGACGGCACGGGTGTGCGCGACTACATCCACGTGATGGATCTGGCACGCGGGCATATCCGCGCGTTGGAGCGCGTGGCGGAGTCAAAGGGCCTCTTCCTCTGCAACCTCGGAACCGGCAGGGGCTACAGTGTGCTGGAGGTGATCAAGGCATTTTCCAAGGCATGCGGAAAGCCCATCCCCTACCGCATCGCGGAACGGCGGCCCGGGGACGCGGCGGAGATATGCGCCGATCCAAGCAAGGCGGAGCGCGAACTCGGATGGCGGGCGGAACACGACCTCGACCGCATGTGCGCGGACACCTGGCGATGGCAAAAGGCCAATCCGAACGGCTACGCGCCGGCGGACGGCAATGCACGGTGATGTCCGGCGGTTATGCAATTTCGACCGGCCATCGCTGATACGGCAATGGATTTGGGTTGTCTTCTTTGAGTATGTGGGCGATGTTCGGCCCGGCCGACTTGGAAAAGTACCGACGGCGATACGATGAGATCGTCGCGGCGGGGTTTGAGGTTTTGGCAACGGCAAAGAGCGCAGCCGCCACGGGTGAAAACGACGAAATCCCGATTTTATCAAGCGGATGAGGAAAGGCTTCTCAAACCGACTGAAGCCGGGGAGCTCTCGTATGGCGCCTTCCAATCCTCTTCATGGAACGCAAACGGGGATAGGCGCGCATTCACGGTTTGAGCAGCCCCGGGACGGCAGGGAGACATTCCCCCTGCACCCCCTGAACACACGAATCCTTTTGCCGGGGTAAAAATTGTTTTCATGTATTGTTTGTGGCGGCGCGAAGCGGTGCCATGTGCTCAGTAACGAGGCACAATGATTTATTTAAAGAAGCCGTCCGCAAGCTTGTAAGTCATGGGAATCTGTGATACAATAACCGCAAAGAACGCGGCTCTGCATGAATTGAAATACCTTGCAATTTTTTTGCCTTCGGCGAAAACGCGCCGGTGGCCGCGCAGGCGGATTTTGTGATTTCTATACATTTTTCCGCAATGTTTCATCGAAAGGAGATAACTTCCATGCTCCGATTCCATTCCGCAAGCGTGCGCATCGCGGACAGCGTTCGCGCCGTTGACGAGTGCATCGAGATTCTGTACGGGACGGAAACGCCGCCCGAGGGGGGCCTTTGGATCGTAAATGCCGTGATCGGGCACAAATTGGACAAGGTCGCCTCTGCGATCCGCGCCCGCGTTCCGAGCGCCTCCGTGCTGGGGAGTTCCTGCGGCGGTGTCGTCGGGCGCGAGGGCGCGGGCGAATCCATGACGCATGTCGCGGTCATGACGGTGGACGGGCCCGCAGACGAGCTCGCGTGGTCCGCAGCGGAGGATTTTCACGCCGGCAACGCGCGCGAAAAGGGCCTCGCGCTCGCAAAGGACCTGCATGACAAACTGCCGGGTGCGCGCATCCTCTACCTGCTCAGCCCCGGGCTCGATTCCCGCAACGACGCGTTGCTCGCGTCGGTTCACGAGGTGTTCGGCGAGGACGTCGTCATCTTCGGCGGCGCTTCCTCCGACAATTACAAGGGCGTCGTCACCTCGCAGTACATCGGTGACAAAGCCCGGGCGGACGGCGTCTTTCTCATCGGCTTCGCGGACCCCACGCTGAAGGCCGCGGCGCGGGCGACGCACGGTTTCACCGCCTACGGCGACCCGATGACGGTCACGAAAGCGAACGGCAACATCGTCGCGGAGCTGGACGGCATGCCCGCGTGGACCACCTACAGCCGGCGTTTCGGGGAGATCTCGGAGGACGGCATAAAGACGGCGCTCGTGTCGGGAGGGCTCGCCGTCGAGCTCGATCCCGCGCTCGCGGCCGAATACGGCAACCCGCATATCCTGCGCATGGGCCTGCCGCAGACGGACACGGGTGCGATCCGCCTCTCCGTTTCCGCCCGGGAGGGGGACCGGTTCTACCTCACGACGCGGGACGAGGAACTGATCTTCTCCGAGCAGAAGAAAACGCTCGCAGCCCTGCGGGAGGACATCGCCGCCCATTCAAAGGACGGCGGTCTGCATCCCGTCGCCGTGTTCCAGACCGACTGTCTTTTGCGCGGACGCACGCTCTTCGACAAGGTGATGAAGGACGAGATCACCGGCATGATGCAGAACGCATTCCAAAGCGAGGGAGAAACACCGCCCTGGCTCGGCATGTACGGCTTCGGGGAATTTTGTCCGCTCGGCGGACAGAACCTGTTTCATACCTATACGACCTCGCTGCTCGTGCTTCACAGATAGAGCATCCGATTTGCGACACATCGGGATTTGAAAAAAATGCCTGAGCCAAAAGAAAAAGACGCGGCCGAGCTTCGAAAGCTGGTAGACGAGCTGCAACGCCGGACGGCGCGCAACGAGCTGGAAAAAGAGAATATGCGCATCATGCGAGGAAAGCTGGATATGCAGCTTGAATTTTTCAAGCAGATCCACCGCTTCTCCCGGCTCGCCTTTTCCGTGTCCGACCGGTCGGAGTTTGCTGCGCTGCTCACCGAGGGGATCGTGGACATCTTTCAGCTCGAAACGGGCGCCGCATTCCTGATAGACGTGTCCGGGGACCGGCTGCACTTGGCCGGCGCGTGCAATCTCGACGCGGACATCGCAGAGCTTCCCGTGCGGCAGGAGTGGCTGGCGCGGCCCGCGCTTTTCAGGTTCGACCGGCAGAGCGTCGTCACGGAATCCCCGCCGGGGGAGGATTCGCCCTTTGCCGGCTTGGATCTCGCGCACGCCATCTACATGACCATATTCGACAACATGCGCAAGCCGGAAGGCATCATTCTGGGAGGGATCACAAACGCCGGCGCCGCCGTCTACGACTTCCGGCCGGAGGCCGTGGGCATGCCCTTCCTCGTGTACTGCCGCAACATGAACGGGATATACAACAACCTGATCGCCCTCGACCGCGCCAAGGCCGCCGTCGAGGCAAAGACGCGCTTCCTGTCCAACCTGAGCCACGAGATACGCACGCCGATGAACGCGATCATCGGCATGACGCAGATCGCGGAGCGCAACCCGGATCCGAACGAGATGTTGAAATGCATCGCGCAGATCGGGATATCCTCGCGGCATCTGCTCGGGCTCGTGAACGACGTTCTCGACATGTCCAAGATCGAGGAAGGCAAGCTCGCTTTGGAGAAGGCACCGTTCTCATTGGAGGGGATTTTGGACAACATCGTCAGCAGTCTGCATGCGAGCGCGGAGAGCAAAGGGATTTCCCTGCTTTCGGACGTGCGCGGCACGCGGGGCCTGTCGCTTCTCGGGGATTCCATGCGGCTGTCGCAGGTGCTGATCAACTTCATCTCCAACGCGATAAAGTTCACGGACGCGGGCGGCGCGGTGACCCTGCGCGCGGAGGTCCTTTCCCGCGATCCCGAAAAGGCGCTCTTGCTGTTCTCGGTGGAGGACAACGGCATAGGCATGTCGGAGGAGGCGCTGTCGCGGATATTCAATCCCTTCGAGCAGGCGGACAGCAGCACGTCCAGAAAATACGGCGGAACGGGCCTCGGCCTCTCCATCAGCCGCAACATCGTGGAACTGATGGACAGCTCCATTCACGTCGAGAGCCGGGAGGGCGCGGGTTCGGCCTTCTCCTTCCGCGTCTGGTTCGATATCGACAAAAGCGGCGGTGCGGCCGGCGCGCCGGCCAAGGAAAGCGCCGCGAAGGATTTCACGGGGCGCAGGATCCTGATCGTGGACGACGTGGAGATCAACCGCGAGATCATCGCGGCCCTGCTCGAGGACACGGGCGTTTCGTTCGCATACGCGTCCAACGGCCAAGAGGCCGTGGACATCTTCGCCGCTTCCGAACCGGGCCGCTTCGACCTGATCCTCATGGACGTGCAGATGCCCGTGATGGACGGTTGCGAGGCGACCAGGCGCATACGCGCGCTGCAGAGGCCGGACGCGAAGAACCTGCCGATCCTCGCGATGACGGCCAACGTATTCAAGGAGGACATGCGGATGGTGATCGAAGCGGGGATGAACGGGCACATCGCAAAGCCGATCGAATACGACGCGGCGATCGGCGTCATAGAGCAGGCATTCCTGAACGGATGAGCGCGGGCGGACGCCGCGCATTTTGAGCGTGCAACAGCAAAGCACAGCGGGAGGTACAGCCATTTTTAAGAATACAAATGAATTCATCCGCGAATACCGCGCGGAATTCGTGGATCGCCTGAGCAAGGCGTTCGAGGACAGCAACCGCATTGAGCAGTACAACATGCTGGTGCGGCTGATCCGCAGACACATCGGCAGGCAATGGGTCTATACGAATTCGCGCTACGGAAAGACGGAGGGCGGCAAGCAGGTCTATTACTTTTCGATGGAGTTTCTGATCGGGAAGCTGCTCGACAATTATTTGACAAACCTTGGGATACGGGAGATCGTGCGCGACGGGCTGGCGCAGCTCAAGGTGAACCTCGACGATATCCTCGACGCGGAGCCGGACCCGGGCCTCGGCAACGGCGGCCTCGGCCGCCTCGCGGCCTGCTTCCTCGATTCGATGGCCTTCCTCGGCATCCCCGGCCACGGCAACGGCATACGCTACCGCTTCGGCCTCTTCCGCCAGAAGCTCGTGGACGGGCAGCAGGTCGAGCTGCCGGACAACTGGTTGCAGCACGGCTATCCGTGGGAGTTGCGCAAGCCCGAAAAATCCGTCGTCGTGCGCTTCAACGGCTCGATCAAATGGCACACGGAGGGTGCGCGCCTCGCGTTTGAGCACGTCGATTACGACGCGGTCCTCGCCGTGCCCTACGATATCCCCATCATCGGTTATGGGCCGAACGAGCAGATCAACACGCTGCGCCTCTGGAGCGCGGAGCCGGCGGGCGACGAGTTCGACTTCGCCTCCTTCAACCGCGGCGACTACGCCAAGGCCGTCCACACGCGCTCGGAAACGGAGGCCATCTCCTATGTGCTTTACCCGAACGACGACAACCAATCGGGCTTGGAACTGCGCCTGAAGCAGGAATACTTCCTCGTGGCGGCCGGCGTCGGCGCCATCGTCACCCGCTACAAGAAAAAGCGCGGCGGGCTGTGGGACATGAACGAGGGGGTTTCCATTCACATCAACGATACGCACCCCGCACTCTGCGTGGCGGAGCTGATGCGCATATTGGTCGATGAGGAAGGGATGGGCTGGGAGCGCGCCTGGGCCATCACGGTCAACACGATCTCGTTCACGAACCACACCGTCATGCCGGAGGCGCTCGAACGCTGGCCGGAGGAACTGTTCAAGCGCCTCTTGCCGCGCATTCACATGATCGTCGCGGAAATCGACAGGCGTCACAGGATGCTGCTCGAAAGCCTGTCCGCGACCGAGAGGCAGATTGAGGACACGACCGTCATCCGGGACGGGCTCGTGCACATGGTCAACCTCGCCGTCATCGGCAGCCACACGGTCAACGGCGTGGCCTCCCTGCACAGCGATCTTTTGAAACGGGACCTGCTTCGCTCTTTTTACGCGAACTTCCCGTACAAGTTCAAGAACGTGACGAACGGCGTTTCCCACAGGCGCTTCCTGCTGTGCGCGAACCGCGGGCTTTCGGGGCTGATCAGCGAAGCCATCGGTGCGGAATGGATAAAGGATCCGCGCGAACTCGAACGCCTCGAGCGCTTTGAAAACGACGCGGCTTTCCTGCAGCGCCTGCACGATGTCAAGCGCGAGAACAAGCTGCGCCTCGCGCGCTGCATCGAGGAAGCGAAAGGATTTGCGGTCGATCCCGACGCCGTATTCGACGTGCACGTCAAGCGCATCCACGGCTACAAGCGGCAGCTTTTGAACGTGTTCAAGATCATGGAGCT
Source organism: Eubacteriales Family XIII. Incertae Sedis bacterium (assembly GCA_031276135.1). Lineage (GTDB taxonomy): Bacteria > Bacillota > Clostridia > Peptostreptococcales > Anaerovoracaceae > JAITLA01. The sequence continues at coordinate 11,235 of JAISNR010000111.1, read as the reverse complement.
CTACAACACCGTGCGGGAAAGCCCGAACGCGGACGTGCTGCCGAGCGTGTTCATCTTCGCGGGCAAGGCGGCGCCCGGCTACCGCTTCGCGAAGATGATCATCGGGCTGATCAGCGCCGTGGCCGAAAAGGTCAACGGCGATCCGCTGACGCGCGATGTGCTGCGCGTCGTGTTTCTGGAAAATTTCAACGTGAGCATCGGCGAGATGATCTATCCCGTGGCGGACATCAGCGAGCAGATCTCCATCGCCGGCAAGGAAGCCTCGGGCACGGGCAACATGAAGCAGATGATGAACGGCGCGATCACGCTCGGCACGCTGGACGGCGCGAACATCGAGATCCGCGACGCCGTCGGCGAGGAAAACATGGCGCTCTTCGGGCTCAACGTCGAGCAGGTCATGAGCTTCTGCCACAAGGGCGGCTATTCGGCTTGGGACGAATACCACGGCGACCCGCGCATCAAGCGCATCGTGGACCGGCTCATCGACGGATTCTTCCCGGACGCGGGCAGCGATTTCAGAGACATCTACGACAGTCTGCTGCGCGACAACGACGAATACTTCGTCCTCAAGGATTTCCCGTCCTACATGGACGCGTTCGGCAAGCTGCAGATGCGCTACAGGGATGCGGCGGCCTGGCGGCGCATGTCGTTGCGCAACATCATGCGTTCCTGCCGGTTTACCGGCGACGAAACCATAAAGAAGTACGGCGCGGAGATCTGGAAAGTATGAAGTATGAGAAAGGATGAAAGGGGTGCATGCGTATGAGCAAAAAGAAATGCGTCGCGATGCTCTTGGCCGGCGGGCAGGGAAACAGACTCGGAGCTCTGACACACTCGATCGCGAAGCCGGCGGTGCCTTTCGGCGGCAAGTACAGGATCATCGACTTCAGTCTGAACAACTGCGTCAGCTCCGGCATCGACACCGTGGGCGTGCTGACGCAGTATCGCCCGCTGATGCTCAACGCGTACATAGGCACGGGAGAAGCTTGGGACCTGAACGAGGCGGACGGCGGCGTCCACATCCTGCCGCCCTATCAGAAGCGGGACGGCGGCGGCTGGTACATCGGCACCGCCAACGCCATTTTTCAAAATATGGATTTTATCTCCGGCTACGATCCCGATTGCGTGCTGATCCTGTCCGGCGATCACATCTATTCGACGCAGTACAACAAGATGCTGGACTTCCACATCGGGAGCAAGGCGGACGTGACCATCTCCGCGATGGAGGTGCCCTGGGAAGAAGCGAGCCGCTTCGGCATACTGACGGCCGCAGAGGACGGCCGCGTCACGAAATTCTCGGAGAAGCCGCAGAATCCGGACAGCAACCTCGCGTCCATGGGCGTCTACATCTTCAACGCGAAATTGCTCGCGGAGGCACTGGAGGAGGATGACAATGATCCCAATTCTTCCAAGGATTTCGGAAGCGACGTGCTGCCGCGGCTGCTCGCGCAGGGCAAGTCGCTCTACGCCTACCGATTCAGCGGTTACTGGAAGGACGTCGGCACGATCGAAAGCTACTACGAGGCCAACATGGAGCTCCTGCTGGAGGAGCCCCCTTTCAACATCTTCGACCAAAAGGTGCGCATCCTGTCCAACAGCAACATCTTTCCGCCCCATTACATCTGGCCCGAGGCCAAGGTGGAAAACAGCCTGATCTGCAACGGATGCAGCATCCGGGGCACCGTCGTCGATTCCATCATCTGCCCGAACGTGCGGGTCGAGGAGGATTGCTCCGTCGTCAATTCCATCCTGTTGCCGGGGGTGCGGATCGAGCGGGGATGCACGCTGCACAAGGTCATCGTGGGCGAGAACACGCAGATCGGCAGGGACAGCCTGATCGGGGCGAAGGCGGAGGCGTCCGCGCCGCCGCAGCAGGGGATTACGGTCGTGGCGGGCGACATGTGCCTCATAGAGGGCGCGCGCGTTTCGGAGGGAGAGAACGTGAACCGCGAATAGACCGGACCCGGGCGACGGCGGAGAAACGGAACGTTTGATTGAATACCGCAACCGAAGGGTTGCACCGGAGGCGAAAACAATGAACAACGAAACGATGGGCCTCATCTGCGCGAATTACAACACGGACAGCTTGGACATTCTGACGACGGACAGGCCGCCGGCCTCGCTGCCCTTCGGCGGACGCTACCGGCTGATAGACTTCGTGCTCTCCAATATGGTCAACGCGGGCATCCGCACGGTGGGCATCGTCACGCCCTACATGTACCGCTCCCTGCTCGACCATCTGGGCGCGGGCAAGGAATGGTTCCTCGACCGCAAGCGGGGCGGGCTGTTCGTGCTGCCCGGATCGATCTACGGCTTCCGAAACATGAGCACGCAGTTCCTCGTGAAGGACATGATACGCAATATGGATTACCTGACGCGCGATTATCGCGAATACGTTATTGTAACCTCCGCGAATCAGGTATATAATATGGATTACAGGGCCTTGACGGAAGCGCATGCGAAGAGCGGCGCCGACGTTACGCTCGCGTATCGGGGCGAGAATCCGGCGCACTGGAGCAAGGGGCTTTTTCTCGATCTGAATTTCGAGAAGCGCATCACGAAGATGTTTCGCCTCCGGCCTGAAGCCGCGCCCGCGGACACGCCTCCGCCCGCGCTGTTCATCGATTGCATGATCTTCAAAAGGCAGATTCTCGTGGATCTGATCGGCTGGTACCGCGCCGTGGACCACATGGAGCTGACCGATGTGCTGCTCGAAAATATAGAAAACATTCAAATGCGCGGATACGAGTTCACGGGATATCTCGGCCGGATCGATTCCGTGCACTCCTTCCTGAAATGCAGCAGGGACATATTGCTTCCTGAGATTCACGAGGAATTGTTCTTCGGAAAAAGGCCCGTCTACACCAAGGTGCGCGACGGCGCGCCGACGCGCTATTACAGCGGATCGGCCACGAGCAATGCGTTGATTCCGAACGAATGCACGATTCGGGGGCGCGTGGAAAACAGCGTCCTTTTCCCCGGCGTACAGGTCGGGGAGGAAGCGGTCGTCAAGGACAGCGTCGTCATGCAGCGCAGCGTCATCGGACGCGGCGCCGTCGTGGAGAACGTCATAGCGGATAAGTTTGTGACCATCGCGGACGGCGCGGTCATCCGCGGCAGCGCCGACAGGCCCTTGGTGCTGGGAAAGAGAAGCGTGATGTAACATTTTTTACAATTTGTACCGCCGCGCGGCGGCGAAATGGGGTCAAATATGAACATATTGTACGCAATTTTTGAAGCAGTGCCCTTCGCGAAGAGCGGAGGACTCGGCGACGTCGGCGGCGCACTGCCCTTCTTTCTGAAGGAGGACGGGCACGATGTGCGCGTCGTCATGCCGAAACACGACGCGATACCGAGCAGGTTCAGAGGCAAGATGAAGCACCTCTTCAGCTTTCAGGTGCAGCTGGGCTGGCGAACGCAGTATTGCGGCGTCGAAACGCTCGAACACAGGGGCGTGACCTACTATTTCATCGACAACGAGCACTATTTCAAGCGCGATTCGCTGTACGGCTACGGCGACGACGAGGAACGGTCGGCGTTCTTCTGCAAGGCGACGCTGCTCTGCCTGACGCATCTCGAACGCTTCAAGCCGCAGATCATCCACTGCAACGACTGGCATACGGCCCTCATCCCCGTCATGCTGAAGGAATACTTCGGGGATCATCCCTATTACTACGACATCCGGACCGTCATCAGCATCCACAATCTGAAATATCAGGGGATAACAGGGTACGATTTTTTGAACGACGTCCTCGACATGGGGGGACATGTCGCGGCGAGCGACCGGCTTTCCTTCGGCGGCGCCGTCAATTTCCTGAAGGGCGCGTTGCTCTACGCGGACGCGATCACGACGGTGAGCCCGAGCTACGCGCGCGAGATCACGACGCCCTACTTCGGCGAGGGGCTCGACGGCGTACTGCGCTGGCGCGAGGGAAACCTGACCGGCATACTGAACGGCATCGATTACGGCGAATACGATCCCGCCCGCGACGAGATGCTCTACAGGCCCTATGCGGACGACGCCGAGGGCAAGGCTTTCAACAAGAAGAAGCTGCGGGAGGAACTCGCGCTGCCCGCAGAGGAAAAGATGCCGCTCCTCGTGATCGTGAGCCGCCTCACCGAGCAAAAGGGCCTCGATCTGGTCGCGCACATCCTGGAGGAATTGCTGTACAAGGGGGATGTGCAGCTGGCCGTCCTCGGAACGGGCGATTGGCGCTACGAGGAGATGTTCTACTACTTCGCGAACCGCTACCCGAAGCGGATCGCCGTCCGCATCACCTTTGACGAAACGCTGGCGCGCAGGATATACGCGGGCGGCGACATCCTCCTGATGCCGTCGAAGTTCGAGCCCTGCGGCATAACGCAGATGATCGCGATGAAATACGGCACGGTGCCGATCGTCCGCGAAACCGGCGGCCTGCGCGACACGGTCGTCCCCTACAACAGGTTCACGGGCGAGGGCACGGGTTTCAGCTTCGCGAACTACAACGCGCACGAATTGCTCTTCGCCATTCGGGAGGCCGCGGACATCTGCCGCGGCGACCGCACCGCGTGGAGCGGGATTCAAAAGAATGCCCGCGCCGCCGATTTCAGCTGGCAGACCTCGGCACGCCGCTATGCGGCCCTGTACGACGGACTGTGCAAAAAATCCAAATTCATCAGAAATCAATAGAGGTTTGTCATGCACAGAATTTCATTGTATCACAATTCGCATCTCCCGCGCTACAGGTTCCCCTTCGGCGCCGCCCCCTGCGGCACGACGGTCGCCTTTTCGCTGGATGTCACAGGACTGCCGGCCGACTGCGTCTGCACGCTGCGGATATGGTTTGGCGATGTCGGCGAAACCCTCGTTCCGATGTCCGTGATCGGCGAAACGGGCGCATCCGGCGGCGGTGCCGTCTGCCGAAGATACGCCTGCACCTATACGACGCCGGACGCGCCCGGGAATATCTGGTACTACTTCATAGCGGCGAGCAGCGGCGTCACGCGCTATTACGGAAACAACGAGCAAAGCCGGGGCGGCGAGGGCAAGGAGGCGTTTTCGCCCCCGCCCTCCTATCAGCTCACGGTCTACGCGGACAATCCCGTTCCCGTGTGGTGGAAGGAGGGCCTCGTCTATCAGATCTTCGTGGACAGGTTCGCGCGGGGGAGCGATTGGAAGGAACGCTTCTTCGACGCGCAGCACGCGGACGACCGGCGGGGGCCGACGCGGATCTTGCAGAGCGATTGGAGAGATGCCCCATTTTTGTACAAGGACGACAGAGGCTGGATCGTGCGCTGGCCCTTCTTCGGCGGTACGCTCACGGGCATTCGGGAGAAGCTTTCCTACCTGAAGAGCCTCGGCGTCACCATCCTCTATCTGAATCCCATATTCGAGGCCGCCAGCAATCACAAATACGACACGGCCGACTACATGAAGATCGATCCCGGCTTCGGGGATGAGGCGTCCTTCCGTCTGCTCGCGAAGGAGGCGCGGGATTGCGGGATATCCATCATACTGGACGGCGTGTTCAGCCACACGGGAGCGGACAGCATCTACTTCAACAAATACGGCAACTACCCTTCCCTCGGCGCGTGGCAATCCAAGGATTCGCCTTACCGGTCCTGGTATCGCTTCAACCACGACAAGGAGGGCTACGAATGCTGGTGGGGCGTGGCCGATCTGCCGAACGTCGAGGAAACGAACCCGAGCTACCGCGCCTTCATCTTCGGCGACGACGACAGCGTGGTGCGGCACTGGATCAAGGCCGGCGCGCGGGGTTGGCGGCTCGACGTGGCCGACGAGCTGCCCGACGAATTCATATGCGAAATACGAAAGGCCATGAAGGAAACGGACCCGGGCAGCGTGCTTCTGGGCGAGGTCTGGGAGGACGCCTCCAACAAGACGAGCTACGGCGTCATGCGTCAATATCTTCTTGGAATGGAACTTGATTCCACAATGAATTATCCGTTTCGCGACTGGAGTCTGGATTTCGCGCTGGGCCGCATCGCGCCCGCCGAGGTGCATGCCCGCGTCATGAGCCTGTATGAAAACTATCCGCGGGAATACTTCTTCTCCTGTCTGAATCTGATCGGCAGCCACGACAAGCCGCGCGTCCTTTCGGTTCTGGGCGAGGCGCCCATCGGTGCGGAGCACAGCGACTGGCAGAAGCAAAGCTACCGGATGGACGAGGCGCAGCGGGATTTGGCCAAGCGCCGGCTGACGCTGCTCTCCGCTTGGCAGATGACATTTCCGGGCGTTCCCTCCGTGTTTTACGGCGACGAAGCCGGCGCGGAGGGCTTTGACGATCCCCACAACCGCATACCCTTCCCCTGGGGCCGCGAAGATTGGGAAATTCTAGAAAGATATCGTCAGCTCGGCAACCTGCGCGCGGAATACGATCTGTTCCGAAAGGGGGAATTCGTTTCCTGCGGCGGCTATCGGCATATATACGCGTTCGGCCGGCACGGCGGACGCGAGCGCGCCGTCGTGCTGTTGAACGCTTCGCGCGACGAGAGCGAAGAAGCGCCGATCGCGCTTTCGCGGGATGAAACGGTGTTCGTGGAACTGCTTTCGGGCAGCGTCCTCACGCCGGAGCACGCGGACGCGAGCGCGTCGGAAACGGCGGTCCGCGACGAGACGCCGTTCTGGGCGGGCGGCGATCCGGACTCCTGGGGCGGCCGCGCGCCGGACCTGCTCCGCGTGCGGGTCGGCCCGCTCGAAAGCAAGATCGTGTACATCCGAAAGGCCGATCCCGCGAGCCTCGTCATGAAAAGCCTGCCGCGGGCCGCCGGCGTGCTCTGCCACATCACCTCCCTGCCCTCCGAAACGGGCTGCGGCGATTTCGGCAAGGCGGCCTACGATTTCTGCGACTATCTCGCTTCCGCCGGCCAGCGGATCTGGCAGCTGCTTCCCATCACGGCGGCCGGCGGCGGCAATTCCCCGTATTCGGGCGCTTCGGCCTTTGCGGGCAACGAGCTCTTGATCGACACGGACGATTTGGTCAAGACGGGGCTTTTGGCGGAGGGCGAGCTGCCCAAGCAGAACCTGACCGCACGGGTATTGCAAAGCCTCGTGACGGGCGGAAGCGGGAACCGCGCGGACTTTGCGCGCGCGCGCGCCCACAAGCTCCCCCTGCTCGAAAAGGCCTTTGCGGCTTTCGACCGGGAGGATCCCGCTTTCGCGGATTTTTGCAACAAGAACGCGGCATGGCTCCCCGACTACTGCCTCCACCGCGCCATAAGCGAGGCGCGGGACGGCGAGCCGTGGCAGGAATGGCCGAAGGCCCTGCGCGACCGCGATCCGCAGGAACTCGCGCGCCATAGGAAACAGCTCGCGCGGCCCATCGTTTTCCACGCCTTCCTGCAATATATCTTCATGAAACAGTGGGGCGCGCTCAAGGCTTACGCCGCCAAGCGCGGCATCTCGATCCTCGGGGATCTGCCGATCTACGTTTCCGCGTCGAGCTGCGACACCTGGGCGCACAGGAGCATCTTCGATTTGGACGAGAACGGGCGCATGCGAAAATCGGGCGGCGTTCCGCCCGATGCGTTCACCGAGGACGGTCAGAATTGGAACAATCCCGTGTTTCTCTGGGAGGCGAACGGGCGGCAGGGCTACAGCTGGTGGATCGAGCGCTTCCGCCGCAATCTGCAGCTCTACGATTTCCTGCGCCTCGATCACTTCCGCGGCTTCGAGGCCTGCTGGGAGATTCCCGCAAACGCGAAAACGGCGCGGGAGGGCAATTGGCGCAAAGGTCCCGGCAAGGCGCTCTTCGAGGCCGTCGAGGCCGCGCTCGGCCCGCTTCCGATGCTGGCGGAGGACCTCGGCGTGATCACGCCGAGCGTGAACGCCTTGCGCAACACCTTTGCGTGGCCCGGCATGAAGGTCTATCAATTCCACGCGGACGAGATGGAGGCCGCGGCCCGGGCGACGCGCGAAGGCGATCCGGAGCGCGGCGCGGACAAAGAAACCGCGCAAGACGGCGGTGCGGCGGAAAAACCCTCGGACGACGCGTTTTTGCAGGTGTTCTACACGGGCACGCACGACAACGATACGCTCGCGAGCTGGGTTTCCGAGCGGCTGCGCGCGGCGGACCGGACGGCCGGGACCCCGCAGCGGCCGAAAGCGGAGGCCGGCGCCGGGACGAAAACCGAGGCGGGGGCCGGCGCGGAGGCCGCGTTCGACCGCCGCGTCAAGGAGACCTGCACGACCGTCATCGAAACGCTGTACGCCGCGCCGGCCATGTGGACCATCCTGCCCTTGCAAGACGTGTGGTTCCTCGGCGCGGACGCGCGCATGAACACGCCCGGCGTGCCCGAGGGGAACTGGGTCTGGACGGCGTCCGCAGACGCCTTCACGCCGGAATCCGCGGCTTGGTTGCGCGGATTGGCCGAGAAGCACGGGCGGACGGGCTAGACACGGCACGCGTCATATGATGCCGTCCTTCGATTCCGTCAAAACGATGTCCGCAACGACGCTTCTTCCGTTCCTGGAAACGGTGATCTTGACGCTGTCGCCCACGGAAAGCCCGTTCAGCGCGGCGTTGAAGCTCGCGAGGTCCGTGATCGGCGCACCGTTTACCGCAGTGATCCTGTCGCCGGATTGGAGCGAGGCGGCAGACGATTCGGCGATGTACAGGCCGAGCCGGCTCACGCGGTACATCATGGCGGTTTGCGCGTTTTGAATATCCACGAGCGTAAGTCCCGTGCTGATCCGGCCCTTCACATAGCCGTTTTCCGTCAATTGCGCGATCACCGCCCGCGCCGCATTGACCGGAATGGCGAAGCCAAGACCCTCGATGTCGGATCCGGAGGATTTGGCATTGACGATTCCGATCAGTTCGCCGTACAGATTGAACAGGCCGCCGCCGGAATTTCCGAAGTTGATCGCCGCGTCGGTCTGCAGAAGCGACATCGTTTCGCCGTCAATGGTGATCTCCCGGTCGAGCGCGGAGATGATGCCGCTTGTGACGGTGCCGCCCAATTCGCCGAGCGGGTTGCCCACCGCGATGGCGGCGTCGCCGACGGTGAGTTTCGCAGAATCGCCGAATACGGCCGGCGTAAGGCCCGTCGCGCCGATCTTCAAAACCGCGAGGTCGGTTTTGGCGTCAACCCCTTTGATTTCGGCGGCATATTCGACGCCGTCGGCGAGCCGCACCGTGATGCTTCGGGCGCCGTGGACCACATGGTAATTCGTGGCGATGAAGCCGTCCGCCGAAACGATGACGCCGCTGCCCGCGCCCGCGCTGATGAGCTGCCCCATCCTGCCGTTTCGGATCACCGTTTCGGTCGTGATCTCCACGACGCTGCGTTTGACCGCGGCGGCGACCGCAGGAACGCTCATGACGGAACGGCCGGCAGCGTCAATCGCCGCAGTGCGGACGACGGACCCGGAAAGCGCCGCCGTAGCGTCTGCGGCGGAGGCCCCCGCCGTCCGGACGGACAGGCTGCCGCCGATAAAGCCGAAGGCGCAGGACAAGGCCATGCAAACGGCCATCATCGGCCACATGAGAACGCGCATCCTCCGCCCGTGTCTGCGCCTGCGGACGCGATGCGGCCGGACGGCGGGAACCGCAGCCGACGCATCGCCGTGAAACGCGCCGGGGCAGAAATCGCGTTCCGCCCGAGCAGACGCCGCGCATCCCGCGCGGTCCGATCGATCAAGGCATTCTTCAAACATTTTCAACACCTCCCCATTGATTGCAATTGATGGGGGAATTGTACCGCAAGATTGTGAGGGATTTGTGAGACGCGGAAAGGCTGTTCTTCATCCTGCGGAAGACAGCCAAACAATACGGCGAGATAATCCCGCCTGCCGTAAAATATGCGCTCAATCAACACATCGTTCTCCTGCGTGCGATTGTTCGTCGAAACCGCAATGCCATGGCATGCCTATTGCAGCGCGCCGCAGGCGGCCAATTCCTCGATCTCGGATTCCGTGCAACCGAACTCGCGCAGGACCGTCTTTGTTTCTTCGAGAGAGGGCGGCCGGCCCGCATGGCGGAATTGCACGGGGGTTTCGGAGAATTTGTAGGGACTGCCCATCTGTTTGAGCGTGCGGCCTTCGCCCGCGGGAACGTCCACCGTCATCTCCCGCTCGCGGGCCAGGCGGCTTTGCAGGGCTTCGCCGGGCGCAAGCACCGGCTCGATGCAGGCATCGGCATCGCGAAAGGCCTCGAGCCAATGAGCCAGATCCCGGGTGCGAAAAATGCGTCGCACCTCGGCCTTGACCGCAGGACCCGCGTCCACGGTCAGGGGAATCCAGTCCTCCCGGCCCAAAACACGGCAGAAAGATTCCCAGAACTTGGGTTCGAGTCCGCCGAAGGAGATGTGGCGTCCGTCCTCGGTTTCGTAGTAATCGTACAGGGTTCCGCCGTTGAGCAGGGTGCTTTCCCGCTCGGGGGATTCCCCCGAACAGAGGCAGTTCGCGCCCCACATGGCGTGAAAGGCCATCACGCCGTCCGTCATGGAAATGTCCAAAAACTGGCCCTTGCCGCTCCGCGTGCGGCAGATCACGGCGGCCAGGATCGCGATCATCGCGTTTCCGGAGCCGGCGGCCACATCCGCGATCTGAATGCCGTTCAGACTCGGCCCCTCGTCCCTCCGGCCCGAGTAACCCGCCACGCCGCCAAGCGACAGGTAATTGATGTCGTGTCCCGCGCGAAGGGACATGGAATTGCCGTGGCCGTATCCCGTCAGCGCGCAGTAGATCAGGCGCGGGTTGACGGCGGACAGGGCCTCGTAACCGAGGCCCAGCTTCGCCATCGCGCCGGGTCGGAACTGCTCCACGACGATGTCGTAGTGCGACACCAGCCGTTTCACAAGCCCGACGGCGGCGGGCTCGCGCAGGTTCAACAGAATAGAACGCTTATTGCGGGAAAGCTGTGCCGACGCGGCGGAATAGGTTTCGCCCTCGATCAGAGGCGGCAGCGTGTCCAGCAGGTCGTGCCGCGTCGCCGTGACGACGCGCAGCACCTCCGCCCCCATGTCCGCCAGATGCATCGTTGCGAAAGGCCCCGGAAGGAGCGTGGTGAAGTCCAGTATCCGCACACCGCAGAGGGCACCCTCGGCTTCGCGCCCGGCCGCATCCATGTTCAATACAAATTCGCGAAGATCTCGCGAAGCTCACCGTCCTCCAGAAATACGTAGTTGTTCACGAGCAGCCGCTGCTGGTTCTCCACGGTGGATTTCGTAAACGCGTCGATCTGTTCCTCTGTCATGCCGTATTCCCGCAGGGGCTTCTTCGCGATCAGC